>VBOL01000275.1 GCA_005887945.1 Nitrospirota bacterium
AGCAATAGGCCTATTGGTAATTGGTTTTACCGGCGCGGGCGCGATTCAATATGCTGGAAAGAATAATGCTGAAGCCGTGAATCCTGGCAAACTGCTTGGTGAGGCTGTCTATGCGGTCGACGATAATACGCGACGCTGCGACCCAGGAACAAAACCCGGTACCACAGGCGCCAGTAATGATGAAAAGACATCGGCGGGTATTCGCTATATGGTAAAAACACCGGTTAACTACAATGCAAGCATTGCCCATCCTTTACTCATGGTCTACGCGCCAGGGGGAAAAAATCGATATGAGTCGGAAAATTATATGTATCTAACGCAAGAGGCCACGGCGGCAGGTTTTATTGTGGCGTACGCCGATCACCGCAAAATGACTACCGAAACGATTGAAGAGCTTGCTGAAATACCAGGACTTATCGAAAGGAAATGGTGTGTCGACAAGAAACGGATTTTTCTCACCGGTCATTCTGATGGCGGGACTGTTGCCATGGGCATAGCATTTATGAATGGCACCAGACATATTCCAGCGGCGATTGCTCCGAGTGCGGTGGGCATCAGGGGTGAGGATTTGAAAGAATATCATTGTCCTAATCCGCTTCCCGTTATGGTTATGCACAGTAGCCATGACACTCTTTTCCCAGGTTATGGTAAAGAGGCGATAGAATGGTGGGCTGTCTGTAATGGTTGCGATTCTGCAAGCCCTGTAAAAGAGGCAAACGGCTGCATAACGTACAGGGGTTGTAAAAATAATGTCACAACACGCTATTGCGAAGGCACCGGGACACACCCCGAATGGCCGGGGAAAAATAAGGCGATCATTGATTTTTTTAGCGCAGCGAACAAATAACGAGGAGTTGGATTGCGCTCGAGCACAGCGTTGGCCATTTGGCAGTCTTGTTTCAGCGCATGGCTCTCCAGCGACCCAAGCTCAGCGACCCAGCCCACGAGGATGCTCGATTGCAACCACAGCGCGATGGTCGGGTTCGCTGCAGCACACGGTTAGGCATCAACTCTGTTTCGTTTATCTTGTTTCCAAGCCCCCCCGGCATAGTAAAAGCCCAACGGCGCACTGATGGTGCAAATCCATGCCAGAACAGGCGAGGTCGATTCCGCGAACAGCATAACGGCAAGAACGGTATAGATGACCCCCCCGACAAAGTAGACATACCAGGGAATCTTGCCCTTTTTGTTCACAGTTGTGTCGGTTCGCGATGTCATTCGAGTGCCCCGATGCCACCAGCGACGCCTAACGGCCGGATGGCGGGCCGCCTACGAAACAGTGCTGCCCGACGTGTTGCGACGACCGCGCAGGGCAAAGAAGATCGCTGCTCCACCGGCAATCGCTGCAAGCGCGACCATGATGTTGCGCGAACTCATTTTCGATTCCCCCTACTGAGAAGGAGACTCGCGGTACATGCTCCTGCTTGCTGCCCACCAGCGTACCAGACCGACGAATTTGCCGGGCTGCTCGAAGGTGTGTTCGATATAGACCGAACCGTTGTGGGCCGGCATGCCGGGCTTCCTACGAACCCAGGTAAATAGTAGCAGTCCTATCAGCGGTGCTACCACGGAACGCACAAGCTTCTGATAATCGATCATCTGTACCCGCAAGAGATACTGGTAGCGCAAAGGATTCCGCCCCTCCGCCGTAATGATCACCCAATACAGGCCCTCGTCCAGCGTGGTTTCGCCGCTGACTACTCCGGCCGGGTGGTGGCTCGGACGCCAGCTTGCCACTGTCTGAGCTTCTGTCCCGTCGATTCCCTTCACTATCCGCAGACCCACCGGCACGTTACGCAGCGCCGGGTCCACGAGGTCCACGACCAGGAAAGTCTCGCCTGTCTTGGGAATGTCCGTGCAGTATTGAGCTTTCAGCTCGTATTGCGGCTGGTAGGCGTTGAAATGCACCGCGCTCTCACCTACCCAGCGCACGCAAGGGTCTACTTCCAAATCCGTTCCTTCATGTGCAGCGGCTGCGCCAGGGTAAAGTGCGGCAACAAGAAGGAGCACCATAGAGCCTGCTCGTGTCATGTGCCTAATCATATGCCGGACCCTCCTGTTTTGAAGTTTGCTAAGCCCTGGGCCATGCGCCGATGTAAGGTTGCCCTTCGTACGTGACCAAGTCGTACTCACGGTCTTTCACCATTTTCCATGGCGCGACACTTGTCCATCAGCGTAGCGCCACCATTGCCATTGCACAGAAGATCATCTAGTCCATGCTGCCCTCCTCATCACTCCGGACAGTCCCGTTCCTTTATTCTTTTCATCTGCTTCTGTTCCTCACTGAGGAGACAGGCCCTTCCGGGGTGTAGGGATGGGCCTATCTACCTCAGCGGGAAACGCCGTGCTAAGTCGCGGCGTCACCATTTCGCCATACATATAAGTGTGCATGCAGGAAGCTTCCTTATGCGGTTGTCAATGCCGGGTTAGATGCTGCTGCCTGCGACGTGAGGCGCCGATGTGCAGCAATCACGGGATCGACAATCGCCCCGCAGTTGATGCACCGCCATCCGGCATACTCATGGTCATTCGACCCGAGTCCTCCATGATCTTCAAACTTCTCCCGCACCATCAATCCACCACAGCGTGCGCACCTCATCGCATGCCTCCTTCCTTGACGGGACCTTGCGTCTGACACTTCGCACCTTCTGACGGGCTGAGCCAAAGCAATCTGTCGCATGGTCTGGGCATCCGCCAAAGCTGGCATTCCGACCTTAGCCTTTACTGGCTACCTCAACGGCTAAGGCTGGAGGTAGCCAGTTGCAAGTGCCAGGCACATAACAGTCACGGCACCAAGAATAATGAAAATGACGTGCCTCATGGTGTGATCTCCTTTTTGAACAGTAGTATTTGTCATTGGAATCCCCTCCTTTTGTGTGTGGATCGATTTGGTTATCAGCACTGCACTGCCTTATCCTTCCCTGCCTTTTTCACGGATCATCCACTCCTGTATGTACGGCCAGCAATTGAGGAGCTTGACACCGCCTTTCTCACAGGCGTTCAGAAATCGAACTATCTCGACATCCACGAGCGTCACACCGTTGAGGTCCAGCGCAATCCGCGACCGAGCGCCTTCTAGTTGCGTCTTCAATTCATCCAGATGCTGCGATTGCAGCCGACCGCTCAGGCGAATCATCGTCTTGAGTCTGTGGGTTTCCTTTTCAATCCTTATTGTCATTTACGACTCCTGCGGCCTCGATGGCAACAAATAGTGCAATGAAGAGACCAGTTGTAAGCCTTTGATATACTTGCTCTTAGCGTGGAAGCGGCTGCCGAAATTTCAGCATTTGCTGAATGATCGGCAAAAGTGGCAGAAGTATCCGGTAAAGTTTCAATTCCCCGATCCGATTGCGTGGAAGGCGGTAAGTGGGGACGAAGTCAGAAGAGCAGTCTAACCCAGAAGGAATGATTCGCGAGAGACTGGCACTTATGGTTCGCGTGCAAACAGCTTTCGGTCTCTTTACCGTGCGTAGTCGGCTTGTCGAGTCTTGAACCGATTCTTGTTAATTCCCAGGACCGTGATTTTTGACTCAAGCGTCTGCCTCGGGAGTCCGAGCTTGGCAGCGGCACCAGTGGGGCCACTGACCTGGCCCCCGCAATCCGCCAACGCGGCTTCAATGATTTCCTTTTCATGCTCGGCAAGTGTGGCGCCTAAGGGAACCACCGACCCCGACAGCCGGTGCCCTTCCGGTTTCAGCCAGGTCTCGTCGACGGAAAATGTTTCGCTCTCGCACAGCACGACAGCCCGCTCGATGACATTCTGCAGCTCGCGAATGTTGCCGGGCCAGTCATAGGCCTGAAACAGCTTCAGGGTCTCTTTCTGTATGTTCCTGATCTTTTTCCCGGCCTTCTTCGCATAGCGCTCAACCATGTATGTAACGAGTAAAGGAATATCGTCCATCCGTTCGCGCAGCGAGGGTATCTGGATTGGAAAGACATTCAGCCTGTAGAAGAGATCCTGGCGAAAGGTGCCTGCCGCCATGGCCACCTTCAGGTCGCGGTTCGTGGCGGCCAGCACGCGCACGTCCACGGAAATCGATTGGCTGCCGCCGACTCGTTCAATTTCCTTTTCTTGGAGTACTCTCAACAGAGCGATTTGGGTCTCGGCCGGCAGGTCCCCGATCTCGTCAAGAAAGATCGTCCCGCCATCGGCCAGCTCAAACCGTCCCAGACGTCGTTGCAGCGCACCGGTGAATGCGCCTTTCTCGTGTCCGAACAGCTCGGAGGCGATGAGCGAAGGAGGGATCGCCGCGCAATTGACGCGAATAAGCAGCCGGGACGACCGCTTCGAGCGCTTGTGAATGGCCCGAGCGATCAGCTCCTTGCCCGTCCCGGTCTCACCCAACACGAGCACCGTGGAATCCGACGGCGCCACTTTGGTGACTTGGGTCAATACTTTGCGGATGACTTCCGATGAACCAATGATTTCTTCAAACATCGACGAGTGATCGATCTCTTCGCGCAACGCCAAGTTTTCTTTTTGAATCCTCTCTTCGTCCCGTTTGCGATCGTCGATGTCGGTTCCCGTTGAGTACCAGCGAATGATCCGTCCCTCATCGTCCCGCAACGGGTTAAAGCGGATCAGAAACCACCGGTGCTGCCCGTCATTGCGGCGAGCTCGTAGCTCAAGTTCAAACGGGGTTCCGCGTTCTAGCCCATGCTGGCGCTCGGCCCGTGATCTCTCCAAATCATCGGGATGAACAAGCCGCGCGCGAAAGTCATCCTCCATGACGTCTTCTACGCTCAGACCGCTATATTCGAGTAGTACTCGATTCGCATATAGAATTTTTCCATCGGGTCCGTGGACAGCAATGCGTTGATCTATGGCGTCGGTGATGCGCCGCAGCTCCCTTTCGTCTTGACGGAGCTTCTCCTCAGCGCGCTTGCGGTCTTCGATCTCCGTCCGTGTCCCATACCACCGGATGATGCATCCCTGTTCATCCCGCGACGGGCTGACACGGATGAGAAACCAGCGATACTGCCCTTCCTTACCGAGCAGTCGTGCTTCCAGCTCGTATGGGGCACCCTGCGATATCAAACGTTGGCGTTCACTCAACACCATTTCCCGATCGTCCGGATGAACGAACATCGCCAGATGGTCTTCCTGAGGGTCTTTGGGGGAAAGACCGTGATATTCGCGTGCGACCTGATTCGTATAGAGACAACTCCCATCCGGCCCCAAGACGAAGATATGTTGAGGGACGGCATCGATGAGTTGCCGCAGCTCTTTTTCACTTTGCCTGAGCTTTTCTTCCCCATACTTTTGCTCAATGGCCACAGTCGCCAGGTGAGTGATCTGTCCGATGAGGTGTTGATGTTGCGCGGTAGGGCTACCAGGTTCGCGCGAGTATATCGCGAAGGTGCCCAACACTTTTTCATCGGATGACAATATTGGCGTGGACCAACAAGCCCGCAGTCCATGTGCCATTGCCAGAGCGCGCCATTCGTATGTGTCCCATCGTGTGTCCGAAGCGACATCGGCGGCAATCACTTGCTCTTTGAGACATGCCGCCATTGCGCACGGACCCGAAGAGAGATTCACGGGTCTGCCATGGATCGACTCGTTATAGCTGAGGGGAAGGCTGGGCGCTGCACCGTGCTGCAGTCGATTGCTGATCGGATCTACCAGCACAATTCCACAGAGAGATCCGCTCGCGATATCTTCGATGAGTCGGCACAAGGCATCAAGGAATTCTGAGAGCGTACATCCGGTGGCGAGCATCTCGAGAAGGCGATTTTCTCCGGCAAGCAATGTCTCGGCCCATTTACGGTCTTCATCCCGAATAGCGGCAGGTTCCGTCAAGACCAGCAAAGAGGGATGCTCGTCCGGTCGTCGCCTCGCTGGCGAAAGCGACGCACTCCGTATCCTCCCGTTATCGCCCGACGCCTACCCTCCTGGCGAGCTTCAACGGAGGCTTCGCCGCTCGCGCACCTCACTCCGCCGACGGAGGCGGAAGCGACTAGATCACATCAAAGGAAATAAATCATACGCCCGTTACTCGCCAAAAACCACTAGCCTTCTATGATTGTCATCATGGGTCGTAAGCCTTCGTCT
>VBOL01000276.1 GCA_005887945.1 Nitrospirota bacterium
AAGCAAGCTCTTCCAGCGGAGAGGATTCCTCCAGATCAACAGACTGATGTATGTCCCAGAGTGAGATCGGAGCCCCCAAAATCTGCATGGCGATGCACAAACAAAGCAGGCCAATTAGGAAGAATACGGCAGGATGGAAATGACAGGCGGTCGTCGACCTGTTCATACGTCACTCGCGACAGGCGGCGTTTCTTTTCCCGGCGGCCATAGTATAAACTTCGGGAGAGGCACCGGACAAGCTTGATCACTTGCTCGGCCCGGTCCTGGCGCGGGCAATATGCACTTTTCCTTAACCAGCGCGCTAGAGTTTCGCGTGGAGGGACTGGTGCTGACTGTGGCCTGACCGCTGCTGGACGCCTAGCCTTCTCACGGCGGAAATACTGCAATCATGGAAGCCTGTGTCTGGTAAGAATTGCCCTTGTAGCTTGGGTGATCACCTCGCGATTCGACACGTTTAATGACCACATCAATTGACGGACTAGTTCTGCAACATGGTCAGGAAACAACAGCGCATTATCTAAACTCTCCAATATAAGATTATCCTCCGCCTGGACTACCTCCTCAACTGAACGAAGATTACCCTGCCAGCCAGATGCAATTATCATCGAATCCTTAACGCCATGGAGCTGCACGCGCACTAAGATGTTCGCTTGGGTGCCTTTGAGGAGGTATCTCGCTAGATTCAGTGCCCTCCCTATTTCGCTTACTATTTGGTCAAGGAATACCCTAGGCCCATCCATACCCAACGTAACATAGCAGGAAATGATCCCGTGCAAGTTCACCTCAAAATGATATGCAGCCTGATCGACCAAGGGGTGAACCTCCTCTGACATGAAGCCTCCCCGAACAAGCCGAATGAAGTGCCGCAAGTTGACGTAGGTGCCAGGGTGCGACAATTCATTTAGTCGAGCTAGGAGAACGTCTTCGCCGAGAATCGACCGCCACGGATAGCTAGGACTTACGACGATTCTAATAGATGGAGGGCCGACACAAGATCTACCCCTCATATCTTCGATTAGTTTTTCTCGGTTTTGCTCAGGCTCCTGTCGCCGCGTTAACAGATACTCGATTCGGTCCATTTCAGCCAGCTGGATGATCTCAGTGGTGCTATTCGTGCGGATATAGACCTTCGTCGAGTTCTCGATAGCGTGCGGTGCTTCAACACTCTCTAATATCTGAACGAGCGCTACTACATTTCCTCCGGCCCCAGGAACATCGATGATTTTGATTTCCGGCAACAAAGGAGGATAGAGGTTCTGGTAACACGCCTGCGTGATTCGTTCCTCGATGCCGGATTCGCGAGGGAAGCCACGGATCGGAAAGACCGGGCAGTTATCCACATTTGTCGCTACACCAATAATCCAGACGCCACCCACTGTGTTAGCAAGCGACGACACAACCTTGGGAATGTGCCTGGCGGCAAGCTCTCGCTTGTATTCGACCCTGACACCCTCTGGCCAGGTGCGGCAAAACTCTTCTATCTGTCGAAACTCAAGACTGTGAAGTGGGGAGGAAAAGAGCATAGGCAGGAGTACATCTTTTGGATGGCGAACTCAAGAGGCGACGAGACCCTTGACTGGCAAGGCCTTGCAGAGAGACATGTATCGTACTGAGGGGATAGGCGCGGCGGCCACTACCAGGCCCAACCCCAGACCTCGATCACGGCCCCGACGGATTTTCATATCTCGACAAATCCAGCGTCCTGAAGCTTTGCTATGCTCCCCGCTTGACACCTTCCTCCAATAGGGCTATGGCACGGTATTGCGGGCCTAGGGTGGCCCATAAGGAGAAATGCATGGCACGACACAAGAAGAGCATTCCGCAGCATCCTCGCTCTTTTCCACCATTACTCAGCGACGTGTTGGCCTACTGGCGTTGGTACGGTGAAAGAGTGGCGGGCACTGCGCTGCCAGAAATCTACCAGCAGTTTGTTCAGAAGATCGCGTCCTCCAAGGTGCTCCAGCGGTTGTGTTCAGACCAACTCCATGATTTGAAATGGCGTCATGCGTTGCGGGAACAGCTTGGGGCAATGTGGGAGCAGTTTCGCTATCCTCAGCGCACCATCAAGAAATTGTCAAAGCACGACCGGCGCATTTTGCGGGTGACTTTACATTCTACATCTGCGTGCTGTGCTCCTCGCACAACTCAGCAGCCTCGACCACTTGTCCGCCCTGGGCGGCTCGCGTCTGGAGCGCGCCCTCGTCAAACGGGTGGCGGACGTGAAAGGCTTGCTGGGGCGACACATCCCGCATACGCGGCAACTCCTTCGGAAGCTTATTCCAGGTCGGATCGTCTGCACGCCGTTTGACGACGCTCGGGGGCGGGGCTATGTCCTCGCAGCAACGGGCACCATGCGGGGTTATTAGGCCAACACATAGCGGTTAAGCAGAGTGGCGGAGAGGGAGGGATTTGAACCCTCGGTAGAGGTTTTGCCCCTACGACGGTTTAGCAAACCGTTGCCTTCGGCCACTCGGCCACCTCTCCACACCAGTCTTTTCAATGTGTTACGCGGTTTTTACGATTCGCGGTTTCTCCAACGAACTGGTTCCCGTACTGGAATTCCTCACGAGCTTCTCGACGGCCTCGGCCATCCTGGACGGGTCCGCATGGGCGTAGCGGTCCAACATTATTATGGACGACCATCCGCCTAACTTTGTCGCCATGATCGGGTCTACCCCAGACGCCAGCAACCGACTCGCAAACGTATGGCGCAACGTATGGGGCGTCACTTTCGAGAGCCCCGCCCGCTGGCAGGCGCTGCGGAATCCACGGACGGAAGTATACGAGGAGCCGTTGGGCTTTACAAACACATATTCACCGCGTCGCGGGCGCTGGAGGTGGAAGTGCGGATGACGAATGGAGAGTTGACGGTGTGGTGGCCCAACGAAGACCAACCCGTTGCGAACCTGAACGGCCACAGGCGCGGTCCAATTCCTCCCTCCTCAGGACCAGGGAGCCGCTAGCCTCTTGCGCCCTCGTTCGGTTCCCTCCTATAA
>VBOL01000279.1 GCA_005887945.1 Nitrospirota bacterium
ACAGCCCGCGAATCGTCCGTGATCGCATGCACCGGACAACTCACATCGCCGCGCTGCTCCAGAACCTCGACCTGGCCACGGAGCGCCTCGACCAACTGCGTGAGGGTGATGGGATCGCGTGCCATGGGCTCTTAGTGGTCCTTCATTGCCAGTGCGATTTTCACCGTGTCTTCTCTGGACACACCAAGATAGTTGAGCACCTGCTCCCCGACCCGCCGAAAGACGGGCGCCGCCACGGCCCCGCCCCACGCTTCACCTTGAGGTTCATCGAGGACTATGATCATCGCCAGTCGCGGAGATTCTGCCGGAACATATCCGACAAACGACCCGACAAACTGCGTGGAGGAATAGGCGCCGGTTCGCGAATCAATTTTTTGCGCGGTCCCAGTTTTGCCCGCCACGCGAAAACCGGGAATGGCCGCCTTCGTTCCCGTCCCGTTCGTCACGACACCCTCCAACATCGTCGTCATCGTCCGGGCCGTCTCCGGTGACAAGATCCGTCGTTTCACTTGTGGCAGTACTTCCTTAAGCAAGCGACCCTTCTCATCGCGCACTTCGGACACCACATAGGGCCTCATCATCACGCCACCATTGGCAAGAGTCGCCACCGCCGACACCATCTGGAGGGGCGTCACCCCGACCTCCTGTCCCATCGAAATCGACGCCAGCGATCGACGACCCCAGTCTTTGGGAGCCTTCAAGAGTCCGTTCACTTCGCCCGGCAGATCAATCTCCGTACGTTGGCCGAATCCGAACGCTTGGAGATAGCGGTAGAGCCGCTGCTCTCCGAGAGCCATTCCGGTTTTGGCCGCGCCGATGTTGCTGGATTTTTGAATCACCTCAGAGAAGGTCATCCACCCCAGTTTGTCATGGTCATGAATCGTCGTATTCGCAATCACCATGTGGCCGTTTTCACCGAAGACCATGGAGTCTGGTGTCATCACTTTTTCTTCAAGCGCCGCGGCCGCAACCACCATTTTCATGGTCGACCCAGGCTCGAACGTATCCGTCAGAGCGCGATTGCGCCACCGATCGGGCGTCAACGCGGTGACGACATTCGGATCGAATCGTGGGCTGACAGCCATCGCGAGAATCGCACCAGATTGCGGCTCCATGACGATGATTGTCCCGGACTTGGCATGGGTATGAGTGACGGCCTCCTCGAGTTCTTTTTCTGCAATGTATTGGATGACCTCGTCGACGGTCAGCGTGAGAGCATGTCCCGGCATAGGCACTTGCTCCGCCAAACCCTTGGGAAAAACCGTGTGGCCTAACGCATCGCGCTGCAAAATGGTGACGCGCTTTTCTCCATGCAGGTGCGAATCATATCGGCGCTCGAGCCCCTCAAGCCCTTGCCCATCCATCCCGGAGAATCCCAGGACATGGGCCAGCAACGGGCCCTTGGGATAAAACCGCCGTCCCTCCATCACCACGCCGATGCCGTCTAACGACAACTGCTCCAGCCGACGGCCTTGCTCGGGCTCGACCTTTCGCGCCAACCACACGAAGCTCTTGTCTTGCTGAAGCTTTCTCTCAAGCTCATCCCTTCGAATATGGAGCACCGGAGAAAGATGGCGGGCGACGGTCGAAGGGCTCTCCAGCGACGTCGGTACGCCGAACACCGATGGCACCTCCACATTCATCGCGAGCACTATGCCGTGCCGATCCGACACCATGCCTCTGGCTCCCTCGAAGGACACTGTCTTTTGATGTTGCCGATCGGCCTTGGCCGTGAGCTCTTCTGCCTGAAGGACTTGGAGCGTGACCAGTCGAAATAGAATGATGCTGAATCCGCAGAGAAGCAGGAACAGCATCACATAGCGACGACCGCGAGAAGGGCCGGCAGTCACTCGCTCACCCTCCCGGTTGAGTCATGTCTCGCCAGACGGACTTGCTCCACGGATGGGAGTGACAGGCTCGGAGCCTCTCCCGGCAGATGCACCATCAGCACTTGCCCCTGCTGCGGCGGAACGAGCCCCAACTTTTCCGTCGCCACCTTCGCGATCCGCTCCGGAGCCGTCAGCGCAGAAAACTTCACTTGCAATTGATCCCGCTTTCGCTCCAGCAATACTTTCTGGGTCTTCAATCGTTCGATCTGATAACCCAACCGAACGACATCGACACGTTCCCAGACAAACACAAAGACCAACAGCACACCGGCCACAAGCGTCACCGTCTTCATAAATGACCCTCCTTGGATATCCGTTGGGCAGCCCGCAACTTGGCACTGCGGGATCGAGGATTCCTGTCCGATTCCTCCCTGGTGGGGACCTGCGGCTTCTTGGTGAGCACCACCAATGCAGGATCGTCCTTGCCGGAGAGCGCCCGAAACGTGTGCTTGACAATCCGATCTTCGAGCGAATGGAATGAAATCACACAGAGGCGGCTGCCGGGAGACAACACATCTGCCGCATCGCGCAACGCCGGATCGAGACAGTCAAGCTCTTGATTCACTGCAATGCGAACAGCTTGGAACGTGCGAGTGGCACAGTGGAGACGACCATGTCGATAATTCGCCGGAACAGCCCCCTCGATCACTGAGACCAACTCTTTCGTCGTCGCCAGCGGATGGCGTTCACGCGCGCGGATAATGGCACGCGCAATTCGTCGTGAAAACCGTTCCTCGCCCCACTGAAAAATCGCGTCGGCCAACTGCGCTTCCGGCCATCCGTTGATCAGTTCAGCGGCGGTTCCGCTCATCGATTGATCCATACGCATGTCCAACGGACCATCCCCTTGAAAGCTAAAGCCGCGAGCAGATTCTTCTAACTGCGGGGATGAGACTCCAAGATCAAACAGGATTCCATCGACCTGCCCAATGCCACTAGCAGCAAGATGCTGTTTCAGATCCATAAAGTGTCCATGGATAAGGACTACGCGGTTGCCAAATCGTGCGAGCCTTTCTTTACTGGCTGCAATGGCCACCGCATCGCGATCAACCCCGATAAGCCTGCTGGCAGGACCGCTCGCCTCAAGAAGTTTTTCAGCATGCCCACTATACCCCACCGTACAGTCAAGGTAGGTTCGGCTATCCTCTTGAACGAGCCAAAACAGCACCTCTTCTGCCATGACTGGGAAATGTCGAGAGACCTCCATAAGTCACGATGACCAAATTCACCCACTTTCTCCCACTCAGGCGCGCAGTATACACTCACTCAAGGACTTGTCAATAGAAATTTCATGTACTTATGAAGCGTGGAAGGCCTCTCTTTGTGGCCTTGTCCCGTTGACAATGTATCTACAATTTTGGAGGCTATCCTACGGTTAACAAATATTTCCCAGAGAGGGTATAGAGAAGACGTACCATCTACTAGATATGGGATGGAAGGGGGTGGGACGTGACCCCCTTTGGGCTCTATTCAGCGGCATCTGGCGGAAGCTAATCGTCGCCGAGAATAGTCGAGCCCGCAGACCCAGGCCGCCGAGCGCTTGGTGTTCAGTCCACCAGGAGATGGAGAGCTAAACCACGTCACCCCTAGGCCGACACTGACCTTTCTACTGAGGCGAACGATGGCCAGGTATCTCCTTTGTTCTCGGCCCTGAAAAATCTTCACCGTATTCCAGCGAGCACGGCTCCGGTTTTTCGGTGTCTGTGGTCGCGCATCTACTTTTCCCTCCTTCGCCTCGTGACAAATGGCAATGTCGGGCAGGCTCCTGGCCAATTGAACAATCCAGCGCACGCAGTTGGCGAGTTTGATTGACAAGGGTTCGAGTCGGGGTGAAAATGGTGGTATGCATTCGCTTATGACAACCAAGGCCCTCTGCGTGACCGTCTTCATGGGGGGAGTCACCCTCACGTTCAGCGGTATCAGCGCCTCCACGGCGTCAGCGGCATCACCGCTCTATTGGTGCCCCGATCAAAAAGCTGATCGGCAATATTCAGCGAAGGAAGGGCCTGGGTGCGTGCCACTTGTTGAGAAGAAAGAAACCCCGGCAACAGAGCAAGAAGGTGAAACACCAACTGGCGACAAACCGCCACGCGACTTCAAGATCGAGAATCTGCAGGGCGACGTATCGACATTCCTGAACAAGTATCGCCACTTCCTCGATTGCTGCAAGACCGATCTCTCGGAACTTCAGCAGGTCGAAGAAATGGGAGACGAGGTCGGAGATTTGCTCAAGTCCACCCAGGCAAATATGTCGAACCATGCATTGGCCTCGCGCGGCATCATGCTCCGCGAAATAATCCCAACTGTCTCCAAGGCCCGCGCTGATCTGAAGAAACTGCGCGCGACGCTCGAACGCATCAGCAGCTCGACCAACACCCGCGATTCAGGAGACTTTGAGGCCTCAGGTCGGGAAGCCCGCGCGATTCGCGAAATGGAAGAATCGATTGAGAGAGACATCCGTGCGCCGAAGCTGTCGACAGGGCCAAAGACGGGCGCCAGTATCGGCAACGCACCAGCAGCAGGGCCAAGTATCGGAAAAACTCCAAAGACGGGCAACACGATCGGCGCGGAAGGCGTCACCGGCCAAGACATCGGGGCGTCATCGAAAAACAGCCATGACATCGGCAGTTCAGGCCCAGCAGGGTTTGGGATCGGCGCCACAGGTCGTGCGGGCCCTTCAATCGGCGAGTCCACCATCAACACCGAATCGTCTTCGGCGGTTGGCTCATCGCTGCAACGTTCCGCAGTGGGATCTAGCCTGTCGGATTCGACGGTAGGATCGAGCTTCGGTGGTTCTAATGTGGGCTCAAGCCTCGGAGAGTCGAGTGTTGGCTCGTCGTTCGGATCGTCTTCAGTCGGTTCGACCATCCAAGAACGGGGCACCGGCCCGCAGCCGTAACCCTCTTACTGGCTAGGCAGGATGGTGGGGACCGATTCCCACTCCTCTCCCCTGTTCCGACTCTTATACAAGCCGCTCCCATTCGTCCCAAGATAAAACAGGTTCGGATCGGTGGCGCTCTGTGCGAGGGACCGCACGTTCAGAGTCGCCAACCCCTTATTCAGCGTGGTCCATGTATTCCCGCCGTCTTCGCTCCGGTGGATACCCTCCCGGCCACCCAGGTAAATCACGCCCTTTCTCGTCCGATCCAAGACCATCGAAAACAGCATTTGATCCTGCAGGGACTGGCCGATGCGCACCCACGACGCTGCCGCATCCGTCGACTTATAGAGCCCTTCGAGCGTCGAGGCATACACTGTGTCCGGCTCATAGGGATCGACCAGAATCGCCGTGACATTCAGCGCGCGTGACGATTTGATGATGGCCGGGGACACGAGTCCGTTATTCACTTTTTCCCAATGCCCCGCTTGATCGACTGATTTATAGGCACCGCCACTCGTGCCCGCATAGAGGATCGCCGGCCTCGTTGGGTCCAGCCCGAGCGTAACCACCATCAGCACTTCTTTCATGCCGTCCATTCGCTTCGTCCAACTGTCGCCCGCATTCTTGGTTTCAAACACGCCCATCGTCGTCGCAACGAACAGATGCGTGTTGTTCGCCGGGTCGAAGACAAACTGATTGACCACGGAAGAAATTGTCACATCGTCCAACCCAGCTCGCTGCGAGACCCAACGCTGCCCTCCATCGTAACTCTTGTACACCGCATCGCCTTTCGTGCCGGCGTACACCGTGGCCGGGTAGGCCGGATCAATCGCCATCGAAATCACGCGCGAGTGGCTCATGCCCTGTGACAAATTCGTCCAGGTCTGGCCCCCATCGCGCGTCTTATAGATGTAGTCGTTCGTCGCGATGTAGATGATGTCAGGATTCTTCGGATGAAGCTCGATGACGACGATGGCATCGCTGCGATTGCAGCCAAGGAGAGGAAGGCCAAGTAGGAGCAACAATAGGAAAGCAAGTCGTTTCATGAATTCAGCTTGAGGGGATGTTCGGGTGCCAAGGTGGCTGGGGCACTCCCAACTGCATCAGTCTCTTATGCACTACTCAATAAATGGTCCCTCCAAGCTCGCTTGTTCCCGTTTCTTAGTATGGCACCCGTGATCGGTCCGATTGCGCGCGTCGAACGAGGTCCTTCTGAGGGCACGCGTTCCGCGAGCAAGGGACCGATACGGGTGTCATACTTCCCCTGTTTCAGCATCCCGTCCTAGCGGTAGTTGGTGAACTGCAAATCAATCCCAAAATCCTGCCCCCTGAGAAAAGCCATGGCCGCCTGCAGCTCATCCTTGCTTTTGCTCAGCACGCGCACTTGCTCGCCTTGGATCTGCGCTTGTACTTTCAATTTGGACTCCTTCATGGCCTTCGTCACCTCTTTCGCCTTGTCCGCCGCGATACCACTTTGAATCTTCGCGACCTGGCGCACAGTCCCACTCAGCGCCGGCTCCAGGTTTCCATAGGTGAACGCCTTCAACGAGACTCCGCGCTTCACGCACTTGGTCTTGATAATATCGTTCACCGCATTGAGCTTATACTCATCGTCGGAGACCAGGACCAGTTCCTTTTCCTTCTCCTTCAACGTAATCTCCGTCTTCGAGTTTTTGAAGTCGAAGCGCTGCTTGATCTCCTTCGTCGCCTGATCGACGACATTCTTCATCTCTTGCATGTCCACTTCCGAGACCACATCGAATGAAAACTGCTCAGCCACGGTCCCCTCCTCTTCTCACGTTATCCATTTTCTTTTCTAAACCTCTCCAAAGAGAGTGGCCGAGGCTGCCCTTTACTGCGCGCATCGGACGAGCACATTCAGATCGTGCGCGTTCTGCGAGCAAGAAGGGCACCTGGCCACTCCCGCCCCCCTTAACAACAGCCCCCGCCGGGCAACTGCAACCGCTGCTCCTCATCATAACGAATCGTCGTCCGCAATCTTCCCGGCGAACCTCCACCGGCCATCACCACCACTTCGCTGCTGGTGAACGGGCGCTTCAAGACCACATAGCCATACCACTGCATCATACTATCGCCCAGGACGATCACCGCCAGCAAGGCCACCACCGCCACCAACCCCGCATCCAGGTACAACGCAAAGGCTTGTCCGCCATCGGCGATAGACGAGGCCTTGGCCACAAACATGCCAAACATCTCATAGGACCCGATCAACGTGATGGTCCCGACAAACAACATCGGCAGCGCGGTGATCCAGAGATATTGCGCCTTCCGCATCTTAATGAGCACCGTCGTCCCAATACAGAGTGCCAACGTGCCGAGCAACTGATTCGCTGCGCCGAACATCGGCCAGAGCGTCGAGATACTGCCGGTGCCGATGAGATAGCCCCAGGCTCCCACGATCAGCCCGCTACTCACCGCCACACCAGGCCACCAATTCATCCGCCGCAACGGAGAGTATACGCGTCCGCCCATCTCCTGGATGAGATAGCGTCCCACGCGCGTGCCTGTATCGATCGTCGTCAGAATGAACAACGCCTCGAACACCAGCGCAAACTGATACCAATAGGCCATCAACCCGGCCATACCAGGGAGCGCGGAAAAAATGGACGCCATGCCGACCGCGAGCGACACCGCCCCACCAGGCCGGCCCGCCACATCCGCCTCGACGAGTTGGGAGAGTTCCTGAATCCTTGAGACAGGAAAGCCCATCGCAGCCAGCTCATCGGGCATGAGCATGGTATTGATCGCCAGATAATCACCGGGGATCAACACCGAGGCCGCAATCAAGGCCATCACACCGACAAAACTTTCCAGCAGCATTGCCCCATAGCCAACCGTGGCCTGGGATTCCTGCTCGATCATCTTCGGCGTCGTCCCGGAAGAGACCAGCGAGTGAAAGCCTGACACGGCTCCGCAGGCAATGGTGATAAAGAGAAAGGGGAACAGCGTGCCAGGAATAATCGGTCCGCCTCCATTTGCGAATATCGTGACGCGCGGCATCTCGATCGTCGGCACCATGAGAATCACCCCCACGCCCAGCAACGCCACCACGCCGAGCTTCATGAAGGTGGAGAGATACCCGCGCGGCACCAGGAGCATCCAGCCGGGCAAGACAGAAGCGAGAAACCCGTAACCGGCCAGTGCCCACACCAACGTCGTTCGCTCGAACTCGAACCACCCGGCAACCGAAGACTGCGCAACCACCCGCCCGAAGATCACCGCCGCAACCAACAGCACCACACCGAACAGGGAGACTTCCGCCACCTGACCAGGCCGAAACCTTTGAAGGTAGAAACCCATGATGAAGCCAATGGGAATCGTCATTGCAATCGTGAAGGTGCCCCAGGCATTGCGATAGAGCGCGTTCACGACGGCAAAGCCCAAACCGGCGAGCGCCACCACCACGATGAAGAACACCGCCACCGCCGTCGCGGTGCCGGTGACAAGGCCCAGTTCATCGCGCGCAATTTCAGGAAGTGAGCGGCCATTCCGTCGCATCGACGCAACCAAGATGACGAAGTCCTGCACCGCTCCCGCCAGCACCGCACCGATCACCAACCAGAGAAAACCTGGCAAGAACCCGAACTGCGCTGCCAACACCGGCCCAAGCAACGGCCCCGCCCCGGCAATTGCCGCGAAGTGATGACCGAACAACACGTACTTATTGGTGGGATGAAAATTGACGCCGTCGTTCAACCGCACCGCAGGCGTCACACGCTGATCGTTCAGTTCAACAACGCGCCGCGAAATCCAGCGGCCATAGAAACGAAACGCGAGCACATAAATACAGGCCGCCGCAACGACCAACCAGAGACCGTTTACCTTTTCCTGTGGATTGACGAAACCGACAACAAAGGCAAGCGCAACCGAGCCAAGAACGGCGAGGAATCCCCAAAGCACCAGCTTTAACGCCGACATGCGCGGCATCCTACACAACATTATGGAAGAGAGTAAATGATACAGGAACTGGAGCGTTGTATTCGAGAAGGAGCCTATGGGCGAGAAATCACTTTGGCGACGCCATGAAAACTGGGTCTGCTGCTTAGGTTGACTTCACTTTAAGGGCACGGTAGCGTGTTGCGCCGCGTGACAAGTATAAAGCTTCCATGCATTGTGACACGTACTACGGACTCGATAAAGATAACCGGAGCGTAAGGAGGACGAAAATGAGCGAACCCGTAGACCAAGAAATTGCTGCCATTAAGGCTGTGCTTTCTGCTCTTGCCCCTCTCTCGGAAAAAGCCCAGGTGAGCGTCCTCGAATACGTCACTAAGCGACTCGAGCTGCCTGTTGGTTTGGGGTTGCAGATTCCCACTCTTCATCCTGGCCCGCCACTTCAAGAATTGCCTCCTATACAAACGACTCCTGCGCACATAAAGGACCTCAAGAGCCAGAAGAAACCTCGTTCAGCAAACGAGATGGCAGCCATTGTGGCCTACTACCTCTCGAACTCGGCACCAGCAGATAAGCGCAAGGCGACCATCAACCAGAAAGATATCGAGACTTTTTTCAAGATTGCAGAATTCCCACTTCCAGAACAGGTTCGAGCCACTCTTCCGAATGCAAAGAACGCAGGCTACTTTGATTTAGCTGGAGATGGTGAATACAAGCTGAATGCCGTGGGGCATAACCTTGTCGCCCATAGCATGCCGCGTGGAAGTGGTTCGGCAGGAAAGCCTGCAAGCGTCGAAATAGACGACCGCGTAAGAAGCGTGCATGATCCAGGAATTGATAGACCAGGTAACGCTTCTCCAAACTCACCTTCGCCACGGCAATTCGGTCAACGTTAACAATCAGACCACGAAGGCAGAGGTGATTCAACTTGCTCACGCTTACTTTCAATCGTTTCGACCTAATCTTACAAAAGCGCTCGGTGAAAATGATCTCCTTCTGACTCACGACTCCCGATGGCAGGAGCTTGTTAGGCTGGCGCACGGTAACAACCAACGAAAAACCTATCTTAAAACTCTTCGAGACCTCGCAATTGAGCTGAAAGAGTTCAGCGTCATCTTGCTAGCTCGGGTTTCCGAGAGGGGGCAAGAAGGGAAAGGCCTATCATCTCTAACCCCTGCAGAGCAGCAAATCATAGCTACATTAGAGGCCCTACTCCCCACTGCCGCAGCCTCGTATCGCCAAGGAGTTCACGACGTTCGAGAAGCCAGACGCCTTTCCTACCGTGGAACGGCTTCTGAATTTAGAGAAGCTCTCCGAGAAACATTAGACCATCTTGCACCGGACAAAGCAGTGATGCAGCAGCCTGGATTTTCTCCCGAAGAAGGGCAGAAGAAGCCAACTATGAAACAAAAAGTGCGTTTCGTAATGAACCCAAGAGAGAAGAACAAGACTCAAAGAGAGGTAACCGAAAAGTCCGTCGGTGTAATTGAAACACTCACAGGAGAAGTCGTGCGCGCCACTTATGATCGGGCTTCCCTAGCAACCCATCTCGAAACCTCAAGGGGAGAGGTACTCAGAATTAAGCGCTATGTCGATACAGTACTGTTTGACCTTTTAGAAATCCCAGACTCGTAACCACTTCGTTCGATTCCCTCATCGCTCGAGCAGAAAATAGCCCACCATGCGACGGCTGATTCAGATCGCCGGTGGGAAAACAAATGTTTCTTCCAAGCTCGCTCGCTTTCCCTCTCTTGGGGAAGGGCACCCATGTTGGTCTAAGTGCGGCCGTCGAACGACGTTACAGATGATCCCTCCAAGCTTGCTCGTTCTCTCTTCAGGGATGGGGACTGACTGATCTTCCACTGCGCGCGTCCAACGAGGGCCTTCGGAGGCCGCGCGTTGCGCGAGCACAGAAGATCACCAGGCTCCATCCCCTTCCTGTTCCGGGAGCACAGGACCAACTTGGGTGGCTTTCCAAGAGTCCCCAATTTCCCATACCTCTCTTAAGAGGAGTGGCCGAGGCTGCCCTTTACTCCGCGCATCGGACGAGCACAGTTTCATCGTGCGCGTTCTGCGAGCAAGAAGGGCACCTGGCTGCATCTTTCTCCGGGCTTTCCGTCTTTCCACTCCTCTTAGGGGGCGGCCTGGTTGATCCTCAAATGCGCGCGTCGAACGAGCACCTTCTGAGCGTGCGCGTTCCACGAGCAGGAGGACGACTAGGCCGCCCCCTCTCCCCCCTTCTAATGGGGAATACTCCCCAGCCCCTGGGCTCCATTAGACTCTGCTCCACGATGGAACAGACCAGAGCCTACCATCGCAGCCTCTACCGCCTGCCAGTCACCTACCCAGCGATGTACTGTGTGATGTCGACGGCCGGCGAAGGAACGATCACGAATCTTTCTGCGGTGGGATGCACGATCGAAACAGATCGACCCCTGCTGGCAGAGCAGGATGTCGCATTGCGCCTGCTGCTCCCCGATCAGCGCGAGTCACTGCCGATCGATGAAGCCCAAGTGCGGTGGGTGCATGGCAATCTTGCTGGGATCGAATTCGTCCAGGTGGAACCCACTGCGAATCTCCGGCTGCACGGTTTCGTATGGGACCAGATGGTCCAACGCGTCCACACGATTCAACAGCACCGCGCGACATCTTAGACTTGTTCCTGCCAGTCACGTTTTTCCCGGTCATCGCCAGGCAGAGCAATCCGATTCCGATCCAGACCAGCTCCCGGAACCGCCGGAGCAACGCGAGGAAGAAAAAAGGTGTCAGGAACCGGTTCCTGAGTCGTCTGTGCGACTTTCCTGAATTCCCGCTGCCACCCTCCGAAAAGAGCCAAGCACAGCAGCCCGATTCCGATCCAGACCAACTCGCGGAACCGCCGGAGCAACGCGAAGGTGATGCCGGTCACGTCGGAGTAGCCGAAGGCATTGAGCAACAACAAATTCCCGCCGTCTTGGGCACCGAGGCTGCCGGGGATGAAGAAGGTGCTGCATTTGATAAAGATGGAGAGGGCGCTAATCGAGATGGCGGAGAGGGCCATAGCAGGACCCCCAGATACCAGATGATGACGTACACTTCCAACGCTTCCACTATCCAACCAAGTAGGAACAGCCCGGTGGAGGCACAAAAGGCCGGGAGAAAAATGGGGCAGGAACTATTTTCGCTCCTGCCACGCCTCACCGCCCCGTTTTATTCCCCCCCCCGTTCAAGGAGAAAATATTCCACCATGCGATTGCTGATTCGAATCGCCAGTGGGAATATAAATGTTCTTTCAAAGCTCGTTTGTTTCTCTCTCTTGGAATGGCACCCGTGTTGATCCCACTCCGGCGGTCGAACGAGGTTACAGATGATCCCTCCAAGCTTGCTCATCCTCTCTTCAGGGTTGGGAGCTGATTGATCTTCCACTGCGCGAAGCTTTCTCACCCACCCGCCCACTGGCACGCGAGACGTGCCATTAGCCTGGGCGAGGGCTTCCCAATTCTCTTTAGCTCTCTTTAAAATGGAGTAGCCGACGCTGTCGTCACCCAAGATCATGTTGGGAGAATATTGGAAAGAATCTCCAGCACTCTGGATCAAATTCAGGAAAAGTATCCAAGGTTCTAGCCATTTGGCTATTGGTTACATCCTATCCCTTCCGTTTATTGTGCGGCGATACTATAGCTCGTATTCTCACTCTCGCCTTCATTGCGAACGAGCAAACCTTGGTCAATCAGTTCTTTAATATCCCGCTGCGCAGTGGGGATAGAGCACTTCGCGATGACAGCCCACTTGCCAGCCGTAAGGTTGCCCTTGAAGCCATCGAGAACTCTATTGAGCATTTTCCTCTGGCGTTCATTGAGAGAGACCCGTGCGTTGCGCTGCCAGAAATGGGCCTTACGCAAGACAGGAGTGCAGGCAACTTCAGCGGAATCAAGAGGGGAAAGGGAGGAAAAGGTGTTAGGAACCATTGCCTGAGTCGTGTGTGCGACTTTCCTGAATTCCCGCTGCCTTCCTCCGACAAGAGCCAAGCACAGCAGCCCGATTCCGATCCAGACCAGCTCCCGGAACCGCCGGAGTAGCGCGAAGGTGATGCCGGTCACGTCGGAGTAGCCGAAGGCATTGAGCAACAACAAATTCCCGCCGTCTTGGGCACCGAGGCTGCCGGGGATGAAGAAGGTGCTGCTTTTGATAAAGACGGAGAGGGCGCCGATGGAGATAGCGGAGAGGGCCATGGCAGGCCCCCCTAGATACCAGATGATGACGTACACTTCCAACGCCTCCGCTATCCAACCAAGGAAGAATAGCCCTGTGGAGGCACAAAAGGCTGGACGTTTGTGGCGGTAGAATCCCCAGACCGCTCGATCCAGCGACTTTAATCGTTCCTCACGCGCTTCGAGATAGGCAATCTTCAGACCGATC
>VBOL01000277.1 GCA_005887945.1 Nitrospirota bacterium
GGTTATAGTACTGATCGATGAAGGCCTCCATATTCATGCGCAGATGATCGAGATCTCGATAGGTGTTGGCGTAGATCTCCTCCCGCTTGAGCGTCTTCATGAAGCTCTCACAACTGGCGTGGTCGTAGGGGTGCGCGGGCCGGCTCATGCTTGGAATCATGTGGTGCGCCCGCAGCATGGTCACGTACTCCTCGGACGCATACTGAACGCCGCGATCAGAATGATGGACCAACCCAGGCGGCGGGTGCCGCTCCGCGAGGGCGTGCGCCAGGGCCACGATCGGTAACCGGGCAGCCAGCGTCCGGGCCAGCGCCCAACCCACGACCTTGCGTGAATACGCATCGAGCATCACCGCCAGGTAGACGAACTCGCCCTTCAGCCGGATGTAAGTGCTATCCGCCACCCAGAGTTGATTGATCCCGGTCAATGTCAGGCGACGGGCGAGATTCAGATACACCTCCAGGTCATGCTGCGCATCGGTCGTGACCACGAAGGCCCGTGGCTGGACTGCCAGCAGGTTATCTTCCCGCATTAGCCGCACCACCCGTTTGTGGTTGACCAGGAGGCCGCGCTGATGGAGTTCTGCCGTGATGCGCCGGTAGCCATACCGACGCCGGTGTTCGACGGCGATCCCTTGAATGGCCGACCGCACGTCCATGTCTTCTTCCATGGGCTGGTGCTCCTGCAACGACCGGTAGAATCCCGCCCGGCTCACCTGGGCCAACTGACACATCCGCTCGATCCTCAATCCGCCTTGCCTCGACATCACGTCCCGGATCTGGTCGTAGATGCCGGCGCGCCAGCTTTGCCGCTCCGCTGACGTCGCGCCTCGACTTTTTGCAAGGCACCGGTGAAAAAATCCACTTCCAGGACCTTCTCGGCCAACACCCGCTTCAGGTGACTCACCTCATGTCGCAGGGTCGATTCCCGCGAGCTCGCTGGGGAACCTTCGCCGCGCTCCACCGACTCAAGCTGCTCGCGCCACGTATACAACAGCCGCCGACTGATGCCGAGTTCCTTCGCGAGTGCCACGATGTTGTCGCACTGCGTCAGCCGGTCCACGGCCATCTGCCGAAAGGCCTTCGGAAACTTTCCCACTCGTTTCTTGGCCACGTGCTACCCCCTTCCTTGTGCCAAGTGTGCTCGTTTCGAGTGTCTCAATCTAGGGGTTCAGTCCAGAGAATACCGCTTGACGAAGCCGCTCTTCTGCGCATAGCATGCGGCCAGGACGTTCCTGCCCCGCTGACTGTCCCATCCCTCGCGCTTCCTGGTCCTTCCTCGCGCGACCGATTCTCCAGTCTCCGCCGCTCCAACGCCTGCATTGATCTGCAACGCGCTTCACGAGGCACCCATGAGTCCAAGGATTTATGTGGGGGGCCTGCCAAGTTCCGCGACCGACACGCGGTTGCGCCTGCTATGTGCGCCGCATGGCACGGTCAAGTCGGCAGGCGTGATCAGGAGCAAGATCACCGGTCAGTCATTCGGCTATGGGTTTGTCGAGATGGGCTCGGCGGAGGAGGCTGGGGAAGTAATTTTACTTCTCAACGGCACCCGACTGGAAGGGCAAAGACTCGACGTGTTCTCTGTGCTGACCAGCTCACCATGGTGAGCTGGTCAGCCCGTCTCAGGAAATCGGCAATATGAAGCTCAGAATGGTCTGAGCACGGTCAGCTCTCGGACGGTCGGGTCCCCCAAAGGAGGCATCCTGATGTCACAACACAAGGCCATTACAGATCGGATCCTCGAACAACTTCGATGCGCTCCTGAATGTGAGCTTGAGGAGTTGGTGTATAGCTGCCCGGAATTTACCTGGCACGAGACACTCCTCGAACTCGTTCGCTTGAACCGAACGGGAGAGGTCAAGCTTAAGTCGAATGGCAGGGGAATCTATCACATCAGGCTGTGCTCCTCAGGTCAACACGATTACCACACTCATCGTGAGGTAGGACGTGACCCAACGAGAGTGAAGCGTCGGCCTTAGTCAGACTGGCATTCCCCCAGTGGCACCCGCAGCAATCTTCCAAGACGGTGATCACTGTGCTGCTTATCAGGGAGGAGACAGTGCGCGCGGGGGGCCTGAGCAACGAATCCTGCCATTTTTCTTCTGTCCAAAAACCCTTCGAAAGTTAGTCTGCAAAGAGCGCGAAAAACGAGACGGTTTTCCCCAATCAAATCCTTTTTCCCAATCACCTGGTTTAGGCTCAGCAGAAAACTTTCTTCATGAGGAGACCGTCAACTCTCGAATCCTGGATGAGTTGGCTCCCAATCACCATCGGGCACGCCGTACTGTGGCTCTGGGTGACGCGTGCGATTCTGGAGAATGATCGGGTCGAGGATTTCTCCGCAGATCATGCAGCGCCACCCCGAGAAGGACGACACGCTGGGACTGACCTGCAGATCCACGAATGTCTCTTCCACCAAAAGATTGTGACAGCCTTAGCATCCCATCACGAAGTCGGATTTGTCGCGCACCTACTCATACCTCTCCCTTCGAGGCAACCGCTCGAAGCCTCCCTAATGCAACAGAGGCAGCAAGAGGGTCAGGCGAAGCGTTTGCCTTGACCGACGATGAGCCGCCAGTCTGTGCGGAACGTGCTACAGAAGCCCAGAATTACAGCCAGACCCAACCACCACAAAGAGATCGAAAAGGATGTCTTGCGTCAGCATCCTCACCCTCCTTTGCAAAAGGTCTCTTGCGTGTGGCGAACTCAGCTTTCCCGGATCTCCTGCTCCGCCTGGAGCCAGTCATGAAGGGCCCAGCCTTTTAGGCCGCCTCCCCGCTCAGACCGTTCATACGCCCGATTGGTAATCCTCGCGTGAAGATTCACAGGCTCGTAAGGCTCGTTACCGCCTGGCCTGTGGACGGCTGCGATCGGTCTGGATGATCGGAGATCCCGGAACAGCAACGGTCGTGGTTCACATCTTTTCGCGTATCACTAGAGATGATTTGGGAGTCGTGTGCTTGTCTCCTTATTCGGCAGCTTGATTGTATACGTCCCCTTGCGCAGAGCCGTCACCCGCACCTGCCCTGTTCGGCTCAAACGAGCGACTTCAAGCAAAACCTGGTGCCAGGTGAGCTCTGGTAGGCTCAGCACCAAGTCATCGACCTGACAACCAGGAGCACAGTGCACCGCGTCGAGGATCCGGTCAGCAACAGTTCTTAGCTGTAACATGGCGATCCCTCTCTTTTATGCATCTGAGTGTCTCAAACCTGCCCCTGGCTGAGACCATTCCTTCAGCCAACCCTCCCCAGATATGGGGAAAGGAAGGGCAAGAGGAAGGCCCTTCCCTCTGGCGCGAACAGGGCGCTACTGCTTGGGCATGCGAGTCGCCTTAGTGACCGGCGGCTCAATCTTGCTGTTCGGCCCTTGAACCGTCGGCAGTGGACCGGCTCCCTGCAACTTCAGCAGCCTGGCAGTATAGGGATCTACCAGCTTCAGGCCCGTATGCGCATCCTCTGAAACCGCTCCTGCCCTGAGGGATTGCTCAACGGTCAGATTTGTTTGCCCGGTATCGTTGGCATACTCCCCGCCCGATGGA
>VBOL01000278.1 GCA_005887945.1 Nitrospirota bacterium
TTGTCATCACCGACATCTTCATGCCGAACAGGGATGGGATCGAGATCATCAGGGAGTTGAAGCGTTCGTGCCCTCGGACCAAGATCATCGCCATGACTGGAGGAGGACCAACGCGCATGATGGAGATCACATCTGCGGCAACATTTCTCGGTGCAGACCACATCCTTCTTAAACCGTTTGAGAGGGAATCTCTTCTAGCAGCGGTGAACGCCGCGCTCGGAACCCCTCCCCCGCCGAAGAGTCAACACGGTGCCTGACATCTGTGTTCTTTCCCTGCTGACGGTGCGTCAGGTCCTCGATGCTCGCGAAGGGCAGCCGGGCCCAATCTCCATGTAGAACTGCCCGTTCATGAGCCTGTATAAAAGGCTGGCCAAGCTTTTGGAGTACCTTTCCTTCGAGTCGCTCATGTTGCAATGCGTCTTTCCCCGCAAGCCCCGCTGACTCCATCAGCCCTCCTGCTGCATAAGTAGGACAAACCCCGATAAGCCCTTTCTCAACGCCAGCGTAAAAATCAGAAATGTCCCAATACCGTGCAAGGCTTATCGGATATCCTGCACAAGAAGGCAAAAATGTGGACGGTCACGGCGGCAAAGAGCATACTTGTAGAAACCCTGATCGTGGCTAGTGCGGCGCAGCAACGAGGCGGAAAGGATGAATGACCTTGTCTGAAGCAACGGCTCCCCGCCAATATTCCTGGCTCTCGGCCCTCATCATCGTGATGACGGTCGCCACGCTGGCCATCGGTGCAACCGCGCTCCACTACATCGAAACCCGCATGGTTGCCACAGTTGGCGAAAGCCTGGCCCTTACAGCCGCCGAAGTCTCGGACAAACTGGACCGATTTCTATTTGAACGGTATGGCGATGTGCTTATAACGGCAGGGACGTTCAGCGCGCAGCCACACAATCGGGAGTTTCAGTCGGCGTATGTTGCTCGGATGAAGACATCGCACCCGGATTACTTGTGGATCGGCGTCACGAACGAGCGTGGACAGATCGTGGTCGCGACCGATCCGGCCACGGTCGGGAGCGACTACGGCACCGAACCCTGGTTTCAGGCCGTGCGTAACGGGCGAGCAGTCCATCTGGGGGATGTGGCGCCTTACGAAGCAGCCGGCGGCGTGGACGCGGTTGCGTTTACGGCGCCCATCACCGGGCCGCGTGGGGAGTTCATGGGGGTCGTGACGACTCAGATGGGGATTCCAGCCTTGGAAAACGTCCTGACCCGGACCCTTCTGGCTCTTCGGCAGCGGAAAGGATTTTTAGGAGCGATGGAGTACCAGTTCCTGACTAACAAGGGGGTTGCCTTCATTGATTCGGATCTCTCGTATAAGGGCAACGTCAATCTCAAACAACTCGGCCTACCGTCGGCGCTGATGAGCGACGTGTCCCTGTCCGGGTATGTCGAGGAGGAGCACCAACATCGCCATGTGCCGGTCATCACCGGCTATGCCCGGACCCAAGGCCTTGGCGATTTTGAGGGTATGCATTGGACGGTGCTGATGCGCATGGATCGGCACGATGTCCTGACGCCGATTCGAGAAGTCCTCTGGAACCTTGGCCTGGCTGGCAGCGCCGTGGTGGCTCCAATTTTTGGACTCTTGCTGTGGACCGTGAAACGCGTGCAGAGGGAATATCTGCACGCGCAGCAGGGGCATGCGCACGCCAGGGAAGCCGAAGCGTGGCTGCGCGCGAGCGAGGCACACACGCGGCACATCGTCGAAATGGCGCTCGATGCCTTCATCGGGATGAATGCCGCTGGAGTCATCACCAACTGGAATGTCCAAGCCGAACAGATGTTCGGTTGGCCCCGGCAAGAGGCCATCGGGCGACTCCTCTCCGCCACCATCGTCCCCGCACAACACCGGGAAGCCCATGAACGCGGATTGCGTCATTTCCTCGCAACCGGCGAGGGACCGGTGCTGAACAAACTGATCGAGATCACGGCCTGCCACCGGGATGGGCGCGAGTTTCCGATAGAACTGGCGATCTCGCCGGCCTTGGTGCAGGAGGGGACCTACACGTTCAGCGCGTTCGTCCGGGATATCACGGTGCGGAAACGGGCGGAAGAGCGGTCGGCCATGCAGCACAGTCTGACCCGGGTGCTTGCCGAGTCGGAAACTCTCACAGACGCGATACCGAAGATGCTTTGCACCATCTCCGATCTCTCCCGTTGGGATCTTGGCACGCTGTGGTTCGTGAACGAGAACGAGCACCCGGCCGTCCTCAGTTGCGCGGAGATCTGGCACCAGCCTTCAGTGGAAGCGGTGGAGTTCTCACGGGTGACCAGGCAGAGCGTCTTCACGCGTGGCCTCGGCCTGCCGGGACAGGTCTGGGCGGACGGCAAACCAGCCTGGGTCCTCGATGTGATGCAGGACGCCAACTTTCCCCGCGCGCCGTTCGCCGCACAGGCGAATCTCCACAGCGCCTTCGCGTTTCCCGTCAGGATCAACGAAACGGTACTGGGGGTGATGGAATTCTTCAGTCATGAGATCCGCTCCCCTGATGATGATCTGCTGCAGGTATTCGTCACCGTCGGCAGCCAGATCGGTCAGTTCATTGAACGGAAACGGGCGGAGGCCAAAGTTCACACCTACGCGGAGGAGCTTGAGCAGAAAAACCGAAACCTCGACATTGCGTTGGCCCAGGCTCAGGCCGCCACGCAAGCCAAGTCCGCCTTCCTCGCGGTCATGAGCCATGAAATTCGTACCCCCATGAACGGCATCATGGGGATGACCGGCCTCTTGCTCGAAACGCATCTGACTCTTGAACAACGTGACTACGCCGAGACTGTGCAGCGGTCCAGTGAGGCCCTGCTCAACATCATTAACGACATCCTTGACTTCTCGAAGATCGAGGCCGGCCGGCTGACGTTGGAAACGATCGATTTTGACCTTCGGACGACGGTCGAAGAGGCCTTGGACCTCTTTGCCGAGCCGGCGCAGCGCAAGGGCCTGGAATTAGGTTGCCTCCTGCACGCTGAAGTGCCCACGGCTCTACGGGGCGACCCCGGCCGCTTGCGTCAAATCCTCGTCAATCTCACCGGCAATGCGCTCAAGTTTACCCCACAGGGCGAGGTGATGATTCACGTAACACGCGGCGAGGAGACTGCCGACCGCACCCTGATCGAATTTGCCGTGACTGATACGGGCATCGGCATTGCCCCCGAAGCACAGGCTCTTCTGTTCAAGCCGTTTTCCCAGGCGGATACCTCGACCACGCGGAAGTTCGGCGGCACGGGGCTGGGCCTCGCCATTTGCAAACAGCTCGTGGAACAGATGGGGGGTCAGATCGGAATCGAGA
>VBOL01000280.1 GCA_005887945.1 Nitrospirota bacterium
TTGCCGGAACACCAGGTTCTGACGGCCTCTCGGGAGTGATGCCTGGGGCTGGCCCGCCACCGCTCTCAGGCAATTGGGCAGGCGGGAGTACATCGGCGGCGATGGCGAGTGCCGGAAGGAGAATCAGGATTGCGATGGCCACAAATCGATGAACTTTCGCTGGACACCTCCTGGTAGGCCGTGAGAGGGGAACCCTACCGCATTCATGATTTGACCCCGACACATTCACCTCCTTGCCTGTGATGACTTTATGTATCCTGTGAGGACTCGACCTACTAACGATTACCTCCGCATCCCTTATGGGCACAGGAACAGGGAGCGCCTGTTTTTGCCTCTCGGCAATTAGACGAACAAAATTCCTTTCCCGGTTCTGCCGGACACGTACAACGCGGGTTCGCGCATGATTTTTCCGCCATGGTGTGCCTCTTTCTTACAATTCATGGTCATTACACAGTAAATAGTTGGGCAAGCCGCTTTCCATTATACATGGATCACAAGCTTTGCAGATAATGTCTCAATCGAAATATCCGGTCTGATCAATAGTGCTCACTATCACTGTTAAACCGGGGCAAGATCGTATGAAAGGGCTTGGTCAGAAAGGAGGGTCGCTACGCCACGCACCACACACAGTGGGGCTGTTCAGAATTCGTAAACCGTTGGTTGGAGATTCAACCTTCCCACCCTCGCTGATCCTCTGTGCTCGCGGAACGCGCGGTCTGAGAAGAGTATGAGAGGGCAGACCAGATGATCTCTTGTGCTCGCTGAACGCGCGCCCTCAGAAGGGTGGCAGGGGAACAGCCAGACCATCCTTCTTGCTCGCTGAGGCCGCACGATCAGAATGTGCTCCCTCAATGCGCGCAGTGAAGGACAGTCCGGCGACTCCCTCATGGCAAAGTGGGGAAAATCAGAAGCGCCTCGTTCGACGCGCGCAATCGAGGATCGACTAGGCTGCCCTGTTGGGAGAGAGGCGAGCAAGCTTGGGGGGAGCATGAGAGGGCAGACTAGATGATCTCCTGTGCTCGTGCAACGCGCGGTCTCAGAAGGGTGGGGAGGGAGCGGCCAGGTGCCCTTCTTGCTCGCAGAACGCGCACGGTGAAACTGTGCTCGTTCGATGCGCGCAGTAAAGGGCAGCCTTGGCCACTCCCTTGAAAGATGTAGTACAAAGACCGGTCAGAAGAATGCGTTGGACGCGCGCAACTGGAGACCTGGAAAATTCAGAATTTCCCCTTTTCGCCCGCGTGCATGAGCAAGAGTAAAGATCTATCGGCGGGTTGATCAAGCTTTGAGAGACCACCCAGCTTAGCTTGTCACGACTAGAGTCTCCACGCTCGGATTCCTTTTTACGGCCATTACGACTTTGGTGATCTTTGGGTGTAAATTCTCTTGTAGTTCGGAAGCTGTTTCTCTCTTTCTTTTTGCCTGTAGCCACCTATCCATTTCCAGTAATATGGAGCACATCTCATCCACATGAGATGCATTCCTCATCATAAATTCACATTTCCTGAGATCGCTAATGCGGCGGCGCATCTCTTGGCGGTCGCTCGGCCTATAGTGAGACCGTTCATATTTGTCGTAGGTCATTCGCTGATAATCATCTTGCAAGGTATCGAGCAATTCGGATACTCCATAGTTGACAGCATCCTCGATAGATTCAAAATGCGACATTCTAGGCTTCTTCATATCATGTACCCCCTCTTTCCCTGAATGGTCTGCAGTCATCAAGATCACGCTGGACCACTAATCTAAAAACAATTCCTTGCTGTGAAATAAAAGGAATGTGGGATCGGGTTGAAACTTTTCCGGCAACGTCATTGCTTGGTCGGTGAAACGATAGAACGCCACTTCTAGCAGAGTGTTTGGCAGGAATCGATTCATCCTTTTCGAAATGCGAACATGATATTTGGGATCTACTGTTAAAAAGCCAGTGTCAAAAGTGTCGTGATGTAGCGAACACAGGCAGAGGCCATTATGTGGGTTGGCTCTAAGATCACTCCGAGTTGCCCAAGGAATGATATGACCAGCGGTAAGGAACTGTGGTACTGAGATGTCGCAGATGCAACATTTGAAACCGTATGCGGAAAGAACTGTTTGTCGGAAGAATCATTGGTGTAGCCGTACCGTAAGCTCCCCCGTCAAGGAGACATTTCTAGAGGAGAACTTCTGGTTTCAAGGTTGGCCCGGTACGTGGCAGGTGGCACCCCCGCTAACGCATCATGAGGCCGTTTTTCGTTGTAACTCTGCAACCATTCGGCGGTGATCTCTCGCACCTGCTCCAATGACTCAAACACATAGGCGTTCAACACTTCCGTGCGATAGGTCCGATTCTAGCGCTCGATGAAGGCATTCTGATCCGGTTTCCCCGGTTGAATATCGCGCCACTCGATCGCCCGCTCGGCACACCAGGTGATGAAGCGCTCGGCGAGGAACTCCGGTCCATTGTCCAGGCGAATCGCCTGCGACTGGCCCCGCCAGGCTACCACTTGCTCCAGCACACGCACCACCCGTTCCGCGGGCAACGACGTATCCACTTCGATGGCCAAGCCCTCCCGCACCCCTTCATCCAAAATATTCAAGGTCCGACACCGTCGGCCCCCGTAGAGCGTGTCGCTCATAAAATCCACGGCCCACACCGCATTGGGCTGCGGCACCACCCCGAGTGGCTGACGGCGCCGGACCGGGAGCCGCTTCTTGGTGCGTCGTGGCAGGTTCAGCCGCAGTTGGCGATACACGCGCCACAGCCGTTTGTGATTCCACGGATGCCCATCGAGCTGCAGTCGATCGCAACACTTCCAGAAGCCCCCGCGACTCTTGGCGGCCACGAGGGTCGTCAGGGCGGCAATGACCGACGCATCCCGCCGGGCCCAGTCCACGAGGGGACGATAGTACGTGGCCCGCCCCAGTCCCACTGCTCGACAGGCCTGCTGAATCGGAAGGCCACTCACCGTGACCAGGTGCGTGACGACCTTCCGCCGCTCAGCAGGCCTTAGAGCTTTTTTGCGAGGACATCCTTCAGCGCCGCATTCTCCAGCGACAGGTCGGCATACATGCGTTGGAGACGGCCGTTCTCGTGTTCGAGCTCTTTCAGCCGTTTGATGTCGGACGCCTCTAACCCCCCATACTGGGTTTTCCACTTGTCGTAGGTCGCCGAACTGATCCCGTATTTCCGCCAGATCTCGTGGACCGGGCGGCCGCCATCGGCCTCTTTCAGCATGCTGACGATCTGGGTCTCGGTGAACGTCGATTGGCGCATAGGAACCTCCTGGCTACGGGTGGCTATTCTGCCAGAAAGTTCTCCTTTCGGACCGTCTCGGTTTGGGGGGAGCTTACGGTCTCACATCATCTTCAGATGGCCGACGTATTCGATCGCAAGAAACGTTCACAAATCATGGCTAGTATAAGGGGTTCCGGCACCTCTATTGAGCGGAGTCTCTCAAGACTCTTGCGCGAATTAGGTATCAAACCGAGATGTCATCAGAAGCATTTGCCTGGTTCACCTGATTTTGTGCTGTATCGTCAAAAAGTCATTATCTTCACGAATGGATGTTTCTGGCACGGTCACGAGAAATGCAAGAGGGCTGTTCTGCCGACAACGAATCGGACATTTTGGGAGCACAAGGTGTCCAATAACATTCGCAGGGATCGAAGGCAGTGTCGCCTGTTGCGAAAAATGGGATGGAGTGTGATAACGTTTTGGTCGTGTAAGAAAATCAGTGTACAAAATTTCGCAGCGAGACTTCGGCGCGTTGGAGTAAAGATTTCCGTATGAGATTATCAGGAACCATTTTCGACTCGTCCGCGCGCACGTTGTGATCGTCCTAGCAGGCTGTTGAAAAAGTCCTCCCGCGGCGGTTCTTGTTTCTGATCACCCGGCTCAGTGAAGGGCCAGTGCGTACTTGCGCCGCTCCACGGATGACGAATCGGCCAATCGAACCGATGTTCGCACGTGTTGACAAGGCGAGGAACGCGCCTGGTAAAGGGAGACATCGCACGCTAGAATGGTGCGTCACGACTTCGCTCAGACGATGTGTCGCAATCAACTCGGCAAGAGTTGCCGCGCTTGTGCCGCGTATCGCAACCCGGCAGGCAAGAGTGTCCCTTTGCCGATTGATGCCTAAATGGTCTGCCGGTCCATTAGGATTGACAGGCTGCCAGAAGAGTCATAGGCTGATCGGATGTGAGGGTGAGGGTATGATCACAAGGACTGACAGCGTGGGACTGGTCTTGGGCAGCCTCCTCATGACGCTCGGCTGCTCGACGGCACCAACGCCCACAACGAACCCCGATGCCGTGCGGCAACATGCCGACAAGGCCTTCCAGCAGCTGAAGGCGCAGGAGCATTCGCAGCCACCAGGCGACCTCCAGTCCTCACCTCAAGCCTCGACTCCTGGGGACACCACAGCCATGCCCGCACCGTCCCTTCAAAAGGGAGTGCAGATTCCGTTCGCCGAGATTGGGCCATCCGACGGCGAGTACATCCGAGCCACCGGTTACGGCAATCTCGCGAAGGGGCTCTACCTCTGCCAGCATTCGGCTGATCTCGCTGCGCGTGTGGAGTTGTCGAAGCTCGCCCGTGTCCAGGTCAAAGAAAAATCGGTGGATCGTATCCGTGAACGGACGGGAAAGGACGCGGAGCAAGATATCGAAGTCGTCCGTGAAGGATTGGTCAACGAAGTGCTGAGCGACGTGCGGATTGTAGACCGCAAAGTGGACAAGGAGGCCGGCACTTGTTCAAGTACCGCAGTGATTCCCAAACGGAATCTCTTTCCAACTCCGGCTAGTCCCGATGCCGGAATCTCTGGACCACAGTAAGCGAACAGCGCCGTTCGCGCACCGCTAGCGGCCGCGATGCCCGCCGCCGAAGTGACCACCCCCGCCGAAATGCCCTCCCATCCCACCGAAGTGTTGCGGATTCATGTGTGGGGCTTGGGGCGGTGCAGAATACGGCGCGCGAAGCACGGGAGG
>VBOL01000043.1 GCA_005887945.1 Nitrospirota bacterium
GGCGGGCAAAGAAAAATGCTGGGCGGTCCTGCAGAGGAAAGTATAACGTGGTCGGGGCAATGCGGACCACCGATTCGAAGAACGAGAGTTGGACCTGCGAGAGGTCGTAGAAACCATAGTAGAACAGGCGTTGCAGCCCGTTGAGGAACGAGGAACCTGAGAGATCCCGGCCAAGTGAGGCCGCCAGGTCATCCGGAGAACCGACCTCGAGCGACCGGCCAGCTTCCATGATGGCCGCATGCAGGGTGAACATGGAACGCAGCCAGGTTCGGTCATCCTCCTCGAACACTCCTTCCGTGAGGGCCTTCAATGCAGTCGTCGGCGCGACCACCGCGTCTTTCAAATCGCGCACCGTCGCCCACAGGCCTTTCCAAGTTCCTGGTGAGGCAAGCAAGCGCGCAAGGGGTTCGAGCCCTGGAAGCTTGCGCCGAATTACCTGCCGCACCAATTGTTCGAAGAAAAAATCGTCTGCCAATTGCAGGGTCGGCTTCGGAGCGGCCTCAGAGACCGCCTCGAGATCATCACGCAGACGTAGGGCCAACTGGTGGAAAGTCAGAAAGTATATGTTGAGGAAGGTGCGAGGCTCGTCACGGGTGAGTAACTCTTTCACGTGCTCGACCAGGGAGGCCGAGGGGACGATGACGGCCAGCGGAGCAAAGGGATCGTCGGTCTTGCAGGACCGGATGTCCTCGACCAGGGCACGATCAAGAGCTGGATGAAAAGGCCCGGTGACGATGCGAAGCATCTAGTATCGAATGATGAATGTTAAATGATGAACGTTTAATGACAGACAATTCACCATTCGATATTCATAATTCAACATCGCAGAACCTAGCCGGTTTCCGGCCCCAACAGCTCGCCGTTACAATCCACACAGCACCAGTCGCCATCGATGAATGCCATCGGATCGCCACACATGGGGCACTCGGGCGGAGGTCCCTTGTCGATGACAGGGAGCTCAGGTAGTTCACAATCGTCGTCATCGGCCATGGAGCAGTCTTTCTCCCCTACTCGCACGGTTTCATTTTGAGCAACAAGGCCTTCTCGGCGCTCTCTCGACTCGGCACACCGACGAACGTCAGTCGCCCATCGATAATGGTGGCAGGCACAGCCCTGACCGAATGCCGATCGGCGAGGGTCCGTCCATCCTCTGTGGTGATATCCACCTCATGGTAACTGAAGCTATATTTCACCCGCAACTGCTTCCACAGACTCTTTGCCGACGGGCAGGCCCCACAGCTCGGCGAGACTAAAAGCAAAATGTTCGGCACCGACTCCCTCCAACAGCTGCGCGATCCTAACACCCGGTCGAATGGGGTGGCAAGCGAAGGAAGCGGTGCTGGTCGGACGGCGTTGGTCTTGCAAACTGACCGTTACCATGCTAGCGTGCCAAGGCTGTAGCGTTCAGGAGACCGTCTCCTTCTCGTACAATCTCGTGCGTGGAGGATCAGTATCAAATTCATATCGACGTCACGGACGTCGCTCGACTTGAGAATAAGGGGGCCAACCCCCCTCGCCTGCGCTAATAGGTGATCTGCAAGTCTTGAGGGGAGGTGAAGGCATGGGAGTGGTTTCGATCAAGGAATTGTTAGAAGCGGGTGTCCATTTCGGGCACCAGACGAATCGGTGGAACCCAAAGATGAAGAAGTTCCTCTTCGGAGAACGCAATGGCATCTACATCATCGATCTTCAGCAAACACTGGCTCGGATGGAGCAAGCCTATGCCTTCGTCCGCGACACCGTTGCCGCCGGCCAATCGGTCCTGTTTGTCGGGACCAAGCGGCAGGCCGCTGAAATCCTTCAAAAAGAAGCCTTGCGCGCCAACATGTTCTTCGTCAACCAACGCTGGCTCGGCGGGATGCTGACGAACTTTCAGACCATCCGAAAGAGCATCGATAAAATGAAAAAGCTGGGAGCTAAGCTGGCGGATCCCAGCCAATACGGGCTGAAGAAAAAAGAAATCCTGAAGATGCAGAAGGAGATCGTGAAGCTCCAAAAGTATCTGAGCGGCATCAAGGACATGCGCGGCATTCCAGGAGCCGTATTCGTACTCGACACACGCATCGAGCATATTGCCGTGCAGGAAGCGAACCGGTTGGAGATCCCCGTGATCGCTATCCTGGACTCGAATTGCGATCCGGACCACGTCACCTACCCGATCCCTGGAAACGACGATGCCATTCGCTCCATCAAGCTCATCACGTCTCGCATTGCCGACGCCTGCATTGAAGGAACCCATTTGCGGACACAGCGCGAAGAAGCGGATTTCAAACCCGTTCCTGCAGGGGGAGACAAGGCCGCGGCCATCAGCTTCGCGAGCGCACCGGCTTCATAGCGCCCAGCATTCATGCATCAACGACTACATTCACTGTTTACCGAGAAGGACCGTCACGTATGGCTGGATCAAGTCATCTTGTCAAAGAACTGAGAGAAAAAACCGGTGCCGGCATCCTCGATTGCCAGAAAGCGCTCACCGAGAATAGCGACGATATTGAGAAGGCCATCGATTACCTGCGCCAGAAAGGCTTGGCCGCCGCACTCAAAAAATCGGGCCGTGAGACAAACCAAGGGCTCGTACACGCCTACATCCACATGGGCGGGAAAATCGGTGTACTCATCGAAGTCAACTGTGAAACCGACTTCGTTGCCCGGAACGAAGAGTTTAAGTCGTTTGTCAACGACCTGGCCCTCCAGATCGCTGCCGGGAAACCCTCCTACGTCAAACGGGAGGATATTCCCGCCTCGCTCATCGAGAAAGAACGATCGATTTATGAGGGACAGGCCAAAGAAATGGGAAAGCCAACGGCCGCATGGCCGAAGATCGTCGAAGGTAAGTTGGAAAAGTTCTTCCAGGAGAGCTGTCTGATCGAGCAGTCCTTCGTCAAGGACCCCGCCGTCACAATTAAGGACCTCCTCGCACTGAAGATTGCCAAAATTGGCGAGAACATGAACATCCGCCGCTTCACACGGTACCAATTAGGCGAAGCATGAACTCTGCCAACTATCGGCGCATCCTCCTCAAAGTGAGCGGAGAGATGTTGGCCGGTGAGCAGGGCAACGGTATCCAACCCTCCATCCTTGAAGGCCTCGCCTCGGAAATCGCCTCCGTCGTGGCTCTCGACATCGAAGTCGCCGTGGTCATCGGCGGCGGCAATATTTTCCGCGGTATTGCCGCCAGCGCGTCCGGTATGGAACGGGCCTCCGCCGACTACATGGGGATGCTTGCGACCGTGCTCAATGCATTGGCCCTGCAAAACGCGCTCGAGCACACCGGCATTATGACGCGGGTCCAGTCCGCGATCGAAATGCGCCAGCTGGCAGAGGGGTATATCCGTCGACGAGCTATTCGCCATCTTGAGAAAAAGCGCGTGGTCATCTTCGCCGGCGGCACAGGGAATCCCTACTTCTCTACTGATACCGCGGCGGCGCTCAGGGCAATGGAGATCGGGGCCCAAGTCATCATGAAAGGGACCAAGGTCGACGGCATCTACGACGCCGATCCCGTGAAGAACCCCTCTGCCAAGAAATATCAGACGATCTCCTTTCTTTCGATTTTGAATCAGAATTTGAAAGTGATGGATGCCACGGCCATCAGCCTCTGCATGGATAACAACCTCCCGCTCATCGTGTTCAACCTGAAGGAACAAGGCAACTTCAAACGCGTTGCCACGGGCGAAGCGATCGGAACCATCGTCACGCCTGATCGCCGCTAACTTTCTGGGGAGTCTCTCATGTCCAACCCTACCGCCATACGCCAAAGAGTCACGGAGAAGATGGAGTCCTCACTGGAGCATCTCAAGCGCGATTTGGCCGGTCTACGGACAGGGCGAGCATCGGTCGCCCTCTTCGACGGCGTTCGGGTCGACTACTATGGCACGATGACCCCGCTGAAGCAGGTGGCCAATATTTCGACCCCGGAAGCCCGCCTCATCACCATCCAGCCGTGGGAACCTGCCCTGATCAAGGAAATCGAAAAGGCCCTGGCGGGATCGGGCCTCGGCATCACACCGTCCAACGACGGAAAGATCGTTCGCGTTCCCCTTCCGCCGCTCACCGAAGAACGGCGCAAAGAACTCAGCAAGATCTGCAAAAAACACGGCGAAGACACCAAAGTCGTTGTACGAGGGTTTCGTCGAGATGCCAACGAAGAGTTGAAGAAACTGAAAAAGGATGCCAAGTTAACTGAAGACGAGCTGCGAAAGGCCGAAGCCGACACCCAGAAACTGACCGACCAGTACGTTCAAAAAATCGACGACGTTGTGAAGAAAAAAGAACAAGAAATCATGGAAGTGTGATCTCAAAGTTCGACCTTGTTACCCACCTACGCCACCGTCAATCTCGCGGCACTTGCCCATAACCTCTCTCGCATCAAGCGATACCTGTCACCCGGCTGTGAGATCATGGCGGTCGTCAAGGCCAATGCGTACGGGCATGGCGCTGTGGAGACCGCTCAGGCGCTTGCCCAGCAGGGCATCGGGCGGTTTGCCGTGGCCTCGCTCGACGAAGGTATCGCACTCCGCCAGGCCGGTCTCTCAGCGTCTATCGTAGTTCTGGGAGCGCTCTTTGAGGAACAGGTGTTCGACCTGGTCGCTCACCAGCTAACCCCGGTCGTCAGCGATGGGCGCATCCTTCCCACCTTGGCCAAGGCCGCTCGTTCACATCCGGCCCCCTACCCGATTCACCTCAAGGTCGAAACCGGGATGGGGCGGCTGGGGTTTTCTCCGGAAGAGCTGCTCTCATTACTCGACAACCCTATCTTGCGAAGTCCCCTCCAGGTCGAAGGCATGATGACCCATCTTGCGGACGCAGACGGAGCAGACAGTGGCTTCACGGAACGACAACTTGGCGCGTTTCGTACCATGCTGGAACAGATCCGACAATGTGGTCTCACCCTCCCGTTGATACATACGGCAAACAGTGCCGCCATCGTCAGGTTTCCCGAATCGCACTTTTCACTCGTGCGTCCCGGCATCATGCTCTACGGATACCACACCTTCCCCGCCACAATCCCCGCGCCTGATCTCAAACCCGTTCTCTCACTTCAAACCAGGATCGTCCATCTGCGGACAATTCCACGAGGGGGAACAGTCAGCTACAACGGGACATTTGTCGCGACACGACCCACGCGTATCGCGGTGCTGCCGATCGGGTATGCCGATGGCTATAGTCGGCGGCTCTCCTATCGCGGATCGGTCCTGATTCAGGGGCGCCGCGCCCCGATCATCGGTTTGGTATGCATGGATATGATCATGGTGGATGTCACCGACCTCGCATCGGTACAAGTGGGTGAGATCGTCACACTGATCGGTCACCAGGGACAGGAATCGATCTGGGCTGATGAAGTGGCCGACTGGATCGGCACGATCCCTTATGAAGTCCTCTGCGGGATAGGCTCCCGCGTTCCACGTCTTTACGAATCCGCCTGACGCACGACCGACACACTGCGTATAACCGCGCGAGACGGGCGGGACAGGCGAGGGTTAGAGGTCCGAAGTTCGAGGTTTTCAGAACTTCGAACCCTGAACTTCGAACTTCGGATTGAACCTTTCTCGCCCGTCCCGCCCATCTTGCGTATCTCGCGCATCCGGCTAGTAGATCACTCGAATCGACCCACTACCGTTATACAGCGTGGTCCTGTAGGTTCCATCGACGGTCGGGTTACGATTGCCGAGCACCGTACGGTCCTCGTAGAGCGCCGCTTGAAGCGAGAGATCAACTCCGATCGCTTTGGGTTTCAGAGAGCCCACGCCGAGGTCTCCACATCGCATCAGGCCCAGAAACGATCCCTGCTCTTTGCACAACAATCCAAGCCCTCCCCCCACGACGTGGAGGTCCGAAGAAGGAATCCCGGGGTCATAGGTCAAATCAGGCATTTGATTTTGCTGGTTGGTATAGCCGCCCAGCAGCGCCACCTCCCAGTTCGGGAGCGATTCAAGCGCCAGCCACTTGTATTCGGTTCCGAGCATCACCGCATAGGTACTACGCCAATTCTGCGGCTGCGCGATCGTCGCACCGTTGCCCAACGTAACATCGAGATTTCGAACAGACTTCCACCCCACGTAGTCGACGTCCATCTCCAATTTCCATTCCCGTTCACTCGTCCGGACAGGCCAGATCGCGATCGCCCCCGTAATGATTTGCGGTAAGACCAGCGTGGCTCGGGCATCGGACACTTTGGCTCCATTAGCCAATAATGCGCCGCTCAGGTGCAAGGTCGCTTGACTCCGGTAGACGATACCGATATTCGCCAGCGGCCTTCCATCCGCATTGCGCAACGCCGTATACAGCAGGCTGACGTTGAAACCAGCCGCAGTGTCTTTCCCAAAGAGTTCAGTTTTCACCCCGGCGGCAGGAATCGACTGTTTCTCAACATGACCTTCGCCGACGAGTCCGCTGAAGGTATATATATCCGCACCCAGCCCTAGAGAGAGGTTCTCCGTTGCCTTGTAAGCAAGGGTAGGCTTGATGTCCAGAAGCGGTAAGGTACTGAAGGTCGTGGCCGTTCTGAACGGTCCATCGTTCGGCCAGCGAGTCAGCGATCCGAATGGCACAGTCAGGCCAATTCCGGCAGAAAGGTCACCCAGGGCCTTCAACCCGAAATCCTTCAAGTTCGCCGTGATGAACGTATGCGCGGGAGGGGGCCACGCCGCACTCCCGTTCCGATCGCCCCTTGCTGTCGCTCCCGTCGGACTGGTGAAATCTGTTGACCCTCCGGAAATCAGTGCCCCTGCCATGAACTGAAGCCCCTGCAACTGCGTCATCCCTGCTGGATTGTAGTGCAGAGCCGAGGGGTCGTCGGCTTGGGCTGCAAATGCATTGCTCATTGCGGACGCAGCGGCTCCCTGCCCTTGAATACGGGGCACCTGTGCCGAAGCCATCCCAGGTAAGCACGCCAAGCACAGCCCTATCATACACATCCTTGGTAGCCACATCCGAAGAACCGATCCAGTCCTGCGCCAACGCCTGCCCCAGACTCTCGTGGTCATACTCCTCCTCATCTCACTCACCTAGGCGTGCTCGACTCCCCCGCAGACTTCGAGGACGGTCGCTCAAAAGGCCGAAACCAATAGTCTGCAACCCGTTGCAGTTCGTCGACATCAAACGGCTTCAGCATATAGGCCTGCGCACCCATGCCGATCGCACGAACCGCCAATTCCTTGGAGCCTGACGTGGTGACCATCACAATCGGGATCTGCTGATCCCATCTTCGTATTTGCCGAAGCACGTCCATCCCATCCATAGAGGGAATGTCAATGTCTAGAATCATGCCCTCGAACGTCTCGGACTGCACCGCTTCCAGCGCTCGGACTCCGTCAACCGCTGACTGGACACGATACCCCGTGGCCCGCAAACAATCCTGCAAGAGTTGACGAATATCCGGATCATAGTCGACAATCAGGATGCGGGGCGCGTCAGCCGATGTACTACCAAGTGGCTCCGCTATCGTGGGAAGCAATGGAATCGTGAAGTACAGCTCCGCGCCCCGTCCCAGTTCACTCCGCACGGCGATCGTCCCACCTTGTAACTCCACCAACGTCCGCACGATCGACAGGCCCAATCCCAGCCCTTTTATTCCGCTCCGGACCTCCTTGACTCGAAAGAACGGATCGAATATCTGATCAAGAAACTCTGGCGGAATACCCGGCCCGGTATCGCGCACGGAGACTCCGGCGAGCGTCTGGTTCTCCTGCCTCACCGTCACCATAATGCTGCCACCCTCCGGGGTAAACTTCACCGCATTCTGGACCAAATTCATCACGATCTGGATCAGGCGATCGCGATCCGCCCAGACCATCAGTGGGGCAGGAGGAGCGACCGCCTCCAATGTCTGCTGCTTGGCCTGGGCTAACAGGCGCAATTGCTCGACTGCATCCGCCACACAGTACCCTAGGTCGATCTCGCCGGGAACGAGATCCAACCTCCCGGATTGAATCCTCGTGCGATCCAACAAGGCCTCGATCATACGAATCAGCCGGTCGGAATTTTCCAACATCCGTGACAAGTAACGCTGCTGTTTCTCATTGAGCGGCCCCGTTAATCCATCGAGCAGGTTCTGCACGAACCCCTTGATGGAGGTCAACGGCGTCTTCAGCTCGTGCGAAACATGCGAGAGGAATTGAGAGCGCAAGCGATCCCCCTGCTCCAGCTCAGCCGTGCGTTCACGCACTTTGGCTTCGAGTCCGATGTTCAGGTGTTCAATTTGTTCATACGCAGAAGCATTATCCAGTGCGATCGCGACTTGATGGGCAACCGTCATCATTAACTCAAGATCATCCTGAGTCAGACTGTGTGCCTGTATCCGATCAACCGTCAGACTTCCCAGAATCCGATCTTTGGTTTTCAACGGAACGGCGATCAACGCCTTGCCCTGCGTCAGCGAGGCGAGCTGTTGGTTCAACGGATGCATGAGATCCCACACCGCATGCACATCTCCAACCAACAACGGCTGGCCCTGCAGCAGCACGATGCCTTCCGGGCTCAGGGGATCGGTGACGGGGATCTCACGAGCGCGCGCAAACGCCTGGATCTCAGGCGAAACGCCGAGTAGCCGCGCATCCTTGACGACCTGACGGACTGGATCGTAGAACGAGACCATCGCCCGATCGTAGTGCAGATCACTGGTCAGAGCCTCCAAGACTTTCTGCATCAGAGCCTCTCGATCCAGCGTCGAGCTGAACAGTAATCCCGCACGATGGAGGGCTGTCAGCTGGACTACTTTTCGCCGCAATTCGACGCGCGTCTGCTCCTGCTCCAAATACGCTTCTCGCAATTCCTCATGCCGTGCCTCCATGAACGTAATCTGCTCCTGAATCAACGCCTCGCGTTGCTGGCTCTGCAGATGAAGATGGCGATTGATCAGCATTCTTGCGACAAACATGGGCACCAATCCGAGAAGAATGACTTCGCCCAAGCTTGTTGAGGGATCCATCACGCGGAGTCCCAAGGCCAAAGTCAGGCCGGTTAGCGCGCCGCATAACGACCACGTCACATGCCGCTGCGATTGCATGGTGCCGGCCACTGCAAGGATTGGCGCTACCTCCTCTCCTCGGTCGGAGACAGTTCCTTTAGACGAAGTATCCTCAGCCGGTTCGTGCGAATGGGATACGTGCGGTCGAACCTGCGATGGCCGGTCCTCTCCTGGTCCTGACACCATCTGCCAGAACCTGTGGCGCCATGTGCCCTGTCTCTCTACTTGCCATCGGATGGCCCATTGGCACCATTCGTCGTCATTCGCAATGCAGGAGAGTTCCGTCAAAGTGGCCGGTGGCAGGCCATGGACGCGAGCCGGTACCGCCGCCATAATGCCTTGAGCAGCCTGACACATCAGCTGCGCGCACCGTCTTCGATACGGGCCAAACTGCCGAAGGGTACGGCCGGAAAACTTCATCGCAAGGGTCGCGGAGGTCGACGTCACCTCGACCACTCGAAATTCGACCGAACCGGACGCGAACTTGTTCCCGAAGTAGGGAAACATGCCGTAAATCTGCGCCAGCGAAAACGGCCGGGCAAGCACCTGCATGATCGAAGACGCCTTCTCCATCCCACCCCGAAACACAAATCGAGGATCGCCGGACATGCGCTCGCAGAACTCATACAAATAGGCCGTGAACTCATAGGAGTAGCTGTTCCATGCATTCATCAGAAAATCCGGCGTCACATGATAGACCGGATCTTTGATGCGCTGATTCAATAGGCGGCAGAGGTCCTCCACCGCCTGACTCCCGGCTGAAGCGCCCCGCTCACGCGCCAGCGACTTCTCGAGGTAGACGACGACAGCCCTGATACTCATCCCGCTCAGATCTCTGATCGTATATCCCTGCTCATCCAATCCAAACGGACGGTATTCCATCACCTCCCGCTCAAGAATCGTGCGGTCCTTCGGCAAAAGCTCACGATCAGATTGCGTTTTGAATTCGACCTCATCCGTCATACTGCTGTTCATGTGTCACTCTTTTTATTTATAACTCTGCGGATGGAGATGTACTTTGACGTTCGTCATAGGCAGAAGGTTAGGTCAACCGCGGGCCATCAAATTTTCAGCCATTTGTCTCGCCGTAACCATGGCGATTCTGCCGACTCTGCTGAATACCATCGCATGACACACCTCCGATCAAAACAATCAATAGTCTATTTGGGGGGCTAGTATATATAGGTTACCTATTACTTTCAAATACGAACAAAACATTCCCACCAATTCGTGAAATGTTGACATTTCGACTCCTCACCTTTAACAGGCAACCTCGTCGATTCGGATTTGTGTCCGTAAAATGTGTGGGTAGGCTCAACAGGAATGTTGTGTGACAGTGGGAGGAACGAACGAGAACTGCCTGAGCGAGTGAGCCCGCACCTTAAAACTTCGGGAGAATCCGGAACAGCTCATCCCTCTCGAGATTGAAGAAGATTACGTTTCAATGAGTAGGATGATGCTGCCTCTAGCCTTTGCAGTGCTCTAGCAGGGTGCGGAAAGACTCTTTTGGCCAGCTAGAACTTCGATGGTCCGCACGTGTGGGACAAGTCAGGTCTGTCTGGTTATCGGGTCTGTCTGGTCTATCTGGCTAGTCAAATTAACCAAACAAACCAGACAGACCGAACAGACCAAATGAACAAGACTGGTTGGCGGCCTTTTTCGGCATCCTGCTAGTGATTGATCGATCGCTTGAGTATCTTCTCGACGCTTGCAACCTTGCTCTGTAAACGCCCTGCGTGGCCTTTTCGATAGTCGACTTTGATCGTGCAGGAAATGCGGCCGCAATCTTTCTTCATCCGTTCATAGCACCTTTTGACGACAGCAAATACCTCATCCCACTCCCCTTCGAGCACCGTCCCCATTGGGTTCAACCGGTAGTCCACTCCGCTCTTATCGATAATATCGAGCGAGCGCGCCACATACTTGCCAACGCTCTCCCCCTTGCCCAACGGCGACATACTGAATTCCAATAGCACCATGTGTCCCTCTTGTACCTTCCCCGTACGTTTCAAACCTCAGGCCTTACCCCTTATACCCCTCTACCCCTTTATCCCCTTATCCCTTGCCCCACACGCCTTACGCCTTCGCGGCACGCTCATCCAGCCAGACCTTTGGATACTGGACCTTGCCCAACAAGCGAAACCCGTCCAACGCCTCACGCAACAACGCCCGGCGTTTTTCGAAGTCCGGCTCATTCGCCTTGGTGTGCTCCCGGAGTTGGCCGAGCCAGTCTACAAAAGCAGCAAACTCCTCACCGAAGATCTTCTCCATATCTTCCTTCATGAAGCCTGACAAGGCCGGAGCGACACCGCTCGTGCTGATGGCCACACGCAAATGGCCGCAAGCCACCACCGCCGGCATCGTGACCATTGAGGCTTCCGGCTGGTCAACCGACCACAATAAGACCTTCTTCTCACGCGCCTTGGCGAACAGCGCCCGGGAAAAATCCCGGTCCCCACGAACCATATTCAGCGCCAGAATCGCACTGTCTAAATCGCTATCGCGAAAATGGCGTCCACGGTGCACGACTTTCGCCGAGGCGGCCAAATCTTTTAGCGTGTCGTGCAGTGCCGGCGCCACAACGATCACTTTAGCCCCGGCCTCCAACAACCGCTGGGTCTTTTCTGCGGCCTCTTCGTCTCCCCCGAGTACAAGCACCGGGTACCCCTTCACATCTAGAGACAATGGAAAGCCAGAATTTGCAGCCATGATGGTTCCTCCCAATTCAAGCGCGCGGCGTATCATACAACACCCTGTTTTGCAGCGTAAACCGCGCCTTCCCCTTTTCTACCGGCCCCCGCTATAATGCCCCGGCGCTCAGAGGACAGTACGAGAGACGGTTGCGGCTGAGGTCAAGCAGGCTGCGGAAATACTATGGTGGCACGCTAGGACCTCAATGGTCTGCACGTGTGGGACCTCAGAAGAACAATCCAGCAGGATGCTCAAAAAGGCGGATTTCTCACCCGCCCAACCCCCGCGCGCCAAGACGCGCCTTGTCCCAGGCAAGGCCGCAGGCGAGTCCAAACCGGAGGCGTACTCTCGGGGGTACGTTGAGGATTTCGACGAGCCGAGAACGACGTCGGAGGGATTTTTCAGCATCCTGCCCGAGCTCTGAGTTGCGTGGAATGCTAGATGTGATGGCCCAGTTAGATCGAGATGGGCAGGCAGGCCCGGCACAGCTGGCGACATCGAAGGCCGCTATGCGAAGAATCGACATTACCGGGAGGACGGGATTTTGAGATTACACTGGAAAGGGTGCACTGACCAGGAAGCAATGTTGAATGATAACTGCTTAATGTTCGGTGAACACTGCGGGACATCAATTCAACTTTCAACATTGAAAATTGAACATCAGGTATCGGCGGGGTCGGCATCGAGCTCCATATTCCAATAGAAATAGTCACGCCAGCTGTCCGGTGTGTTCCGAATCCCGATGGTAATGGTCACAACCGGATTCCAGCGAGGCTTCAGCGGCTTCTTCATGAGTCGCATGCCGGCTTCATCGGGCGTGCGACCACTTTTTTTGTTGTTACAACGCCAGCAAGCCGTCACGATATTTTCCCAGGTCTTTCGCCCACCCTTGGCGATGGGGATGACATGATCGAACGTCAGCTCTTCGGTCCGGAACTTGTGACGACAGTACTGGCAGGCATAGCCATCTCGCGTAAAGATATTGATACGGGAGAATTTGACCGCCCGGTGGACCTCCTTGAGCCGGACCAACTTGAGGAGCCGCATGACGGAGGGAAGCTTAATGGAGATCGACACCGCGTGGACCTCTCGGTCGTAGACCTCGAGGACTTCAACTTTGCCCTGCCAGAGAAGCGAGATCGCCTTTTGCCAATTGACGACCCGCAGGGGTTCGTACGTCGCGTTGAGCAGAAGGGTCATTTCCATGCAGCAACCTCATTCCCAACCGAGGCTCCTTGTATGAGAGGGCCTTGGTGTAGTCGTGGAAGGCGTACCCTTCTCTATGCCATAAGCCTTGGTCGAAATCAAGTCACTGACGGGTCTGCGCCTTGTACCTGTTCCGTCGTCCGCTCAGCCAAGAAGAAGGATCAGCGTCATGCCTGAATTTGTCACCGTCGCGACGGCAGAGGAAATTCCTCCGGGGACCGGACGGACCGTCGAAGTCCAAGGGGTCTGGATTGCCCTGTTTAATGTCGACGGATCCTTCTATGCCGTCGACAACACCTGTCCGCATGCGGGAGGACCGCTCGGAGAAGGGCATCTGGATGGCCACGTCGTCGAATGTCCGCGGCACGGATGGCGATTTAACGTACAAACCGGCGAACGACCGGAGAATCCGACCATCACCGTCGACTGCTGTCCCGTCCGGATCGAAGGAAATCAAGTTCAGGTGGCACTACCGGAGAACTTCTCCTAGCCCATATTATTCATGAGCACTTCTGCTGCAATCGCCGATCCGCTGCTACGACGAGCCCATCGGCAGGCAAGCTCGGTATGTCTGGTCTATCTGGTCTGTCTCGTTTGTTTGGTTGAACGAAACTAACCAAATCAACCAGATGAACCAGAAAGACGGGACAAACCGAACAGACCGAATAGACCGAACAGACCAAATGAACAAAACAGGTTGGCGAGCTTTTTCACCATCCTGCTAAAGCCGAGGCGCCGGCGAGCCGGCAGGCTCAGGATCCAGCTCTTTGGGTGTCACGCCATCAGCAGGGAGGGACGCGGCATTGACCTTCTTCAACAAGAGATCGGCATGCCAAATGAACTCCCGCTCGAACCATTGGCCCGTCACCCCTTGATCCCGCAACTGAATCCGTATCTCATACAGATCCCCTTCCAACTGCTTCACCCGCCACTCACCCAGTCGGGCGACCTGATTGCGTTCGCTCATAGAACGCACATGCTCAGTCATCGCCTGAAGAATTGTGGGATAGCCCTGAGCCTGATGGGTTTGCACCAGCGCGAGGGCTTCGGCAGCCCGACGATCGGTTATGGGATTCACCGACGGAGGCTTCATCCAGAGATAGTAGAGCAGGCCCAGCACGAGCACTGCCATGACCGCATAGTGAATGATCTTCACAATCAGGGCGAATGTGCAGAACTGGCGGAGGAATGATTCTCTGGCATGGACATCTAGCCCGCATTATTCATGGACGTTTCTGCTGCAATCGCGGATTCGCCGCTGCGACAAGCCTGGACGCGGTCGGCCCGGCGTCCAGCCAGGCGGGCTCGCCACTCGGTCGGTCAACATACTGTTTCAAGTATGCCTTCCTCCCTCGCGGCTCCGCGCGCCTGTCTCGCTTGGCGACTGCGCGATTTCGCGACGAACCGTCATGAACAGTGCGGGCCAGCACACAGGGTTCGATGGGACGAGGCGAAACCGCACATGACCGCACTATGTCTATCTTAGGAAGAGCACCGACGCGATGTCAATCTGACCACAGCTAGTCCGGATTATTCATGAATGCCGTTGCGAGGCGTTCGAGCCCGAAGCCCGCCGGGCTTCTCGCAAGTAAGGCCGACGGGGGCGTACTGGCAGTCCGTTGAGGAGGCCGAACGAGAAAAGCCCCGCCGGGCGAGAGGATCGGACGACGTAACAGGTATTCATGAATAGTCCGGGCTAGTCCGATAAGCCGCGCGAGGCGCGTCTTGTGCGTGTGAAAGTGGTTATGTTACAAATAGCGATCTACTCGACAGACAGGGGCCCTGTGGCAGTGAATCACCCATGAAGTTTTTTCTCTACGGGGACCATCTCAACCCCACGCAGCTGAAACGTCGTGCTCCGGAACATCAGTTCCTGATGCGGGCCACTCTTCCCGAACACACGATCAAATTCTGCCGATGGTCCTCGCAATGGCGATGCGGCCTCGCGAGCGTGACCCCGTCACCGGGAGAACAGGTCTGGGGAGCGGTCTTCGAAGTGACCGACGAAGATCTCAAGCTGATGGATCTCTTCGAAGAGGATGTACCCCCAAGCGCTTTTCGCCAGGTCCAAGTCACCGTGCTGACGGAAGCCGGGGAGAAAATATCCGTCACTACCTATGCTGCCACCCCCATAGGCAAGTTCAAACCTAAAGCGCATTATCTCGATTGGGTGATGAAGGGCCTCAAGCATTGGAAGTTGCCCGAAGAGGCCATCGATATGTGGAAGTCGTTCGCGCCGCAGTGAAACAGCCATCCGCTCAGAGCAATCAGCGCTCAGCTCTTTCTTAAAGATAACTGAACGCTGGCAGCAGAAAGCTGACCGCTTCATCGACCATCAAAGGAGAACCCATGCCGAAGCCGAAGTATCACATCGTCGTCTGTACCAACTCACGGCCCCCAGGCCATCCAAAACCCTCCTGCGGCAGTGCCGGAGCAGCCTCCCTCCTCATGGCCTTTAATATAGGCCTCATGCAGAAGGGCGTGCCCCCGGGCGACGTCCTCGTCAGCGGTTCCTCCTGCCTCGGCCCCTGCGAGCAGGGACCAACCGTCGTCGTCTATCCGGACGCCACCTGGTACTCCAAAGTGACGGAAGCCGACGTAGCGACCATCATCGATGAACACATCACTGGCGGAAAGCCGGTAGCAAAACTGAACCCAGACTCAGTTTGGAAATAGAGCTGTTTCCTCCTCCATGAGTTCTGCCACACATCATGAGCATAAATCCCATGCACCCAAATCAATTGGGTGCATGGTCATTACCTGCAGCGACACGCGGACCCCCCACACCGATACCAGCGGCCAACTTATTCAGAAACTTCTCAAAGAGCAGGGCCATACGGTGGCTGCCTATCATCTCGTCAAAGACGAACCATCCAAGATCAAAGCCAAGATCAAAGCCGCCGTGACCAACAAGAAGATTCACGCCATCATCATTAATGGCGGGACAGGCATCTCTCGGCGGGATTCGACGTTCGAAGCGGTGGATGCGATGCTGGAAAAACGACTGGTGGGATTCGGCGAAGTCTTTCGCTATCTCACGTATCAGGACGTCGGCTCTCCGGCGATCATGAGCCGAGCCACCGCCGGCATCATCAAAGGCCGCGTGCTCTTCTCAACCCCCGGCTCAGAAAACGCCGTCCGCCTCGCGATGGAAAAGCTCATCCTTCCGGAGCTCGGCCACCTCGTCAAAGAACTCACCAAGTAATCGTGAATCGTTAGACGTAAAAGGTGAAACGTTCCCCTCAAAGCTGAGATGTAAACGCTAGGCATTCACCTTCCCGCATCTTACGTTTTACCTTTTACGTTTTACGTCCCACGTCCCGTCAGTCTTGGAAAATCTTCGGTTCAGGATACAGCATCTCCGGCGAAATCTTCGATTGTGCATACCGCTTATAAAACAACAACAGGTCGCGCACCGAGATCACCCCGACAATCTCGCCCGCTTGCGTGACGCCAAGATGGCGCACGCCTAAGTCAGCCATCATATCCTGAGCGTCATCGACCGTCTGACTGCCTTCAATCGTGCAAATGGGAGTCGTCATGATTTTCTCGACGGTCATCTTGCCAAGACTCTTATTGGTCGAGACGGCGCGTCGAACAATATCCGTATCGGTGACGATCCCGACCAGCTTCTTCCCCTTCTTTACAAGCAGCGACCCCACGCGCCCAGTCCTCATTTTCTTGGCCGCGCTCACAATCGACACGCCAGGCCCTACGGTTTTGGGCTGCTTGCTCATGATCATCGCCACTTTGGACATACTCCCCCCCTTTGTATTGCTGCTGAGCGTAATAAAAAAAAGCCCGCCTAGCTGCTCACACTGTCAGCAGTATCTTACCGAAAAACTTTCGACTCAACATCAGTTGCTGCGCCGCACGAGCCTCCTGAAGTGGAAACGTGCGATCGATCACCGCGATCAGCCGACCCTGCCCCATCAGCTCCGCCGTCTTCACCAGTTCTGCGCGCGTTCCCATGTAGGACCCCTTGATCGTCAGCTGGCGAGAAAAGACGTAACGGAGATTGAGCTTCACTTCACCCCCGGTCGTTGCGCCACAAGTAACCAAGCGCCCACCTTTTCCCAATGAAAGTAGGCAGGTGTCCCACACCTCCGGACCGATATGCTCGATGACGACATCGACGCCGCGCCCTTCGGTGAGCAACTTGACCCGCTCCGAGACCTTCTCCTTCGCGTGATTGATGACGGCATCGGCCCCCAGGATCACGGCTTTGGGAATCTTGTCGTCAAACCCGACGGTCGCCATCACGCGGGCCCCGGCGAGCTTGGCCATTTGAACCGCCATGCTCCCGACCCCACTCCCCGCCCCCATGATGAGCACCGTTTCGCCATGTTGGAGTCCGGCTAGGGCGAACAGCATATGCGACGCAGTCACCGACACGAGCGGAAACGCCGCCGCCTGTTCAAACGAGAGGTTCTCTGGAATCGGCAGTACATTGCGGAATGGCACTTTCACATACTCCGCATAGCCGCCGTGCGTCATCGCACCGACCAGTCCATACGAGCGGCACATATTGTCTCGCCCCGCCAGACATTGTTCACACTTCCAGCAACTGATCCCCGGCGACACGAAGACACGCTGCCCCGCCGTGAGGCCTTCGACCCGATTGCCGACTTGCTCTACGATCCCGGCCGCATCCGACCCCAATACATGAGGAAGCTGCATAGGATAGGCGGGATTGCCCTGTCGTATCCAATTGTCGATGTGATTCAGCGCGCAAGCCTTGACGTGAACCAGAACATCCTCCGGACCGATCGTCGGCGTAGGCAGGTCTTCATAGGAAAGTTTGTCCGGTCCGCCATGCGCGCGAAAGAGTACGGCTTTCATCGCATCCCCCCTCACCCCTTACGCCTCACTCCTCACGGGTCAAAACTTTAACTTCCCTTCAACAACCATCACGCACTGTCCACCCACCTTCACCTCTTGAATGGCATCGTCGTCGGATTCGATCTGGACAAGAATGCGCGCCGGACGCCCGATTTCATAGCCCTGCTCGACGATAAGTTCTGTCATGGGCCCCACTTCAACCAGCCCATTGTGGACGAGATAGGCGCCCATGGCCCCGCTGGCACTCCCTGTGGCAGGATCTTCGAGGATGCCGATCGCGGGCGCAAACATTCTCGTATGCACCGTCGAATGGTCTTCCACTGTCATGGTCGTGAAGACCATGATGCCGTTGGTGCCGACCCGCTCGCACACCTCAACAATCGCGGCAGCATCCGGCACAATCGACCGCACAGCCGTGAGGGTCCGCACCGGCACAATCACCACCGGCAACCCAGTCGACACTACCATCACCGGTTTCTTGGTGTCGGCAATCTGGTGTATCGACAGCCCCAGAGCCTTCGCAATGTCGAACAGATCCTCCGGCTCATCCAACGAACCGAGGAACAGCGGTTTCGGCTGTGTCATCACTACATGGGTGACCTGCCCCTCCCGTGCATGGAGTTCGACAGGAAAAAGGCCGATGTTGCATTCCTGCATCAAACGGGTGGGCCAACACATAAAATGTCCCCAGCACCGGATGTCCGGCAAACGGAATCTCCTGTATTGGAGTAAAAATCCTGAGGCGAACGACTGCAGCCGGGTCTGTCGGAGGCAGCACGAACACGGTCTCGGAGAGATTCATCTCCCGGGCAATCTGCTGCAGTTGATAGTCGGTGAGACCTTGCGCATCGGGAAACACGGCGACCGGGTTGCCGCCGAACGGCTGCCCGGTGAACACATCGGCTTGATAAAATTTAAGCATGTGGCGGTCTGTCAAAATACCTCACTACCAGGATGTCTAACCCGCATTATGCATGAAGGTCCTGCTGCAAGCGTGTATGCGCGGCTCTTGCGCGTGAAACGTGAGCGAGACGAGCAAGCCGTGCGCGACAGGCGTGACGCGAAGTTCGAAGTTCCGAAAACCTCGAACCTCGAACTCTTCCCCGTCTCGCCCGTCCCGCTTTTCGCGCAACTCCTGCGAGGGAAAAGCCGGCGGCATTATTCACCATCCTATTAGATGATTGACAGGCTTACGTCGGCCTTGTCAGACTCGCCCCATGACCGATGTGAACCAAGAAGATGTGCACCATGCACTGGAGGTACTGGGACTTACCCTCCCCGTCACCTCCGAAACCCTCGCTCGGACCCGACGAGTGCTGCTGTACACCTGGAACCCCGCCCGCTACTCGAATCTGACCAACAATCCCACGAAATACATGCAGGCCTACAAGAAGGCCGAAGAGATGACCAAACTCATTGAAGCCGCGTACACTCTTCTCTCCGCCGTGCTCACCCCCGACGAGGCGTCTAGCGTGAAACGTGAAACGTTAGACGTTAAACGTGAGAAGTAAAACGTAGAAACGAGAACGAGCCTAGCTCCGTCTGTGCAGCGATTTGACGTTTCACGTCTCCCATCCCACGTCTCACCTTTCACGTTCTGCGTCTCACCCATCCCCACGTTTCACGTCTCACGCCTCACCCCACTCCGTGGCTGACCACGCGAGACATCCCTTCCTTACCGTCCTCGCCTTCGCTCATCGCGACCGGCCAGGTGACCAACCCTGACACACCCTGCGCCGATCCGACGGCCTGCGTCTGCTGCGCATAGATCTGCGGCAACTTGTTCGTCCCGAACTTCGAGATGTAGAGAAAGACATGTTCCCGCGCGTTCACGCGCACAGCCCAGGGATGAAAATCGTTTTTGTAGAATTCTTCGCAGAGCTGCATCGCGTCCAGGCACGAGAGGGTACTCGGATCGTTCAACGTGTAGTAATAGTCCAGGGGCAGATCGTAGTCCTCTTGCTTGTGGATCGTAATGCCAAACTTGTCCGGGTTGCGCACCATCGGCGTATGACGATAGGCCACAAAGTAGAACAGCTCCACCGAGTGAATCACCGGCTGGTTGTCAATGACGAATTGGCGGGTCTCCAGCGCTTCATCGCGCGTCTCGCCAGGAAAGCCATAGAACGCCATCACGTGGTTCCAGATCCCCGCCTTCGCCGCCCGATGCAGGTTGTTCTGGATCACGCTCTTCTTGGCGTGCTTGTCCATGAGGTTCAACACCCGCTCGCTCGCCGACTCCATCCCATAATAGAGAGTGCAGCAGCCGGCTTTCGCCGCCAGGTTCCAGATCTCCTGGTCTTGCAGGGTTTCTTCAAACCGGATCAACGTCGTCCACTTGATCCCGACGTGTTGATCAACCAGCAACTGCGACACCTTCTTGAACAACGCCGGCGGATAGGATTCATCGGAGAAGAGAAAATGGCGGCAGTGATACTTGTCCCGCAGCGCTTTGATCTGTTCGACCACTTGCGAGGCCGGCACCCCACGATATTGGTCGAAGTAGCCTTGGCCATGGTCACAGAACGTGCAGCGGCCCCAATAGCATCCGCGCGTCGCGAGGTAGGGAATGATCAGCTCCGGCACGAAGTAGCGCTCCAGCGGCAGCCCCTCGAAATCCGGCAAGGGCAGCGCGGTCGTCTTCTCGGTATAGACTTCGGGATTCTCATGCACGCCTGAGGCATCGCGATACATCAAGTTGGGCACGGAGGTGATGGCCCGCTCGCCGTTCAACGCCTCGATGAGCCAGAGCAGCGCATGCTCCCCTTCATAGAGGATCGCCGAGTCAAAGATCTCGGTGAAAAATCGCTCCTGTTTCGGCAGCTCTTCCTGCAACCTCGTGATGACATTGCCGCCCACCACTACATGGATATGCGGGAACGTCTCCTTGATCATCTTGCAAAACGTGAGGCCCGCGAGCAGCTGCATCTGCGTCCCGATCGAGAGCCCGACGACATCCGGCTTCTCTTTCGTCACCGCCGGCATGACCAACTGATTGCAGACATCCCGATAGACGTTCACCTGTTCATCGCCCAAACAATCGAAGACTTCTTTCGATACACCTGGGCGATAGCCTAGATTGCTTTCCATCGGATAGAACACGAGCGACGAAGGATAGTAGGCGGTGGAAATGTAGTGCATCACCTCGCGGAAGGTATTCAACGATGTTTCGAGCTTCTCCGCTTCATAGAATTGTGGGCCCCGGACCACGCGCTTCGACTCTTCCGCCCGCTCTGCCAGATCGAACAGGTCCACGTCCGCCGCCTGCTCCAGCGCCGCCTGCTGGTCCATCTCCTTGTCTGTCAGTTCCTCTCGCAGTTCCTTCGCCTCCAGGGCCTTCAACTGCATGGTCTGGCGGGCCTTGATCCAGATCAGGAACTCCATGCTGAAGAAGCGATCGTACATCTCGATGTTGATGTCGCGCTGCACGACTTGATGCCCCGCTTCGCGGAGGACGGCGGTCAAAGAGGGCAAGGCCAGATAGGGAGCAGTCGGCACCCATTCAGGCGGAAAGAGCAACATGACCTTGCTCGTTTTCCGCGCCCCCTGCACAGGAGCCAGTGCATTAATATGAATCAGCTCACTCATCGTCTTCTATCCCCTTTACCCCAACTATCCCACTATCCCACTATCCCCTTACCCCGCTACCCCTTTACCCCTACCCCAACCCGATCCGGATTGAATTGCAAGTCAGATAACTTCCGGAGGCCGAACCGAGCGATGCTCGAACACCCGCTCCGCCTCTTCGATGCTCATTCCGTTATTCACCGTGTAGTAGTAGTCGAGGGCCAGGTCCCATTCGGGATTCTTATAGACCGTCACACCCCAGCGCTCCGGCTGCTTGGCCACCGGCGTGTGCTTGCTCAGGTCAAACGTGCCGAAGCCGAGCGAATGTACGTGTTCTTTGTTTTGCTCCAGAAACTGCACCGACGACCAGGCTTCTTCTTTCGTTTCGCCAGGAAATCCAAAAAAGCCCATGCAGTGGTTCCAGATGCCGACGTTGGCCGACATTTGCAGATGCTGCGTGATGACCTCCGTCGTCGTCGCCTTGTCCATTAGCTTCAGCACCCGCTCGTTCCCCGACTCGTAGCCGAAGTGGAGATAGCGGCAGCCGGAGTCTTTCGCATCCTGCCAGACCGTTTCATCCAGCAGGCTTTTCTCGAATCGCATATGGGTCGTCCAGATAATGTCCATCTTCGAATCAATCAACCCGCGAGCCAGCTTGCGGAACAAGGCCGGCGGATAGGATTCGTCGGTAAAGTGGAAATGCTTGGCGCCGTACTTATTCTTCAAATACCCGATCTCGTCAATGATTTCCTGGATCTTCTTCGTCCGGTAGCCCGCCGTATAGCCCTCGCCATGGTCGCAGAACTCGCAGCGGCCCCAGTAACAGCCTCTCGTCGCCAGATAGGGCAAGACTTTTATCGGCACGAAATACTTCTCTAGCGGCAGGCCGTCGAAGTCTGGCGGTGGCAGAGAGGCCATGTCTTCCGAGTAGCTGGTTGGCGACGTATGCACGCCGGTTTCGTCCTTATATATGGTGTTGGGCACGTCGGCGAGACTCCGCCTCGCCCCCACCGCAGACACCAGCTGCACAAACGCCGTCTCCCCTTCATAGACCACCGCACTGTCGAAGTATCGGAATAGTGGCGACTGAGGTAGCACATCGCGCAGGCGCGTGACCGTGTTGCCGCCGATCGTGACGTGAATGTGGGGGAAGTGCTGCTTGATGAGGGCACAGAAGGTCATAGAGGAGAACAGCTGCTGCTGCAAGACGATCGAGATGCCGATCACGTCCGGCTGCTCCTTCTCGATCACCGGCTTCACCAGATGCTCGAACACGTCGCGATACACGTTCACCTGCGTATCGTGAATGGCATCCATCACCTCGGACGAGGAAAAGACTTTGTACGACAGATCGGTTTCCATCGGCGGCATACAGACCCGGGCCGGGGCATAGACCATCGAGATCACGGAAGTGACCTCACGTAATACATTGATTGCCCACTCTAACTGATCGATATCGTAGAATGTTTCCCCTCTGATAATCGCCTTCGCCTTCTCCGCCTGCTTGATCAACTCATCGATCCGCTGCCTGGTCAGGTCGCAGAGCGCCAGCTGCAGATCCATCTCGTCGGCGCTCAGATCGCGCTTCTTCGACAGTTTGCGGAGCCGATCGAGCTGCTGCGGCACCCGGCGCAGGACCTTCTTCAGGAAATCCTCGCTGAAGTACCAGTCGTACATTTCAAGGTTGATGTCTTTTTGGATGATCGTATGGCCGGCCTGCCGAAGGACGGCGGTGAGGGAGGGAAGGCTGAGATACGGTTCGGAGGGATACCAGTCCGGCGGGAAGATCAGCATGACTTTCATCTTCTGGCCGCTGGTGGCTTCGGAAGTCTGGCGATGGAGCAGGATCAGTTCCTTGGAAGCCAGTTCGCCCTTCGAATACTCAATCCGCATGAACCACGGCTCCTCTATCGACCGGCACCCTGAAACCATCAGAATGCCAAGGGGTTAGGCTAGCGAACGGTGTATTGTACGGGGGTGGAAGAAGGATATTCAAGGGCGGAAAAAGGTTAGGACACCCCATGAAGCCGGTTTAGCCGGTATTCACGGCACAAGGGATGTGCCGTGTGTTATGAAAGGTCTGGCGAGGCACCACGCTTCGTATGCCAGAGGGCAAGTATTTCGACCGTCATAGGATCGGAAATCACACGGTAGTACAAATAGTAATGGACGCGGTGAAGATGAATACGGCGGACATCGGCAAGCTTGACGTTCCGAGCCTGTGCCCCGATCGATGGTTGCGATGCAAGGAGTTGGAGTGCGCGCTCAAGCTCTACGGCAAATGCATCTGGAGCCTTCTATCCACCACTCGGCGGCTTCGACAATAGCTCGTGCGGCGCTGCTGACGATGCGGACGGGGAAGGGACCGTTCACGATCGGCGAATCTGCTGCAGGACTTGTGACGCGCTTGTCGTCTCTCCTCGCTCGGCCTCCGCGATAGCTGCGAGGAGCTGGCCTCCTCCTCAGGTTTGAGTTCGAAGGTTTCATTACCTTCCGGGGCCAACACCGTCACAATAGCTCCTTCAGGGAGGCCCGTCGCATCAACCTTGATCGTCCCGCCGAGGACCTTTCCAGTGGTAATCAGCATGACGGCATCCTAGCACTTCATAGAGAAGCCGTCCAACGTCCCATGCGATCTGCAACCTTTATCTTCCGGCCGCTGGTGGCTTCGGAGGTCTGGCGATGGAGCAGGATAAGTTCTTTGGAGGCCCGTTCGCCCTTCGAATACTCTATCCTCATGAAGCGCGGCTCCTCTATCGGACCGGCACCCTGAAATCATCAGAATGCCAAGGGGTTAGGCTAGCGAACGGTATATTGTACGGGCGCAGAAGAACGGGGGTCAAGGGCGGGAGAGCGGCAGGACACCCACGTTGCTCCCGTGCTCCCGGAACGCGCACCCTCCGAAGGGCCTCGTTCGACGGCCGCAATTGGAGCAACATGGGTGCCCTGCCTCGATGAAATTAAAATCGTACAAAAAGAGGGGGAAGAGAAAGGAAAGCAGCCAGGGTGCCCTCTTTGCTCGCAGGACGCGCACGATGAAAGGGGGAGGAATGACACCCGTGCAGATCCCTTGCTCCCGGAGCGCGCACGATCAGAATGTGCTCGCTCGACGGCCGCAGTGGGACCAACACGGGTGCCATTCCATGAGAGGAGAAGCGAGCGAGCTTGGAAGGATCATTGATGCGCGCAGCCGAGGGCAGCCTTGGCCACTCCCCTGAAGAGAGGTAGAGCGAGGACGACCCTCGTTGGAGACGCGCACGATGGAGACCACCTAGTCGCCCCATGAGCGCATCGCGAACAGACGCGACGAAAATTTCTTATTGACAGGGCTGGGCGCGATCCGCAATCGTGCTGGCGTGCTGATTCTCCCCAGTGCGTAGATACCGGTAGACTGGAGTTTGTTGGGCGGGGATGATGGAAATCAAAATACTTCGGGATGCCGTGACCAGGCACGAGCTGAACGAAATGGCGAAGCAGCAGTTCGGAGATATGGTCAAGGCTGTCGTCGATGTGGAACAGGGTATTATGGCGATCGGCGGAGAACTCCATTCGGACGAGGAGGCGATTCTCCTAGATCAGGGGTCTGTGCAAAAAAACTTATGGGGAATCAACCTCTACCCGGAGCGTCCGGTTCCGGAATGGATCGAGTTCGATTCCTTGATTAATGTGCGCCCGTCTGGAGGGAATCGTTCCCGCTACGTCGAAAGCGCCAAGATCCGTGACGCAGTCACCACAATTGTCAATCGATTGGTCGAGGGGTAGGCGGCATGTCACACGTCCATGCGGATCTCGCCGCCGGTCGATGGCAGACCTTGCCGCTCGTGGAACAGCTGGCTAATGTCGGGAGCGATGTGGCGCGCGCGCATCGTTGGCATGGGAAAGATCCACTTCTTTCTGAAAAAGCGTTTATCCGCGCATTAGAGCTGCTCGACCTGACTATAGGGGATGATCGCTGGAAAGGTCGCAGGAAAGAACTCACACGTGTACGCGAGCTGCTCTGTGATGCGATGTTCGGGGGCTCCGCATACGGTAGCGATCTGGCCAGCCTGGATCGCTACTTCTACCATTTCGCCGTTGCGGCACGGGCCGGACGCTAACCCGCCAGGTCTCAGCAACACCCGTAGAGTTTCACCGTCTATTTTGTTTCCTGATCTTCCGGCCGCTGGTGGCTTCCCAGGTCTGGCGATGGAGCAGGATCAGTTCTTTGGAGGCCCGTTCGCCCTTGGAATACTCAACCCGCATACCGGCCTGCTCTCATATCCGCTGACTGACAAGAAACAGTCAGAAAGCCATGGGGTTACGGGGGCATTGTACGGGGCAGGGAGAAGGAGATGCAAGGGCGGGAAGGGAGTGGCCAGGAACCTCCTTGCTCGCAGAACGCGCGGCCTAGGAAGGCCCTCGTTCGATGCGCGCAGTTGAGGGCAACTTTGGCCACCCCCTCCAAATACTGGGGAGAGGAATAGAGAGAAGAGAGAAGAAATACGGCCTGATGATTCCCTTTGCTCGCGCAACGCGCGGCCTCAGAAGGCCCTCGTTGAACGCGCGCACGATGGGAAAACGCCAGGCCGCCCTTTCCAACACCGGGAGGGGGATGAAGAGAAGATAGGGCTACATCGCTCGCCAGCCCTCACCTACTCGTACCCCGCCCGGTGCGCCGTGGAAACTTTGAGGCGGCAACTGCTCGGCAGGGCTTGACTTCCACGCGATATTCCACTATTCTGAAATCCAATCAATAAGGAATAATGGAATATGGCAAAAGCGCATGTAACAACGACCCACGGGGCAAAGGTCACGATCGAAGGGACTCCGGAAGAGGTTGCTTTTCTGGTCTCACGACTTGAAGGGGGACCGCCGCCTTCTCATAGAAAGACCAAGTTCTCAGCTAATAAAAAAAGTCCACGACCTACTCCGACAGGTTTGATATCGGATCTTATCGACGGCGGCTTCTTCAAAAAGCCAAAAGAGCTAAGCGGGATAAAGCTTGCCATTGAAGAGCAAGGCCACTACTACCCGATAACGTCCTTATCGCCGACGTTGCTGCGTCTTGTCAGGAAACGTCAGCTACGACGGATAAAAGAGCAGAAGCGTTGGCTCTACGTTAACTGATGGCAATGGATATCAACAAGATTCTCAAGGACCTCGAGTCCCGAATTGAAAAACTAGAACTGGCGGTTCTAGACAAACGTCAGAGAAATTTCAGGAAGGCTGATTCCAGTAACTTCAAGGGTGCGACCGGAGGATTACGACTTTTGGCAACCAAGGGATTTTTTGATCGAAGACGCACATTTGGAGAGATCAAGGAGGCACTTGCGAGTCACGGCTATCATTACAGCAAGCAGGCTGTCCAAACCCCACTGAACACACTCTCCAAACCTGACTCAGTATTGGTGAGCTTTCGTGAGGGAGGAAGAAAAGTTTATGCGAGGCGCAAATAATAAGATGAATGAAGAACTGGTCAAGCACCTGGTGCGGATTAAGGAGATGATAGAAACCACTATCGAAATAGTGCGCGCAGATGGGCAAGAAACTCTCGCACCGAGAAAAATAGAGAACCATTCCAAGATCAAGAAAGTCAGCACGCACATCGATTTTTCAAAGCCGATTCGACCATTCGTCAAACAACATGCAGTAGGAATGAATGGTTCGAAGAAATTCACTCTGCTTCTTGCACATCTAGCGGGTGGTGACCACAAAAAGAACGTGCCTCTAGACGAGATCCAAAAATGTTGGACAAGGATGACCGCTAAGAGTTTGCTCGGAATGAAGTTTAATCGATTCTACTCAGCCGAGGCCAAGAATAACGACTGGGTGAATACTGAGAAGAGCGGCCTTTATCACTTGAGGCCTTCATGGAAGGAAATCTTCGATGAAGGGCGCTAGTCAAGTTAATGCCCTGCTGGTTCAAAAGTTCGACTCTCGCCACATACATGCGTCTTTAAATCATTTTTCTGCCGCTGTAGAGAAGTACGTTCTGCGCGATTGGGACGGAGTTTCGCTTAAAGCCGGAAAATTTGTCGAGTCGATTACTAAAACTTTGATGGTTTTTTGCGGAAAAACCGTTGGCAACCCAAGGCAATTCAAGGCAGGCAATGAGCTTAGGCAGCTTGAGCATTTAAGCGCTGCTGCTTTCCCGGATGTCGTTCGGATTGTAATTCCCAAAGCTTGCATTTTTGTTTATGAGGTTGTCAATAATCGTGGAGGCAGACATGACGCTCATGATATCGATGCCAACGAGATGGATGCGAAGGCAGTTGTCCCGATTATTTCATGGGTGCTCGCTGAAATGGTGCGCTTTTGCAGTACGGATGCCAATACAGAGACTGCTGCTGCTTTGATAGATGAACTTACAAATAAGAAATACCCGTTTTTTGAGAATGTAGACGGCCGTCCGTATGTGAACATTAAGGGGTTACGGCCTAGACAGGTTGCATTACTGCTTCTCTATTATCTGTATCCCAGCAGATTGAACCGCCAGGATCTTGTTGATGCGATTGCAAGACATGGAGTCTCCAGCAGTGCCGCGAATACTGCCGTTCATCGTTTGAAGCATGTAATAGACGATGATAACGGAGCTTGGAAGCTGAGAGGCATTGGCAGTCAGGAAGCAGACGAAACTCTAAAATCTCTCCACAACTGAAAGAAAACGGCGTCAGGAAATATCTCACGGCGCCTGGCGGGGAGCTGGTGCATCTGGTTTCTTCGGTCTGTCTCGTGTGTGTGGTTCGACGAACGAAATAGGCAAGACAGACCCGAGCACCAGATAGACTGCCTCTGAACCGCCCTCATCTCACACCACACTCCCCCATCGCTTCCGGAGTGATGGATACATCTACGATTTTACAGTAGACTTGCCCACAACAGATTGTTAAGCCTGCCTTGTTAAGTTGCAGGGTTAGACACAGCAGACTTATTAATTAGCCACGTCGCGAACCATACCGGTGAGGCTTCGGATGCCGAAGATTGACCCTGAGACGTTCCGAGGGAAGCTCTACCTTCTGGCGGTCGACAAGCTCGTGATCGGCGCTCTGATGGCCATTGCATTCCTTCTCTATGATCGGTGGAAGACGCAAGAACTGCACAGCTACACTGACGCGCAGGAAGAAGTGCAGCTCGGGTTCAAGCGCGCGGAGTATATCAAACAGCTGGTCCCTATCGTCCTTGACAGTAAGCAAGACGTCCGGTACAGGGCGCATGCTTTTGGCGCCTTGGTGGAGACGAAGTCGATCGACGCGAACGCAGCCATCAACTTTGCTCAGAAGCTCTTGGACTCCAACGTTTTGGAGAGTGATGCGAGTGGGTTTGCGACGCCAACTGCGGAGGACTACTTCCTCAAAGTTATGCTCAAGACTATGCCTTTGGGTCTACCAGCGTTGCTCTATGAGTATCAACACATTCGTTATTCACGACCCACCAGCCATAGCCGAGTAGAACGTTCACCTCAGGACAACGTCGTAGTCTTCTGGAAAAGACCGTTTTGGGAGACGATACAAGGTTACGAAGACTCAAAGCTTCGCTACCAAGACTCAGAGCTTGAAGGAAAGTTGCTGGACTCAGACACATTCTTGTTCAAGAGTCTAGGTACCCTCCGCGATATCGTACTACCCATCACACGCGATGAGGCTGACAAGTTGGCGAGGCGCAAAGTAAAAGGTCTTCGGATCTTAGGCAGCATCGGTCTGCTTAACACCTCAAGTGACCCACGCGCGGTGACGCAGTTGATGACTGAAATCGACCCCACCAGTGAGGACCCGCGTGCTCTCGAAGTCGCCGCAATGATCATCCTTCTACTCCCCTACGACGACGATGGGTATGCGTGCACTGGCTTGAGCGATCGGCTCCTGGCAATCGTTTTGCGGCGCCAAGACTTGGCCTCGCGCCGCGAACACGTCGAGAATGAACGCATTCAGGTGCTAAACGCCGCAACGTCTTACCTCCTGCATTGTGCCAAATTTCAGAGGGTTGCAGAACGGCTCGAACCCACCATTCTCCCCGTCGTCCAAGAGTTCTCCGAGCGCTTGAAGCGGACGCCGCCAGGTTCACGGGTTGCGTCGAACTATCCCGTGGGCGGACAATCCACGGTCGAGGACGCACTCATCCTATTTCTCGTGCGGGCGAATCGCGCCCCGAATCCATCCCAAGGTTCGAAGACCGAAGGTCTGCTTTCGGTGATATTCTCCTTGCCTGAGGAGAGGCTAGCGCAACAGAGTAGTATCTTGCAGGATCTCGCCCAAGAATGGAAATCCGAACGGATTAGTGGTGCAACTGGAACGCGGCCTAACCAAGGAATGCAGCCGATGCGCTGAGTATGAAAAAAACTTTGCGAGCAGGCATAGTATTGACTTATGAAGACCACTGGGAAATAAAGAAACCATTTCGCGGCGCGTGGCGGATATCATTTGAAGAGGCTGACACCGGCTGTCCAGGCTGGTATACTTGCGAGCAAGGTGGTCCATGAGCAAAGTCGAAGCAATCGAACAGCAGATTGAGAAGCTTTCTCCCGCAGAACTTACGGCGTTCCGTTCCTGGTACGCTGCGTTCGATGCCGAGGCCTGGGATCGCCAGTTTGAGGCCGATGTCCAGGCGGGCAAACTCGATGCGATGGCTGACAAGGCGCTGCGTGGCCACACCTCCGGCCAGTCCACGAAGCTTTGATTCATCATGCCTCACCAGAGTTTTGGTCCTGCTACAATGCCCTCCCCGCTCCAATCCGTGAACAGGCCGACAAAGCTTTTGCACTCCTGAAGGCGACCCCGCAACATCCGTCCTTGCATTTCAAAAAGGTAGGGCGATACTACTCCGCCCGTGTGAGCCTCAATTATCGAGCGGTGGGAGTTGAAGCCACGGACGGAATCGTGTGGTTCTGGATTGGCACACACGCAGACTACGACAAGTTAATTCGCTAGCCCATTTCCGGCGCGTGGCGGAGATCTGGTTCATCTGGTTTCTTCGGTCTGTCTCGTTTGTGTGGTTCGACGAACGAGCGAGACAGGACAGACCCGCGCCCCAGATAGACTGCCTCTGAATCGCCCTCTCCTCACACAAGACTGCTACATCGTACGTTTACACTCTGCTCTTGTCCATAGTGCTAGGCAGCTCATTGCCGGTCTGGCGGAATGTTTGATCTGGGCGTTGCCCCTGCCTGGCTGACTTACTTCCGAGGCATGGAGCTGAGCCAGCCTTCGAAACCCGTCGGGCCGATTCGCGCGTTCTTGCCGGGGGTGAGCGATTGATCGTTCACCTCTATGCCGAAGTAGCGTGCGTGGGCATCCGTGACCACCTCGCGTGGATCATGGGTTGCGGTCAAGAATCGTCCGACGAGTTTGTCGAGAGGTACCCGATCAGGACCGGCTATCTCGATCGTGCCGTTCACCGGCGGCCCGACTGCGACGTCGGCCATTGCGGCAGCCACGTCATCGGACCCGATGGGCTGCGCAAGGGCGGGTGGCAGGTGAACCGTTTGCCCGACGGTGCTGAATTGGGCGATGGCGCCCACGAATTCGTAGAACTGCGTTGACTGGACGATCGTATAGGGAATCTTTGAGGCCTTGATCAGATTTTCCTGGGCCATCTTCGCGCGGAAGTAACCACTCTCGAGAAGGCGGTCGGTGCCGACGACCGACAGCGCGACGTGATGCCTCACGCCAGCGGCTTTTTCTGCAGCAAGGAGGTTACGGCCTGACGTCTCGAAGAATTTCAACACGGCCTTGTCCTCCCACGAAGGCGCGTTCGCCACATCGACGACAACCTGAGCGCCGGCGAGCGCTTCAGTCAGCCCCTCACCGGTGATGGTGTTGACGCCCGATTTAGGTGACGCCGCCACCACTTCATGCCCTTGCTTGCGCAGCCTGTTCACGAGTTTTGTCCCAATAAGCCCGCTGCCGCCAATCACAACGATCTTCATAAATTATCCTTTCGTTTGTCGCCCGTAACCGGGCGAGTACCGCCCGAGATCATCTTCGGAGCGGTAGTGAACTGCCGCTCACGCTCAAGCTCGCTTATCGGTCATTCCGCAGTCACTTCACTGGCACTACTACTGGAGCGCCCTTGTCTTTGACCAGAACCACAAGGAATTTTGCCGGCGCGGTAGTGCTTGCGTTCCGGCTCACGACATGAACATCGTTGGGGCTTTCATAGTAGGTCTGTCCTGGTGTAAGAGTGACTTCTTTTCCGCCCTTCACCTGCATCACGATGGAGCCCTCCAGCACGTAGACAAATGCATGTGCATTGTGACGATGGATCGGGCTCGACCCGCCGGGCGCATACTCTACGGTGATCATCAGGCCTTCCTTGCCGGAGATGTCTGTCAGAACTTCCGACATGAGCGGCGTGACCTTACCCTCCTGAGCCATCAGCGTGCCGGATAGGAGACAGAGACCGACAGTCAGGAGCAGGGTTACTCCGAGATACTGAACTCTCATGGACCGACGATGGGTGGCTTGCTTCATCATAGCGCCTCCTTCTCGGTATTGATGAATATGTGGTGGACGAGGAACAAGAATCGGAGACCAATGCGATCTGAGTCTGCTACTCAGGTTTTGATGGTACGCTCCCCCAATACTGTGGTCAATCGAGCAACTGGGCAAGTCCTGCAATCCAAAATTTCGGCACAAAACGGGGACAGGCTACTTTTCCGGAAAGAAAACGGTGTCAGGAACCATTTCGCGGTACGTGGCGGGCCGGTTTCGTCCAATATACTAGGACATTTCCTTTACTTAGGGCTTGCTGCGACGTCTCTACTGAGCCTACAATATATCCCCTAGGAGTCAGGCCAATGCGCTACAGTCGCTTTGTCAGGCGCATCGCCATCACGGGGGAAGCCTCTGTCAGGTTGTTTTCGACTGAGGACTCCGACGACGGAACCTTACTTGATGTTTCACGTAAGGGGGCCCGGCTCTGTATCAATCGCTTGTTTCGGCCTGGCCAGAAGCTCATGCTCATGCTGGATCTTCCCTGGGACGAGCCGCCCGTGGAAGTGCGTCTCGCTACGGTCAAGTGGGTGCACGAAGGCACTGTCGGCGTTGAATTTCTCAAAGTCGAAAACGACGATCGTGTCTCGCTCGACGTCTTTCTCGCCTCTCGATCTAAACTACCAGCGGGGGAGACATAAAGGTGTCGGAAACCGTTTCGGGGCGCGTGATGGGGGAAAGAAAACGGGGACATTCTGAATTTTGCGGCGCGTGGCGGGCCACTCACTTTCCAGCGCACTGAAGCGATTACGCCAGGCCGCGTGGCAGCAACATGGCCAAATGCGATGATTGCTGCTGGTAATATTTCTTGAATTTGAGATCCCCAGCGGCTTCTGGGTCAAGAATCACGACGGCATTTGGATGCAATTGAATGGAAGAGGCGGGAATTGCCGCAGTTAATGGTCCTTCTACGGCTTTGGCGATAGCCTTTGCCTTTTCTTTACCGAATGCCAGCATCAACAGAGCCCGAGCCTCGGCAATCGTACCGAGACCTATAGTTACGGCCCATTCAGGCACCGCTGTTTCATTGAAAGTCGGGGAAAGTGTTTCTCTTGTCTCAGCGCTCAGCAGGCTCACCCTTGTGCGAGATCTGAAACTTGACATTGGTTCATTGAATGCCAGATGGCCATTGATCCCGATGCCAAGCAACTGAACATCGATACCGCCGCGATCATGAATCAGCCGCTCATAGGAGTGACAATAAGAGACCATGTCTCCTGGAGGCTCTCCCGTTAACAGATGGATATGAGCAGGATCAGCATTAATATGTCGGAACAAATGTTGATGAAAGAAGGCGTCATAACTTTTCGAGCTCGTGGAGGGTAGCCCAAGGAATTCATCAAGACTGAAGAACTCCACGCCCGAGAAATCAAGATGCGTCGATCGGTGCAGATCTACCAAGCTCTGATAGACACCAATTGGTGTATTGCCTGCAGCTAACCCGATTCGTAAGGTCGGATTCTTCTTGATCGACTGACCGAGCAGGGACGCAGCTGTTCGATGACCCTGCTCAATCGTCTCGGTGATCACTACGAGCATTAGAGAGCTCCTCGAAAAGACGAACCCACCATCGCCTATTCAGCGATCAATTATAATATGGTCTGAATTTCGCTGAACAATCTAACTGACTTTACGCAAATCTTCGACAGCGAGGGCTGTCAGACCCTCTTTAGTTTCGAACATCCAAGAAGGGGTCAGGTCTTGCAATCCAACATTTCGCAATTTGCGGAACGGTGTCAGGCCCCCATGTCCCGGCGCGTTACGAATCGGCTCCCATTCACTATTCGGTACCCGCCAGAACCTAGGCTGCACCTTTGAGAAGCCAAAGGTGCCAGGAACCATTTCGCGGCGCGGGGCGGGGAGCTGGTCTATCTGGTTTCTTTGGTCTGTCACGTTTGTTTGGTTCGAAGAACGAGAGAGACAAGACAGACCCGCGCTTTAGATAGACTGCATCTGAATCTCCCCTCCCCTCCCCTCACACTAGGCTCCCACGTCCTCTACAGAGTGATGGATACGTCTCCGACTTTGCAATAGACTTGCCCACAACGGATTGCTGAGACTGCCTTGCTATGCTGTATGGGTAACCCGCAGCAGATTTATTAGTGAAGCGGCAGTGCGCCGCTAATCTTACGATGGGCCACGTTATGGCAAAAGGAGAAGCACCATGCTCGAGACCATTGCAATCGTCATGGTTGTCCTCTGGCTTCTGGGTATTGTCACCTCGAACACCATGGGCGGATTCATTCATGCCCTCTTGGTCATCGCGGTCGTGGTAATTTTTGTTCGTGTCATTCGAGGTCGACGCATATAAGGACCATTGAAATGAAAAGATGTCAGGAACCCATTTCGCGGCGTGTGGCGGGGATCTGGTCTATCTGGTCTATCAGGTCTGTCTGGTCTGTCTCGTTTGTTTGGTTCGACGAACGAGAGAGGCAAGCCAGACCCGCGCACCAGTTAGACCGCCTCTGAATCGCTCCCTCCTCCCCTCACACAGCGATAGACCTGGTCGCCTCACGAAGTAGGATGTCCCGGTTTCTCAGGCTCAGTTGAGAAAGCCCTTCAGGTTCCCTTCATGGCGTGTGTGCCGTGGGTGATTGCCGCACCCGCGCGCAACGCCGCAGCGACGAGTACGGATTCGGCGATCTCCGGTTCCGAAGCGCCTATCTCTCGCGCCTTGTTCGAGTGGATCTCGATGCAATACGGGCACTGTGTAGTAAACGCGACTGCGAGTGCCATCAGCTCTTTATACTTTCCCGGAATAGCTCCTCCAGCCAAGGCTGCCTTGTCGAAGGCCACAAACGCTTTCATCGCCTCGGGCGCATGAGCCTCTAGATTCTTCATCTTGCTAAGATTCTTCATATTGTACATGACCACCTCCTGATGATAGTCGGTTGTTGAACGAGATTTGTCATGCCATTCCTCCTATGGACAGTTCAAGCTCGAATGCCAATCACTTCCAGATATTCGGCGAAGACCGTGGTGCAGTCCATCCCCGCGCGATTGTGAGAAGACCATAGGCCATCGAGTTCCTGGCGAAGACTCTCACTGCCGCCGATGTCAAAGGATGCAAGCGCCTGATTGGTTGGTCCGTAGTAGAGGCGGAAGAACTCCACCACCTCCGAGGGAAGAAAGGGATAACTGACCGCATAGTGGCGCATGACCAGGAACAAAAAGGGGACAAGCTACTTTTCTGGAGTTCAGTCGCATGGGCGCAAGGTGGACAAGATATCGGAAACCGATGCGATCTGGGCCTGCCACTCTGGTGAGCCAATCGCACGTGAGGAGCGGCACGCACTGGTTATCGTCCACTCGCTGACAACGAATCCCTACTGCGCATAATTCTCGACGACCTGCAGCGTGCGAACTTGCGCCTCGTCTGGGTCAAGCCCGACATCGCGAAGGGCACGTCGCTGGCGCATGAGGTCCCAGCACTGATCCAGTTCGACCTGGACTTGCGCGAGCCGCTTACGATCGGCTTGTACGATCGGCTTGGTGGAGTGCCCTCTGCTCGTACAATCGGTGTTCCTCTGCGACAAGGTGCTGAATATGATTGAGGACCGGCTGATCTTCGCCTTGATTCTCCACGAGAGCCTCCTCCAACGCGGATGTGATCGGAACGGTCAGGCTTAGATGTTACGCCCACCCGAAACCGCGGTCAACCGATGCTCTGGCCAACATGATGACCCCGGCGTAGGTTGCCAGAAGAAAGAGAATGTGCCCGAAACTATTTCGCGGCGCGTGGCAGGCCGGCTTGCCTGTCCAGGGCCCAGCCGAGGATTCGTCGCCGCCCTCACCCCTTGCCCTCATTCGACGCACTAAAGACTTGGACCCGCCAGGCCCAAAGTCATAGAATGCCCCTGTCTCTGTTTGAAATGTTTTTCTCGGGAACCGGACAGCGCTAGCGACGAAGCAGGCCGCCGATCGAGATTCGATATTCACAGGGGCGCACGGGAGTCAACGAGACCTTTCCAATCCGGCTGAGACGGTCCATTGACATGAACACCTGCGCCCAGCCGATCCCCGTCAGTGTGCTGAGGTCTTCCATGGATTGTGCGCCCTTTTTCTTGAGCACACCGAGCATTCTTCGATCGAACGTTTGCGAAGTGGTGGGTGGTTGGCTGTGAGTTGTCATGGTCCCCTCCGTGGAAACAGAAAGATGAGAAGCAATGTGGGCGATACGTATGTACTTGCATGTAAGTATGCGCCCCTCGTTCCAGCTTGCAACGAATTCGTGAAAATCTGCACAAGAAGAATGACGGTCAGCGGCAGAAAAAATTGGGACATTCTGAATTTTGCGGCGCGTTGCGGGTCGGCTCTTTTCACCTGAATGGTGAAGTAGCCGGCAGATGAAATTTGTTATGTTAGCGGGTGCGGAGGTATGTAAGCCATTCGACTGGAGAGGGCGAGATGGATATTGTTTCCCACGGCCTCTGGGGTTCGATTGCCTTCGGTCGAAAGAGTCGATCGAGTTTTTGGCTGGCATTCGTGATCGGCATGGCTCCCGATGTCTTTTCGTTCGGGATTCTGTGGCTGGCAGCCGTGCTCGGGTTGTCAGAAAAGCCCGATTTTAGTAACGGCACACCTCCGGAATCTATGATCCCTCAATATGTGCATTATCTCTACAATGTCACTCATAGCTTCATCGTATTCCTCGCCGTGTTTTTCTTAATTTGGCTCCTCCTGAAGCGGCCACTCTGGGAACTCGCAGCCTGGGGCCTGCATGTGCTGGTTGACGGGCCCACGCATTCGTATAAGTTCTTCCCGACCCCCATACTGTGGCCTCTCTTCGATTGGAAGTTCAACGGCTGGCAATGGACGACACCAACCATTCTCATTCCCAACTTTGTGCTTCTGTCGCTGCTCTATGCTTAGTACTTATCACAGCCTTATAGGACGAAGAGGAAACGGGCTTCGCGAAAGCTGGCTTCTGGCCACAACTGAGGCGTCGGTCAGTCGTTACAAAAAGAAACAAGTATCCGGTGCAGCACTTGGCGGGGAGCTGGTTCATCTGGTCTATCTGGTTTGTCTGGTTTTTCTGGTCTGACTCGTTTGTTTGGTTCGAAGAACGAGAGAGACAAGACAGACCCGCGCACCAGATAGACTACCCGGAATTCGCCGTCCTCCGATTCGCCATTCGTGATGCTGATGCCATCTTATAGTTTCCCTTATCTTCTTCCCCTTTGACTCCTCCCACGCCACTCAAGAGAACGCCTGCACATCGCATAATGGGCTCGCTTTTTCATTGACTTAGGATCTAATCATCGAGTGCTAAGGTTCATATGGATCTGGACCACTCCAGTCATGTGAACGATGCACACATTTTGGAAATTGCCCCTGGTACTTTTGCTGGCTCTGCCTGCTCCTCTCGCCTGGGGAGGCGATGGATCGGTTTCAGACTACACGGCTCAACGCTGGTCTGGATTATTCTCCGATCTCCCTCCCGAAACCGATTCGAAACAGGCCGCCCCTCCCCTCTTCCACACTAGCCTCACACCAACCTTCTTTGCTCCACCCCTGGCCTCACCCCGCCTGCGCGAGCTCGCTCCGGAGACCGATCAACCCCGCACGCAAGGCCTCCTGTCTTCGACCACATGGCTGAACGGAACCCTTGTCACTGAAACGGAAGTGGCCCGGAGTCTGGGAGGAACCGGCTGGCTTCAAAGCAGGATTCCCGGCGATACACGCAGCGATACAGCCCAACGCATGGTCCGACTCGGTCTGACGGGCACAGCAGGATCGATCCGTTACGGGATGCTGTCGCGATCATCAGGGCAGGCGTTCTTGAATGGGTCGGACCAGACGCTGCGTGAGGTGTGGGGAGAATGGAAGACCGGATGGATCACGCTACGGAACGCGATCGGAGAACAGTGGAACAATGTGGCCGGAGACTCCACCCGCTCTCGGCTGGAACAGACTTATGGACGAGTTGGTCTCGCATGGCAGCGTCCAACCTGGCCTGACATCACGCTGACCTACGCACACAATTCCCTGAGTAGCGCGCTTGAACCACTCGGCATCGCTCCCCAGCGGAGCCACAACCACACCCTGGAAAGCGCGCTCGCCTATAACGGTATGGGCTGGAATGCCCGTCTCGCATCGAGTTATATCCTCGGGAGCGATCTCCTTCGTGGCGGAGCGGAGACCACTGTGAGGATGCAGATGCTCACGGCGGCCTTTCACCCTTTGAGCACCCTGGCCATTTCCCCGACATTGGGGTATCGGGAGGAGGTACAGAATTGGTCAGGCGTTCGAATCAATTCGCCCTCGGCGTCTGTCGTCCTGCAGTACAGGCAAAGTCAACAGTTACTAATCAGTGCCATGGGCAACTACGCCGGCACACGCTCGAGCGATAGGCTGGTTGATACGGAACTAATGGGCGGGAAAGGATTACTCGCGTGGGATCTTCAGCGATCACAGGCATGGACGACGTTGATCTCCCTCGAGGCCGGCTATAACCGGATGACCAACCATGTGGTGTCCTCCGCCAATACAGAAGATATCTCCGGACTGATACGCGTCGTTCTTGCCGCCCTCTAACTAACCACCATCGGCCCTCTACTTCGCCGGGCATTGTCGTACTGAATTGAAAAGGTGCCTAGAAGAATTTCGCGGCTGGTGGCGGGGAGTTGGTTCATCTGGTCTCGTTGGTCTGTCTTGTTTGTTTGGTTTGACGAACGAGAGAGACAAGACAGACCCGCGCACCAGATAGACTGCCCCTGAATCGCCCTCCCCTCACACAAGACGGCCACAACAACATCGAGAAACAAAAATGGGACTGGCTACTTTTCTGGAGTGTTTCGTGGTCGGCCGCGTGGGCTCAAGGTGGGCAAGATGTTGGAAACCGATGCGATCAGGGCCTGCCACTCTGGTGAGCCAATCGCACGTTAGGGGCGGCACGCACTGGCTATCGTCCGCTCGCTGACGACCAATCCCTACTGCTCATAATTCTCGACGACCTGCGGCGGGCGAACTTGCGCATCGTCCGGGTCAAGCCCGACGTCGCGAAGGGCACGTCGCTGGCGCAAGAGGTCCCAACACTGATCCAGTTCCACCTGGACTTGCACGAGTCGTTCACGATCGGCTTGGGGGTGTGCCCTTTGCTCGTGCAATCGGTGTTCCTCTGCGACAAGGCGCTGAATATGATTGAGGACCGGCTGATCTTCCACTTGATTCTCCATGAGAGCCTCCTCCCACGCGGATGTGATGGGAACGGTCAGGCTTTGATGTTACGCCCACCCTAAACTGAGGTCAATCGATGTTCTGCCAACATGATGACCTCGACGTAGGTTGTCAGAAGAAAGAAAATGTGCCAGAAACCATTTCGCGGCGAGTGGCGGGCCTGCTCAGTTCGTCATTCCTCGCTCGCTTCTTCTGCCGGCGTTGATCTCATTCGCACGCGCATGCCTCCGGTAACCGCCTGACTCCACACCCCCTCTGTTCTTGCTATAATCCCGCCCCTGTGAGGACCACTGATGCGGAGACGTTACGATCACGTTGACCTGAGGGTGCGCAGTCTGGCCGAGGCGCAACCCCTCTACGAAACACTTCTGCCTGCACTGGGGTTCACACTCGACGTGGGGATCGAAGGCTGGCTGCAGTTTGAAGCGGCCGGAGAGAACAGCGTTAGTGAGTTTTTTGGCGTCACTGAGTCGTCGCGGCATGTCGCCAACGAGTGCCGGATCGCCTTCTGGGCAGACAGCACCAGAGAGGTGGATAGGCTGGCTGAGATCGTCGTCCGGGCGGGAGCTCGGAATGTCGAAGGCCCTGGATATCACGAAGGGCCGGGCTACTACGCTGTCTTTTTCGAGGATCCCAGTGGCAATCGTTTGGAAATCTGCCACCGAGCCGAAGGGGCCAGATGGATCAAGACAGGAAAAGATGCCAGAACCCATTTCCCGGCGCATGGTGCGGAGCTGGTTCATCTGGTTTCCTTGGTCTGTCTCGTTTGTTTGGTTCGACGAACGAGAGAGACACGACAGACCCGCCACCAGATAGACCGCCTTTGAATCGCACCGGTCCACCCCACCCGCAGTATCAGCGCTATGCGCTTCCTCCACCACCATACCTGCTCTGTCCTAGTTGACGCTTATACATGATTTTGTATACACTGCAGGCCGTGAAACGGCTCGTCTGGTTAGGAGCGTCCCTGGAAGATCTTCGCAGCTGGCCGGCAGAGGCTCAGCGAAATACGGGGTACCAGCTCTACAAGATCCAGTCAGGGATGGACCCATCGGACTGGAAGCCCATGCCCAGTGTAGGCGGAGGCGTTCAGGAGATACGGATTCACTGTGACAACGAGTATCGGGTCATCTATCTGGCCAAGTTGGCAGAGGCGGTCTATGTGCTGCACGCCTTTGAGAAAAAGACGCGCAAGACCCCGCAAACGGCGATCGAGGTTGCGTGTCGACGGCTTCATTTGTTACTGAGCCAGAGGAGGAGAACATGAAGAAACGTGTGTCGACGAGCAATGTCTTTCGGGACTTGGGATTTGGCGCTGAAGAGGCCGTGAACTTGAAAGTGCGGGCAATGCTTATGGTCGAGCTCGAGAAGTACATTCAGGAGAAGCACTTGACCCAGAAACGGGCCGCTGAGCGTCTCGGCGTGACCCAGCCCCGGATCAGCGACCTCACGCGTGGCAAGATCGAACTCTTCAGTGTGGATACCCTCATCACCATGCTGACGCATGCTGGCCTGAAGGTCGATGTGCGAGTCAGACGATCCGTCGCTGCCTGAAGGGGGCGCGCAAAGACGCCAGGAACCATTTCGCGGCGCGTGCGGACAGGTACGTTGGTCGCCTCCCCGCCCCTCGTTAGGCCGCTCTCACACTCCCTCGTGAACCACCATGCTGATTCATCTTCGAATCGCCAGACCAGTCAGCGATCTTGCAAGATCGACTGACATGTACTGTCGTGGCCTCGGCCTTCGTGTCGTTGGAAGCTTTGAGAACCACGAAGGATTCGACGCGTCATGCTCGGCATCGCGAGTTCGAGCTATCACTTCGAGTTCACCCACTGCCGTACTCGCCCTGTCGCACCGGCGCCGACGCCAGAAGACTTGGTGATTCTCTACATCCCGGCGGAAGCCGAGTGGAAAGCCAGGTGCGCCAGCATGATGGCGGCGGGGTTCAAACAGGTTGCGTCGTTCAATCCGTACTGGGAAATTTGCGGGCGAACGTACGAAGACCCCCATGGCTATCGCGTCGTCTTACAGCAAGCGGAGTGGAGCATTGTCGAGCGTCTTTGATTCAGTGGCGCACTCGACGTTTCATCGCTTGCTGCCTAACTACAGGCGGTCTAACTCAACCTCGTGAGGGTCAGGTCTTTCAATCCAACATTTCGCGGCGCGTGGCGGGGATCTGGTCTATTTGGTTTCTTATCGTCTGCTTGGTTCGATGACAGGAGCATGCGCCGCCGCGACTGCTTGACTGAGCGGTCTCTGGGCGCGTAGTATCACGGTCAAGACGTTTCAGCCACGTCGACTGTCTCATCTCTCGCGCTTCTTCGCCCTTCCCAACGCGACCGATCCTCCAGTCTCCGCCGCTCCAACGCCGTTATCACACTCCGTACACTTTCCCGAGACGATCACATCGCGGCAGAGAGGTATCCACATGTCACCGCAGAGGCCCAGTACTGACCGCATCCTTGAACTACTCCAAGGCTCCCAGGATTGCGCTTTCGAGGCCTTGGTGGCGCGCTATCCGGAGTTCACCTCTAGCGAGATCTATCAGGAGATCTCTCGCTTAAGCCGGGCGGGGAAGGTGATCATCACAAGGGACGTGGGGATCTTCACCATCAGACAAGCTGCAGTTGTCAGCTAAGCGCCGGGAATGAACATGGCCGCGCCCAGAAAATGGGTTCAAGTCTTGTAATCACACATGCTCCGGCCCGTGGCGGGGATCTGGTCCATGTGGTTTCTTTGGTTTATTTAGTTTGTTTGGTTCGTTTGGTTGGGAACGAAACAAACCAGATAAACCAAACCTACCAGATAAACCAAACCAACCAGATAAACTGTCTGCGAGTCGCCCCTCACCTCGCACAACGTTCCCTTCCCCTCCAGAGTGATGGATACGCCATCGACTTTGCAGTAGACTCGCGCATCACAGTTTGCTGAGACTGTTTGGCCTATCAACGGCTGACAGAAGCAGCCTCACTAGTGATTTCTACGAAAAGGAAGCGCATGGCACATACCGTCCGACAAGCCACCATTCGCGATCTGGAGCAACTCGTCCCGCTGTTTGACGGCTATCGTCAGTTCTACGGTCGCGTAAGTGATCTTCGCGCGGCAAGAGAGTTCTTGCTGGCTCGCTTTACCAACGACGAGTCCACCGTGTTCCTCGCACATGAGGACGAGAGGGCTATTGGTTTCACGCAGCTGTATCCGAGCTTTTCATCGATCTCACTCGCTCGTATCTTCATACTCAATGATCTATTCGTCTACGAGCAGGCGCGCAGAAAAGGAGTGGCCTCTGCTCTGATGTCTGCTGCCGTGAAGTTTGCAACTGCTTTGGGTGCGGCTCGCCTCTCACTGTCAACGGCCATCACAAACGACGCTGCTCAGGCGCTATACCACTCAGCTGGTTGGAAGCGTGATGACCAGTTCTTCGTCTATGATCTTGAAGTCCCGACGTGACCTGAAGGAGATAAGGGACCAAAATTTATTTCGTGGCCTGTGGCGGGGATCTGGTTCATCTGGTTTCTTTGGTCTATCTCGTTTGTTTGACTCGACGAACGAGAGAGACAAGACTGTCCCGCGCGTCGCTTCCCGCATTTTCAATTGGACTTCCAAATGTCTTGGCGCTTACCGTAAAATAGTTTTTGCCGTCACATTGGGAAAGGAGAGATGCCTATGACACTATTCAGGAAATTAATGGCCGTCGTGCTGACAGGGGTTCTGGTCATAGCAGTAGCCGTCGCACTGCCTCTCCTACCGGTGTTTGGCGAAGGTGGTGCGCGGCGAGACGTTGTGCTTCATGAGGCTGAGCTCGCGCGCGCAGAAGGTGCAGGGCCTTCCTCACTTTCCAAAAACGCAACGATCATGGATTGGGATGGGAAAGTGCTTCGCAAGGGCACGAATGGTTGGACGTGCATGCCCGACAATCCCAACACTCCAGGCAGGGACCCAATGTGCATGAACGAACCGTGGCTCAATTTTAGGGACGCTGTGAAGAACAAAAAGAAGCCGACTTACACACAAGTCGGTATTGCATACATGCTACAAGGCGACACCCCGGTGAGCAATACGGATCCATATGCGAACGCGCCAAAGCCGGGAGATGATTGGGTAGAAGGACTCGGCGCACACATCATGATTCTCGTACCTAACGTGGAGGCGCTGAAAAACGTGTCAACCAATTCGAAAAACGGCGGACCCTGGATCATGTGGCCTGACACACCCTATGCGCACCTGATGCTCCCGATCGATAGTTACCCATCACACTAGGCTGACGCCAGCAGATTTTGTTAGAAAGGATGGGCCAGCGGAATACGGACTGGCCCTTCCTGTTGCATCACAGGTAGTGGATATTGGGAATACAGCCGCGCAGAATCAGGTGCAGGTTGAGGTGGCCCGGATTTGACAGACACCTTTGAAAGGGGACAGGATTTTCCGAGGAGGTGTCTGATGGGTTCACGCCAAGGTGTTCTACAACCGCCAGCGGCTCCACCAGGCACTGAACTATCGCAGCCCAGAGGAGTTTGAGCGACAGACCGGTGATTCTTAATCCACCTGTTTTTTGGGGCCACCTCAAGTCTTGCAATCACACATTCCGCGGCGCGTGGCGGGAATCTCGTCCATCTGGTTTCTCTGGTTTATTTAGTTTTTTTGGTTCGTTTGGTTGGGAACGTGACAAACCAGATAAACCAAGCCAACCAGATAAACTGTCTGCGAATCGCCCTCGCCTTCCACAAGGCTCCCACAAGACGACTGTCGTCGTTCGATGCAGGACAAAGACATGGCCCAGGCCGCCCTCCCTGATAACGTTGAATGTGTTCGCTCAGAATGCCCTTGTTGCTTTGTTCAGAAACCACTCTATTTCTAGGTCAATTGACTTCTCCTCGCTATACTCTTCCTCAGAATGCTGTAGGGTCATCCAGATATCGATGGAATGCCTATGGAAACTATGACCAGTATCGTCCTGCCAGATTTCCTCCCCTACTTACTGGCAATTTTCGGATTGCTCATCCTGTGGCAAAGCTATCAACTCCGCGTGATGAAGGGGCGAATCCTGGCCATCGATATTTTCGACCGATCGGGCATCCGCATGTATCTCTATGCCGTGGCCGACGATCTACAGGCGTGCGAAGTGTGCCGCTTAGCTCATGGAACGGTTTTCCCTCCCAGCGAAGTGATGAAGCGCCAGTTCTCGCCGATCAAGGGAATATGCAAGAGCCCCGCCCGTTGCGCCGGCTTTCTCGTCGGCTTATACGGCGCATGGCCCGAAGCGAACCAGATCGTCGTGCGATTACGATTGTCCCGCAAGCGCGAACCGATACAGTTGGACCAGGATGAATTGAGGGAGCTGATTCTTGGTCCCTGGGAGCGGAGCATCAGCGCCAACACCGACCGGTTCGGTATCTCCGTGCTGGAAGCGGTCTTGGGAGATAGCACGAATCCAAGTCCCGCAATGGAAAAATACCGCGATACGATTGAATCTGCTAAGGAGGTTCGACATATGCCTCTGATCGTGCCAGCGTATTTTCGCCTCGTGGAACTCTTAACTAGGCAGGGACAAACAGCTGTAGCGCTCCATTTCATCGAGCAATTTGAGAAACGTTACAAGGGGAAAACATCGGGACCCTATGCGCCTACCGAAAAGGAGTTAGGTCTCATGAAGCTCAAGAAGTCCCACCTGAAAACCGCTGCACGAACGACCACGCCCGCGCCAACGACTTGAAATATTTCTCGGGTAATTTAGTCATAACTTGGGGGCAAGCAACTGTCTTGACTGTCAAGTGTGCTGAGGCTGTTCCGTCCGCCAGTGCGTCCGATGCGTGAGCATCGCGTTGAGTGTCATCAGCCGTTTACGCATACAGGCGACGAGCGCCACCTTCGTGGATTTTCTCGAAGAATGAATGTCAGGTCTTACAATCAAACATTTCGCGGCGCGTGGCGGGGATCTGGTCCATCTGGTCTGTTTGGTTCGTTTGGTTTGTCTGGTTTGTCTGGTTCAGAGAACGAAATAAACTAGATAAACCAGATAGACCAAACAAACTAGATAGACTGCCTCTGAATCACCCTCCCCTCACACAACGAGGGACCAGCCCGATCCTGAAAAAGTAGAATCTCTCCGCGTGTTCATGTGAGAGGTATGTCATGAGCAGATTTCAAAACCAATTTACGAAGAGTTCCCACAGGAATGGTCATCACAGCAATCAGTACGGTATTGAAACTATTCCCCCAGCACTGAAAACGATATGCCGCTGTCATGTTTTGCCAATTGACAGGTCACACTCCTCAGATGAGAATACAAGACACAGGTCGCGCGAGCATCGCGCCGGGTTCGGTTGACTGGCGAGGAGGGAGTGGCTATGAAAACGATTGTTGTTCCTTTGCTTCTAACGCTGGCGGTCGTTGGTTTTTTCTTTTCCTGCGCTGAAATTCCGCCCCCGGTTGATTCGTCGTCCACGGCCCGGGATCCAGGGGTGCGCGGCGGAGCCGCGGGTGCAGGCGCACCCCTCGCGGGACTGACCAAGACAGAGCTTGTTTTCTTCAACGCCGGCACGGATGAGTTCGTGGAAGAGGAAGATGTCGCCGACGGCCTGGGACCGACGATGAACCTTGGCAGCTGCGCCGGCTGCCACTTACAGCCGGCGGTCGGCGGAACGAGCCCACCGGTGAATCCCCAGGTTGCATTCGCTACCCTGAATGGCGCGGCCAACTCCGTTCCATCATTCATCACGGCAAACGGGCCGGTGCGCGAGGCAAGGTTTGTGAAAAACCCTGACGGAACGCCGGACGGCGGCGTCCACGATCTGTTCACCATCACTGGCCGCTCGGACGCGCCGGGATGCATGCTCGTGCAGCCGGACTTCGAGAAGGAGATCGCGCACCGCAACGTGATCTTCCGGATTCCCACCCCGGTGTTTGGCGCGGGCCTGATCGAACAGATCCCGGACCAGGCGATCCTCGCGAACCAGGCCAACGACATACCTAAAAAGAAAGCGCTCAAGATTGCCGGCCGGCCCAATATCGTCCTCGCCGGCCATGCGATCTCCGGCCAGGCGAACAACAACGGCAATGACGGCACGGTTGCGCGGTTCGGATGGAAAGCCCAGAACAAATCGCTCCTGTTGTTCTCCGGCGAGGCGTACAACGTCGAAATGGGGATCACCAACGAGCTGTTTCAGACCGAGCGCGATGAAACCCCGACATGCCAGGTTGCGACCGTTCCCAACACCATCACAGACACCGCAGGCAAGAAGCCTGTTGATGCCGTCAGTCCGATCGAAAAGTTTGCACTCTTCATGCGTTTCCTGGCCCCACCGGCGCCTTCGTTCGATACGCCGGGCGGGGCCGATTCAATCGCAAGAGGCCGAAACCTGTTCAGCGATACCGGGTGCGCTCTCTGCGATACGCCCACGCTCAACACCGGCAATGCCGCGGTCGCCGCCTTGCGCAATCAGTCTGCGAATCTCTTCTCCGACCTGTTGGTCCATGACATGGGCCCAGGGCTCGCCGACGGAGTCACGCAGGGACAGGCGGGCCCCAGAGATTTTCGCACCGCCCCGCTGTGGGGTCTGGGAAAGCGGCTGTTCTTCCTGCATGACGGACGAACGTCGGACTTGCGAGAGGCGATTCGGGCGCATCGCAGCGGGAGTTTCTTTACCTTCAACGCATCCGAAGCGAACGAAGTGATCAAGAACTTCAGTGCGCTCAGGGACAATGAGAAGCAGGACGTTCTCAACTTTCTGCGTTCCCTGTAGCCGACGTGCGACACGGACACCTGTGGGAGAGATGGGGCCATTGCTTGACTTTACACCTCGGCTAGAACCACAAGATATGGACAGACGCCCGTAACCATTTCGCGGCGCGTGGCGGGGATCTGCTTCCTCTGGTTCATCTGGTCTTTCTGGTTTATTTGGTTTATTTGGCGAGGTTTCTAAGTACGTGCACCTGTCCATTTCTGTTGGGGAAAAGAGAAAGAATCCTGCAAGACAATGCATGCTAACGCTAAGCGTACTACTTCTTTTCGGACTAGTTTGTTCAAAAGCTTTTGGCGAATCACCCGCTCCCTCCGTGCACTGGGGAAGCCTAGCGTTCCCGGATCAGTATTCAACCCTCAACACAGGGCTTACGCTCGACCGATTCACGCCAATAGATGGAGCTGGAGCCAAATATGATTCCACCGTGACCAATACGCTGGGCTTCAATTTAATTACATTCAGTTGGACGCAACACGGCCATGACCGTTTCGAAGGGTGGAGCATCAATGTCACGGGAGGTATTAGCCCCACAGCCAATCAGCCCAGCGAGTTCTTTCAAAACAAGGTCATTCACCAACTGCGCCACCTCCCGCCGGTGCCATCCTTCCAGCCGCGTCAGGATACGGATGCCATGTTCGATGGATCGGTAACCAAGTGGTTTTTCAAAAACAAGACAGGGTTTTGGGGTGGTGGATTCTCCGCAGGCACCATCTATCAAGAGCAGTTTCTCAGGGCGGGCATCCGACGGCTTCAAGTCACGCCGGATCTTTATCATGGAGACTGGGGAGCTGTGAGTGTGCGTTTGTCTGGGCTCGGACGTGTAAGCGTCCAGGAAAATGGAGCCGTGTTACATCAGACTAAACCAACGTCACATATATTCCAGCCTGCCCTCGCAATCGGGCAATACAATACGAACGAACGAGGTGAACAATATCCAACATGGGAGGTCGAAGTTTCAGCCACATGGGATTCCGGAATTTTTGTTAATGGGGTTGGGCAAAGCCGGAAACAGTTCTTTTGGTCCGCGGCTTTCATTTGCGGCCCGGTCCGTTTTGAGACATGGAACGATAGTCTGGGAAACCTGAGTAAGTCTGATTTTGGCCCAACCTACGGCGCAACCATCACGATTGACGTTTTTCGGCTATAGACCATAGGTGCCCACGGGGCGCTCACTAGAAGTCCCCCTCTCCAAGAATGAGATTAGCCTTGCACTCAATCATTTCGCAGCGCGTAGCGGGAATCTGGTTGAACTGGTCTTGCTGGTCTATCTTGTTTCTCTGGTTGGTCTTGTCAGAGAACCCAATACACAAGGCAGACCCGCGCACCAGCTCAACTAGTCTGGAGGTGCCGTCCGCTCATTTAGCACGAAGCCCTCTCTCAAGGAACCAAATCATTCGACACGCGATTCCCAACTTTGCCACACCTATGTGTCTTTTGTGTGTGAACTCCATCCATTACCCATTACCGAACTTCAGGCTCTCCTTGAGTGGTTCCCTCATCGGAGGGATTGATATTCTTCTGTGCGGGAGGCGCCGCGTCAGGATTCTTCGATATGCCCGGATCGATGTCGGGCGGGTTAATGGTGGCATGGGGATCTCCACGTTGCACCGGCACGTGTTGGATGCCCGGATCTATCGTGGACGGAGGAGTGGATGGAACACCAGACTCCCTCTCCTCGGGGATAGGGACAGGAGGAGGCGCGCCACCGCCCTCAGGCGGGGCAGGCGGGAGCCTATCGGCGGAGATGGCCAGTGCCGGAAGGAGGCTCAGAATGGCTATGGCCACAAATCCAGAAGCCTCCCTGGATCCTCTTCTGGTAGAGAATACGCGAAGAACCCTACCATATTCATGTTTTGACCACGACATATTCACCCATCGTCTGTGATGACATTTGAGGGCTCGACCTACTGAGGCTTACCTCCGCATCCCTTATAGGCACAGGAACAGGGGTCGCCGGTTCTTGCATCTCGGCATTTTAACGAACAAAATTCTTTCCCCGGATCGGTCGGACACTTACAGCTCGGGTGCGCGCATTGTTTTTCTACCACGGTCTCCCTCCTTCTTTCGGTTGAGGGTAAGGAGAGTGCAGGGGGTCGGACAAGCCCTGTTCCCTGTCGCTCAGTGGTGTACTCGGTATAGCCAGATTGGCACCCGGGTCCATGATCTGAGGAGCCATATCACCTGCCTTTTCGACATCCCTACATCCCGAGGTGCTTCTTGAGAATCGATGAATCCGTGATAGCGGGATTCTCGGGAGCCAGTGCTGCCGCCTGTTTGAAGGCATCAGTGGCCTCTTCATGATTTCTCATCTTGTCGAGACTGCGGCCCACGGTATAGTTGGCTTCGGCCAGCTTCGCGTCGGCCTTGAGTGCCCCAGCGGAGCATAGTCCGCAATTTATTATTCTGCAGGCACCTTTGCCCCTTTGCGCCTCGCTTCCGAAAGTCCAATGGCAATGGCTTGCTGCCTGCCTTTGACTCGGGTGCCGCTCTTCCCGCTTATTAAAGTACCTTCTTTCAATTTATGCATCGCCCGCTTTACCGACCGCTGTACGCTCTTGCCATACTTGGCCATCATGCACCCCTTTCTGAAACGAAGAACGAGGGTCAGGTCTTGCAATCCAATATTTCGCGGTGCGTGGCGAGGATCTGGTTCATCTGGTCTCGTTGGTCTATCTCGTTTGTTTGGTTCATTTGGTTGGGGAACGAAACAAACCAGATAAACGAGACAAACCAGATAAACTTCACTGACCTCCCCTCACACAACGATGGACCAGGCCGAACCATAGAAGAAGGGAGAATGTCCCGGTTTTCTCATACTCATCCTGAGCGGGGCACACAACGGCGGAGCGACAGTATCTGTGCACGATCAGGGGACCGAGGGAGACCCTGGCGGCGGCGCTTCATCAGAGCGAGCGCCGTCAGTTGATTTTCGCGGATGACGTCATCGCTGATCATGCCGCAGTTGACACACCGCCACCCATGAAAGCTGGATGACAGACTGGCCTGCTGATCGGTGCTGTAATCACTGACAGCAAGGCCGGCGCATCGTGGACAGTTCATCATTCATCTCCGAAAAGGCCAACCTCGAGACACGAATGAAGCACCACTCGGCCCCAATAGCTCTACGGTATGGAACCAGTATCAAACATGTGTCCTATGGGCGGGGGTTGCAAAATGTTGGTCCACCACTGCAGCGTGAATCAACGCTTGCCCGTCCTGGAAACCCATCACATACCGCTTGAACACACCGGGCGGACAATACTGATACTGGTCCTTGTGATTTCTATTGAGGAGAGCGTCCCGGAGCCCCTCTTCTTCAGCTTGCCATCCTTCACGGTCAAGCTGCGTACACGCCTGCGTTTTCTGCAGTCGACACCATTCAATGCGAGATGCGATGGATTTGGTCTTATATTCCATGGCTCTCCTCCATTGCTGGATCGTACAAGCGCTGACTGTGTGGCCCGTCTGCCTCGTCGCCCGCTAATTTAATAGGGGGAAAGGCTACCGTCACTTTTCAGCATCACTCGCGGTTAAAGCGCAAAGAGGATGCCAGGGGATCAAAGCATCGGACCTTTCTCTTTTTTTTTCTTACTGAGTGCCAGTTATCCTATATGTTCCAGTCAGTTGCAGTGGTTCGATGGCTGATCCCAAAGACTACTATCGGATGCGGGATGGAGGCAGGTTGGGGGAATCTGCAGGATATAGTATCCATCCCAAGACAAACTTTCCTGCTCGGCAGGATTGGTGATTGAAGGTCGGGCATAGCATTCCAATGTTTCCCGGCGCGTGGCGGAATCTGGTTCATCTGGTCTCCTTCGTCTATCTCGCACCAGATAGACTGCCTCTGAATCGCCCTCCACTCACACAAGGCTCCGACCATACAGCAGTCCGCTGCACAACGAAGGCATGGACTAGGCCGCCCCTGAGAAAGTAGAATGTCCTTGTGTCGTCACCCCTTGCGTGAGAGCGATGAGCGTCAAGCGTTACACAAATATGCTCGAAGCCATAGAGGAGTTGAAGAAAAGAGGGTTCACCGGAAACTTCGAGTTTCTTGATCAAACGTTCCGAGATCTGGACAGCGGCATAACCTTCAAGGCTGACCAACTCACCATCGTGGAACACGATCGGTTCGAGGGAGCAAGCGATCCGGATGACATGTCTGTCGTCTATGCCATGGAGAGTGATGATGGACTCAAAGGGGTCATTGCTGATGCCTTTGGTCTCTATGCCAATCCAGACCTTGGCGGGTTTCTAGAGAAAGTGAAAATTCGAGAAGGGAAATGATTAGTTGCCTGCCCCCATTTCGTAACGCGTGACAGGCCGACTCCATCAACTGCCTGCCGAGTTCCTCCGCAACGAGTCGACCGTCGGACTTATTCTCCCTCCCCCATCGGCCCTTCGGGCTCCACCGACTGGCGGCAGCCCTAGCGCATGCGGATGGTGAGTAGTTTCTAAGCTCGGCCTAATGCCCGGCTAATTTTGCATGGTTAAGCTTAAGACATACTGGAGCTTAACCATGCATCACATCGGAATGCGGGTCTATTTGACAGCGATCGCATTGTTTATCTCCTCCCTCCTCGCACGATCCACTGTGTCTCGAGATAAAGTGCGGCCAAAGAAGACTCCACTGTAATTCGAGGTATTCCTTTCTCTCGGGAAAGCCGTAATTTTCAGAAATTGGAAGGTGTCAGACCCCATTCGCGGCGCGTGGCTGGGATCTTGTCCATCTGGTTTCATCGGTCTATCTCGTTTGTTTGGTTCGACGAACCAGAGAGACGAAACAGACCCGCACAGCAGATAGACTGCCTCTGCGGGGGACAGGAAAATGGGATAGGCTGAGCTAGTCCGGGATGTTGATAACTAGAACTGATTCCAGAGCATTTGGTTTGTTACTTCGTGGTGAAAAAGCACTTCCGAAGCCTTCACTATCGTGCCGAGCTCTTTCGGAGAACGATCTGCCACCAACTGTTTGAAGCTCGCATACTTTTGCTTGCTGTCCTCGCCGAGGATCTCGCCAATAAACTTCGACGAGTTAAATAGCGCGATCGCATCATTGATGTAACTCGGAAGGAATCGCACGCGGTCGCGTGCCGTCTCATCCTTTTCCAGGCGCTCCCCTTCTAAGCCGGTCTTGAGCATCGTGTACAGCACGAGGTAGGGGTTGGCATCAGGGGCGACTGAGCGCAGCTCGATGCGCGCAGTCTTTTCGTTGGCCATCGGAATGCGGATCATAGAACCGCGATCGATCGCCGAGACCTTGACCTGGTTCGGTGCCTCAAAATGCGGATCCAGACGGCGATACGCATTCACCGACGAATTAAACACTAGACAAATCTCGGACGCATGATTCAGGAGTTTGAGAATGAAGTCCCACGCCACATCAGAAAGGCCATCTTTACCCTTCGCATCGTAGAAGATATTCTTGCCATTTTTGCTCAAGGAGAAGTTGGTGTGCATGCCGGAACCATTGATCCCAACGAATGGCTTCGGAAGGAACGTGGCCGTGTGCCCCATGGATCGAGCCACTTGGCGACAGATCAGTTTGTACAGCTGCACATGGTCTGCCGCACGAACAACTTCCGCATAGGAAAAGTTCATTTCGAACTGCGAGGGCGCGACCTCTGGATGATCTTTTTCGTTTTTGAAGCCCAGTGCACGCTGTGCCTCCGCCGACTTATCAATGAACTGGCGAAGCATGTCCATCGGAAGCGAGTGATAGTAACCGCCCGTTGAGATGAGTTTAAACCCGTTCTCGCGGTAGCGTTGCTCGGCGTTCTGCCCTTCCTCGAGGAAGCCTTCTATTTCGCTGGCAGCATACGCGGTCATACCCTGCTTTTTCTTGAGATTCTTCGTATACGACTTCAGCACGCCGCGGAAGTCGCTATGATACGGCGTACGATCACCGTTTAAAACGGACGCAAAGAAGATCACCTTCCCTGCCCCAATAACGTCGGCCGGAAAGTAGCGGATGGACGGCCAGTCAACTTCAAGACGCAGGTCCGACTCATGTTGCGGCGTGAACCCGCGGATGGACGACCCGTCAAATGTTAGATTCCCCAGCGACTCCAAAAGGAACTTCTTGTCGTAATCGAGCATGTGAAGACGTCCTTCAATATCCGAAAAACACAACGTCACGGCCTTGATCTGCTTCTCCTTTTTAAGCCACGCTGTATATTCCAGCTCCAGCTCTTTTGCGCTGACCCTCTCGGCACGCTGCGCCGCCTTGAGATTCATTTCTTCAAGTTCGTCATACGGTATCTCGAGGAAGGACTTCAGGTCAGCAGATTTATCCTCAGCCATGGTTCCTTTATTAGTCTCTTGGCGCGAAAGTGTGGGCCTGGATACAAAACGAAGCAGCCGATAGTGTAGGCTTCTTGGGTTCGCGATCACCCCTGATCAGAGAATCCCCCAGGAGCAGCTACCGGGTGAAGACTTAGTCTGTCACGTCTCTTCTGGGCATGCAAGGGGTTGCCATCACGCGCGTCGAGCACACTCACGGAAAGGCCGAAGCGCCGTGATCGTGCACTTGGGATGGGCGGGCAGGGGATACCGGTGCAGGGCTGTAGCCAGAGGGTGCAGCCCTCGACGGTGACTACAACGGAAGTGGAATGCGAGTCAGCAAAGGATTTCGGGAAGAAACAGGGTCTTGCAATCCAACATTTCGCGGCGCGCGGTGGACCTGCGTCCTACCCAATATCGTACCAACGTCAGAAGCCAGAAGTCCTCCATTGAAACTGTCTCCTTTACGGGGAAGTTTGTGACTGCTCACTGGAAGGTGCTCCAACGACAGACGGTACGAGGGTTACAACCCGGAAGTCTTGCTTGTGGGTGGTGTGGGTGGACTGAGAATATCAATATCTTGCTTCGCTCGAGCTGCTCGTTCACGGTAGCTCCGCTCGGTATCACCGGTGTAAGTGCCGATGACTCGCTCGTACGCTGCACGGGCCTGATCGTATTTTTTCGTGAGTGTAAGATGTTGTCCCAGAGTCAGCCAGTTTTTCACCGCAGCTTCGACGGCGGTCTTAAGCAACTTCAATTCATAGTCCACTCGATTGCTCCCTAAGGGCTGGTCGCGTTTCCTGATCGACTCCGCCACCTGGCTGGCCATTTCTTCGATTTCTTCATTTTCGAGTATGGCAGCTTCCATACGGTTTGCCTTCATGTTCGCATTAAACGCTGCGACACGCGCTTTAATTATGTCCGCCCGCTGCTGATAAAAGTCGTGCGCGCAACCAGCGAACAAAAAACAACAGATCACGATGGAGATGATTCGTCGATACACCTTGATCTGGTTAGCTAGCATCTTGATTCCCCGTTCGTATGAGCTGGTCTGCCCTTCTTGTGTCTTCATCCCTTGCCCGCTGCACGGGGCATTGAGAACTAAACCGTCGTAGAAAGGTGCAAAAACCCTGCCGATCTGTT
>VBOL01000045.1:0-11486 GCA_005887945.1 Nitrospirota bacterium
CTTCCCCCGATTCAGTGGACACCGTTGGTTGAGTAAGCGGCCCGCTGTTCAAACTCCACGGGGCTCAGATAGCCTAACGTGGAATGACGACGAGCCCGATTGTAAAATCCCTCCACGTACTCAAAGATCGCGGTTCGGGCTTCCTGCCGAGTCGAAAACGGGTGCCCCTTTGCCAACAATTCCGTTTTCAGCGTGGCAAAGATGCTCTCCACCACGGCATTGTCCCAACAATTGCCGGGACGACTCATCGAGCACCGGATGCCGCGAATCGCTAACCGTTGTTGATACACCAGGGCCCCGTACTGGCTACCCCGATCCGAATGATGGAGCAGATCAGCCCGCACCGCGCGGTGCCGCAGCGCCATCTCCAAAGCGCTGAGCGTCAAGCTTGTGGCCCCCTGGTCATCCATTGCCCAGCCCACAATGCGGCGCGAGTACAAATCCATCAGCACCGCAAGGTAGAGCCAGCCCTCACGGGTGGGCACGTAGGTGATATCGCCCGCCCACTTCTCATTCGGCTGGGTCGCGGCAAACTCTCGCCGCAAGATGTTCGTGGCAACGACGCCAGGGGCCGGCATGCCGTGTGATCGCCAGGCGCGACGCCGACGGATGCTGCGAAGTCCCTGAAGCCGCATCAGCCGGGCCACGCGATGGCGGCCCACTCGGACCCCCTGAGCGCACAGATCCTGATGAATACGGGGACTGCCATAGCGCCCGCGCGCCGCGTGATAGCACGTCAGAATCTGCGTCACCAGCCCGTCATTCTGCTGCGCACGTACCCCGCGCGGACGATGGCACCAGGCATAGAACCCACTGCGGGCGACCTCGAGGACCCGACAAAGCACCTCCACGGGGTACGTGGCCTTCTCCACCTGGATAAAGCAATACCTCATGCCGACTCCTTGGCAAAGAAGGCCACGGCTTTTTTTAAAATGTCGCGCTCCATGCGGACTTGGTCCAGTTCCCGGCGCAGCAGCTTCAATTCCTCAGCTGCGACGAAGCTCTTGGCGCCTGCGGGCAGCCCCGCGGCTTGCCGCATCCAGCGATTCAAGGTGGATTGGGGAATCCCGACCTCCCGTGCGACCTGACATTCACTCTTCCCACTCCGTCGGCACAGATCCACTGCGTTCTGCTTAAACTCCGGGGTGAAACTCCGACGTGATTTGCCCATTACGCACCTCCCTCGGGGAATTATGCCTGGAAGGTGTCCACAAAATCAGGGGAAGACCACAGGAGGGGGTGGATGCGAGAGTTACGATAGATTTGCTTAAGGCTCCCGCTTCGAAGTCGAGCCAAGGTTCGGTGAGATTGTCATGGACCAAGCAGATAATGCCAGAGTGGGTGCCCTCCAACTCGCTGGCCAACTGGATACCCCAACGTGTCCCCTTGGGAATGTCCTCGGACGACACCCACGGCTCGACAAAACGAAGAACGGCAGGCACCCATTCCCTCAGACTTAGAACGATACGGTGACTGAGATCCCTGGACCAGCTGATCAAGACTTTCCTATGCGGATCAGCCTCCCGCCCCCTACTCTGCCCCTACTTTATAAAAGCCGCAATCCCTAGCATGACGTAAGTTATTGATATTTGGTGGCGGTGCCCCGGATTGAACGGGGGACCCGCGGCTTATGAGTCCGCTGCTCTACCAACTGAGCTACACCGCCAGAAACGCCCGTACACAACCGGGCGATAGGATACAGGAATGATTTGGAGAGTGTCTAGCCCGCATTATTCATGACGGTTCGTCGTGGAGTGACGCGCGACAAGCGCGAGGAGCGAGACTCGCGTGAATTGTGAGCGAGACAAGCAAGATGCGCGTGACAGGCACGACACGAAGTTCCGAAAACTTCGAACTTCGGACTTCGAACCTTCGTCCGTCTCACCATCGCGCTTTTCCCGCCCGGCTCGCTTGAGTCAGGTATCTGCTACTCACATGTTGGTTCTACCCCATCGTTCCGGTAGACTCGGTGCATGACTCTTCTGCTTCCTTCATCCTGTGAACGGGCGATCCTGGAACAATTCCTCAAAGCGGAGGCCATGGCATTGTGGGCGGTACGGTCTGCGCAAGCGCAGGACGTTCCCCCCGGTGTGCTGCAGTTCTTGCGCCGTCATGAGGAAGAAGAAGCGCAGCATCTCAAGCAGTTTGAGCTGCTGCTGGGAATGAGTTCGCACAGCAAGACGGCTCTTCCTCGTATGCCCAGTCAATGGAGGATCCTCGCGGTGCATCTCTACGGGTACGAAACGTTGGGGTTGGAGTTCGCAAAGCTGTTAGTCTGCTTGCGGCCGGATTTGTCCTCGATTTTGGAAGATGAAGAAGTGCATGTGGGGTTTTTCGAGCATGAAGTCCGTACCATTCTTCTGCATGGAGGACTTGCCGCTGACGGTGCACGACAGGCGGCCCGGGCCTGGAGACGGCGGCTGCCTCGCACGGTTGATCGTTATCTTCAGGATGAGGGTCTCGTGACCTTTCGTGACGAGCTTCGGCGACATATTCTCGACGTGATCGACGCGCGCTTTCTTGTCGTTGGATTGTTGGCACCGTCGGAGGGGCAGGGTGGGTCTCCTGTGAAGACAGCAATCGGGGAGACGGGGGCGTTTTCCGTCTTTGAGTCAAATGGATAAGCCGGACACCCGTGAAGCGTGATCCGAAGTTCGAAGTTCCGAAAACCTCCAACTTCGGACCTCGAACCTCGGTCGTCTGGCCTTTCCCGTCAGTCTCGCGTGGCGATTGCGCGATGTCGCCACGAAATGTCAAGAATAATTCGGGTGAGTATGTGGAAGAGTGCATCATACTGCCGGATTTCTGCAGTCACAGGGCCATTCCTTCGAGAGCGACGCTATCTCTGATGCCTGAACCGCAGGCGTCTGACCTGTTCCCTCGGTGCGACGGCGGGCGGGATGGTCTGTCTTGTCGATGCGCGTGCGAGAGAGAGTGAGTATACGTAAGTTATCGGATGTCAGTATTTATGGAAGGCGTTAATTCGTAGCCATATCTCTATCACTACCCGACATAGAGCCGATTAGACTCATTGCGATAAGTAGTAAACAAAATTATAATCCCTGCACAATGACGTGGCAGTCGAATCATGAGGCTGACATGTTTATGATGGTTCTCTCCTTCCCTCCTTCATACTCATCGCTGAGTGCAATATCCTCGTATCTGTCTGCCCCGATCCACAAGGACTCGCACAGAGATGAGAATCCGGTGCATGGAGAACAGGCGCGGCCGGTTGTTGTTCTTCGTGCTCTGGCCGACCTCCACGAAGGAGGAAGCACTTGATCAGGCCTAGCATGAAACCAGTCAGAGTGTTGATCGTGGACGATCACGAAGTCGTTCGAGTGGGATTGCAGACGGTGCTGAGTCGGCAGGACAGTATCAAGGTGGTCGGCGAAGCGGCCAACGTCACGGATGCCGTAGTGGAATGCTGTCGCCTTCAACCGGATGTGGTATTGATGGATGTCCGCTTGCCCGGCGGGAGCGGGGTGGATGCCTGCCGTGCCATCATGGATTCCTGTCCCGCCACACGGGTACTCTTTCTTTCCTCCTATCAAGACGATGAGGCGGTGCTCGCCGCGGTCTTTGAAGGGGCGTCTGGCTATCTGTTGAAACAAGTGAATGCCGAGGGGTTGCTGCGAGCCATTCATACTGTGGCCCAGGGGCAGTCGATCCTCGATCCGGCCATTGCACAGCCTCTCTTGACCCGCATGCGGGTACAGAAAGAGGGGGGATCCGAGGTCCAGCGGACGACCCTCTCCACCCAGCAGCAGCGTGTCCTCGCGCTCGTGGCCGAGGGGAAAACGAATAAGGAGATCGGCTCATCGCTCGAGCTGAGCGATAAGACCGTGAAGAACTATATCCGGTTTATTTTTCAGAAGCTGAAAGTGACCCGGCGCGCTCAAGCTGCGGCCTTTTTCATTCGCGATTCCCCCTCGTGGAAGCGATCAGGCCTACAACCGTCGCTGGGGATGCATAAAGAATCAGTGAAATCTCGGTAACCGGCCGTGATTGGTTTGTTCACCTCCCGCACCTCGTTGGCATTCCACGAAGCGTCTCCTCTCTCTCAGTCAAGAAGTCCAGCTCGGTGTCCTAGCCCGCATTATTCATGACCGCTTCTGTTGCAATCGCCGATACCTGACTCAAGCGAGACGGTCGAGACGAGCGGGAAAAGCGCGACAGGTAGGGACAGGGCTCACACGTCCCGCTACGCGGCTCAGCGATTTCGCGACGAACCTTCAGGAATAATGCGGGCTAGATTCAGGGTGAATCTTCCTCAGAGGATGAGGAGGGGTCTTTGGGCGGTCTGCCAGGGATGTCTTTTTGACGGAGCAGTTTCGTGAGGTAGGTCCGTTGAAGGCCAAGCTCTTCGGCTGCTCTGGTTTGGTTCCATCCATTTCTGCGCAACGCCCCTTCGATGACCTTCCGGCCGTAGTCGTCCATGCTCTCATGGTAGTGACGGGGAGGAGATTCTGTTTCGGCCTCGGTCGCCGAGGGGAAAAGGGAAGCTGATAGATGCAGGTGGGCGGGCTCAAGGGTGTCCTCGGGACACAAGATGAGTGCACGCGTCAGCACATTGTCCAGTTCGCGGATGTTGCCCGGCCACTGATACTGTTGCAACGCCTGTAGGGCGCGGTCACTCAGGGCGCAGGGGCGAGGAATCCCCATTCTGACCGCGCGCTTGAGAAAATGCTGGGCGAGGGCAGGGATATCGTCCATACGTTCACGCAGGGGCAGGAGTGTCACGGTGATCACCGCGAGCCGGTAGTATAAATCCTCACGAAACGTGCCCTGTTGGATCGCGCGCCGTATGTCTTTGTTGGTGGCCGCGATGAAACGCACATTGGTGCGAACCGGCTGGGTTCCGCCCACACGATAGAAGGTCTGATCCTGGAGGACCCGCAGCAGGCGGCTTTGCAAGGGGAGCGGCATGTCTCCGATTTCATCAAGAAACACCGTTCCGCCTTCTGCCACCTCAATCTTGCCTGGTTCCCGTTTGACCGCACCGGTGAAGGAGCCCTTTTCATGGCCGAACAGTTCGTTCTCGAGCAAGTGCTCCGGCAGAGCCGCACTATTGACTGCGACAAAGGGTTTCGAGCGGCGTGGGCTCCAACGATGAATGGCACGGGCCACGACTTCCTTTCCCGTACCGGTTTCACCGAGCAGGAGGACGGTCACGTCGGACGGCGCCGCTTGTTTGGCGATTGTGAGTTGCGCGGCTACCGATCGTCGACTTCTTGACGGAGAACGTCGACCTGACGGTGCAGCGCCAAGGTAGCCAGGGCTTTGTTGACCACGACGGTCAGGTGGTCGGCGCTGAACGGTTTCGTCAGGAAATCAAATGCGCCAAGCTGTATGGCCTGAACGGCGCGCTCGATGGTGCCGAATGCGGTCAGGATGATGATGAGCGGTGTGGTGTAAGTTGCGCTGGTGTCCTCTTCGGTGCGTCGCTCGCTGTGCGAGGCGCCTCTCACTCGTTCCAGGATCTCCAGACCGGACAGAACCGGTAGTTCCAAATCCAGGAGCACGAGATCAAAGTCTCCTTGTTCAATCAGACGCAGCGCATCCTTGCCGTTGTCGGCTGTGACAGGCTCGTGCCCCATATAGGTGATACGATTCTCGAGTCCGAGAAGAATATCGCGGTCGTCGTCGACAATTAAGATTTTGGCGCGCATCGTGTCTGTGAAGAAGGGGGAATGTTTGTACTTGCTCAGGTGTTCAGGCTGAAGGCTTTACATTATCTCGCAAGGCACGAATCAAGCCATTCAAAACCTTCTCGGTTTCTACGACCTTGGGTTCAAGCAGAGATGAATCCTCGTTGCGCAAGAAGCCCAAGTCCTTCGACAAATGTACTTGATAGTGTAGTTCCCTCAATGACCCGAAGGCGATATTCAGAACTCTGAGATACTCTGCCGCACTGCCACGAGCGCACCCCTCCACGATGTTAGAAGGAACTGACACTGCTGCTGCTCGCCGTATTTGAGAAGTCAGTCCAAACAACTCTTCTTTTGGAAACCCTGCGGTTGTCCGATACACCAACATGGCTACTTCATCAGCCAACTCAAATGCCCGAAGTTGTGTGTGATCACGCATGATTGACCCCTAAAAGCCTTCAGCCTATCTACCTGAGTAGTTCCGAATTTTTCTGAAATTGTAGATCATACACACAGCAAAATACACTCCTCTTAGAGGGTCCGAGGTCCGAAGTGCGAGGTTTCGGGAACTTCGAACCCCGAACTTCGAATTTCCGATCTCGCCCGTCGCGTCCGTTTCACTCACAACAGTTCACGCGTCCCGCTGCGGGGCCGGTTGCGGTAAGTCTTCTCGCGAAGACGCGACAGGCACTGTGAAATAAAAGCGACTGCCGGCTCCTGGTGCACTCTCCACCCAGATGGTTCCTCGATGCATCGTCACCAGGCTTTTGGTAATGAATAGGCCAAGCTGAGCCCCCTGAGCGGAAGGGTTGGCAGACGGCACTTTCGAGAACTCCTGAAAGGGCTTTTCGACGTGACCCGGGTCAATCCCACAACCGGTATCGGCGACAGAGGTTTGGACAAAGCCATCGGGGGTCGTCTGGAAATCGACGGTAATGCGGCCGCCTGGCGGTGTGAACTTGATCGCATTGCCGATGAGATTCCAGAGAATCTGTTCCAGTTTATCGTGGTCCCCCTGGACCGCTGGAAGCCCATTCGCACGCACGATCTCAAGGGCAATCGTTTTTTCTGCCGCGACGGTGCGCAAGCTGTCAGCGACTAGGAGGGCCGTGGCTTCGACGCAGACCGGTGTGAGGCAGAGTACTTCCTTTTCACTGTCAAGGCGGGACCAATCTAGCAATTGATTGATGATTCTGGTGAGCCGATTCAGGTTATGTCCGATGCGAGTGAGGTAGGTCAGTTGTTGTTCGCTCACCGGCCCTGCAATACCGTCGCGCATATTGTCTGCAAAGCTCCGAATCACAGTCATGGGGGTACGCAATTCATGCGACGCGACAGAGAGAAACATTGACCGCCGCTGATCCTGTTCCTGGAGGCGCTCATTGGCGATAGACAATTCCTGCGTGCGCGCTGCAATACGCTGTTCGAGGTGCTGCGTGAGTTCTTCGAGGTGGGAATAGGCTCTGGCATTGTCGATGGCCGCGGCCACGTGGCTGGCGATCGTCAACAGCATATGGAGATCCTCGTCCGTGCAAGGTTGTGCGCCCCGGTCGGCGACGAGATACCCGAGCATCTGGTTGTGACTCTGGAGCGGCACCGCGACGAAGGATGTCACCCCGGTGCGGCGAGCTAAGTCCAGTATCGGTGGTTGCATACGATCGGCGACGGCCTCAAGGCTCAGGATCAGTAAGGGCTTGCCATGAATCAGTAGGTCGGCTTGGAGGCTGCCATCGTTCTGGATCGGCACATCAAGATGGCGAGCTGCCTCTGCAATGTCCGGCGAGACCCCGGCGATTTGGGCCACATACACCGTGTCTCGTTCGCGATGCCGCAACATCAAAAACATCCGCGTAGAACCCAGATTGGCGATCAGGAGCTGCAGGATGGTGTTGAGGAGCTGGCTCCGATCCAGCGTCCCGACGATGGCCGCACTGACTTGATGTAATGTGGTCAATTGACCGACCTGGTGTTTAATGGTGGCCAGGTTCGCTGTTATGGCGATGCTCCTTTCCTGTAATGAGTGAGTCATCAGGTTAAACATGCTCGTCAGTTGGCCGACTTCGTCGCGGGTGGAGGGTGTGAGGGGCACAGGCGAGTGACCCTCAGCCACTTGCCCAGCCACACCGGCAAGGCTTCTCAGCGGTTTCGTGATGCGGAGAGTGAGCAGGTAGGCGCCGAGCGCGCCTGCACCGATGATGAGGGCGGTGAAGACGAGAATATTTCCAATCATCGTCAGGAGTTCGTGTTTCAGGTGTGCGTCGGTCAATCCTATTTGGACGACACCGGACACGAGTGCCGGCCGTGTCGGGGATGAGTTGGTGTTTCCCTCATCCATCTGAATAGAAAATGGGGTCAGCGAGGTGTCTCCCTTTGCCGTTCGCAGCACCGGCATGGCAAAGTCGTACACGATTTCCTCCCACGCAAATCGGTTTCCTATCTTGGTGGAGAGGGAGATCCGTGTCATCAAAGGAGTCGTATTCGGCGATTGGAAGAGCCGTTTCGCAATCTGACTGTCCGGGTATAGAGGATAATCCACGGACCGCACAAGGCCGGCAGAAGATTGGCGAGACCCCTTCGTCTGCTGAGCGAGCACGGTTCCGTCTGAGCGTGTGATGACCACATACACCACATCCTGGACAGCCATAAGGCCTTCAATGAATTGTTGGAGCGTGTCGCGATCTTCCGCCACGAGGCCTGCATATTGGAAGTGTTCATTGTGTACTACGCTCGCGAGGAGGATCGTTCCCAGCTGCTGGAGGTTGACGGCCATCGCCTCTCGCCTCTCTTCGACGTAGTACCAGCTCACGGTCGAACAGGCGACGGCGAGAATGAGGCTGAAAAATAGCACGAACTTTGTGCGCAGGCCGAGGAACCGGTTCGCGGGGAATGGCATGGGAGCCATGGGTTCCTCTGGTGGGTATGGAGGAGTCAATTGCCGGTCCGCATTAATAGGTTTCATCGATGAGACTCGTCAGCTCCTTCGGAAACGTCATGCCCAGGAACCGCGCGGTCTTGAGATTGACGGTGATCTTGAGCCGCTCGATCGGCACAGGGTTGAGGGGCAGTAGCCGTTCCCCGTCGAGAATGCGCTTCGCGAGCAGTCCGGTCTCTCGGCCTACATCGCCGTAGTTGACGGACATGCTGAGCAGCGCTCCCAGGCGTGTGAACTCCGGTGAGAACCCGATCACGGGTATCTGACGTGCGAGCGCTGATTCAAGGATGAATCGTATGGACTCGTTCGTCAATACCGTGGAATCCGGTATGAGCCAAAGGGCCTCAACATGCGAGAGCAGCGCGCGCAATTGCTGCGGCACGTCCTTATCGCTCTCGACGGGAAGCTCCTTCAATTGAAAGTCGGAGATGGTGGCCTGCTGCACCGCGTCCTTCACCCGAGAGGAGGTCTTGGCGGGATCGTAGAGCGTCCCGAGCTGGTGAAGGGTCGGCAGGAACGTCCGCATGATCTTCAGCTGTCGGTCAACGGGGACCTCCAGGAGCGTGCCCGTCATGTTGGCGGCTGTGAGCTGATGTTTCAAAGGGTCCAGGATCATCATGTAGACGATCGGGACCTCCACAATTTCTACTTTCGCTGCTAACGCGGCCTTGAGCCCCACGGCAACGACCAGTGACGCATTCGATGCCCGCAGCTTGCGCGCGAGCTTTTTCCCAAGCTCCAGGTCGCCTTGCGCATCGTATTCGGTATAGATCGCTCCAATCGGACCCGTGGCCTTCAAGCCTGCAATGGCCTCGCGATACGCCGCAATGTCGGAAGACCGCAGGATGGCAATGTCCATCGCCACGGATTCGGACACCCACAGGGTACAGAGGCCGAGCAACCAGACGAGTCCCACCACCGCCCAGGAGGCTACGGAACGCCCTGCGCGAAAGAGCCTGACGATGTGATCAGTGGTGTTCATCTGCATTCGTGGTTTGTCTAGTTCATCTGGTTTGTTTATCTGGATGATTTGGTTCATCTGGTTAGTTTCGTTCAACCAAAAAAACCAGACAGACCAGAGCAACCAGCCCGTTCTCGCGCTTCACGCGCCACGGTCTGTGGCGCGGACCATTCCCAATATATGCAAAGCTTTTCCGTCATGATCTCGAAAAATCTCACCAGTCCAGACACACCATTGGACGCTGCCGTCCGGTCTTATGACACGGTGCTCAAATACCACGTCGGTGCCGGGTTGATCCATCGCCTGACGCATCGTGCGCGCCATCGATTCCCGATCCTCCCGGTACAGGAGCGCCAGCCAGTCGTTCTGCGTGTGAGGCCGCGCTCCGTCCGATAGGCCGAGGAACCTGTCGACCTGCGAGGACCAATAGATTTGACCGGTCTGGAGGTCCCAATTCCACGTGCCCATCTCTGCCGAAGTCAGGGCACGGCGGAGTTGTTGCTCATGAGTGCGGAGGGTGTGTTCGATGCGCTTGCGCTCGGTTATGTCGGTGGAAATACCGCAGGTCGCGTAGGGTGTACCGGTCTGATCGCAAAGCGGGAACTTGATCGAAAGATAAGTATGCAACCCGTCCTCGTGCGGCGCTAGTTCTTCATATTCCACCATACTATTCCGCTCCAGGACTTGCAGATCGTTTGCGCGGAACGCGTCCGCAATCTTCCGTGGAAAGATTTCGTGGTTCGTATGACCGACAATCTGTTCGGTCGAGAGATGAAACAGCTGCTCGAAGCGTCGGTTGGTAAACAGAAACCGGCCGTCGGCATCCTTGACATAGATGACTGCCGTAGTGTTGTCGGCCACGTCCCGCAGGAGTTGCTGGCTGCGACGCAACGCGTCCGCTGCACGCCTGAGATCCGTCACGCACTGGAGGGAGCCGGCCATACGGGTTATCTGGCCGGTTTCGTCCCAGATCGCTTGGCCGCGGGCGCGGAACCAGCCATACTCTCCTGCCTTGGTGAGGAGCCGATATTCCACGTCGTAGGGATCACGGCGCTCGATATGGGCCGTCAAGGCAGCGAAGACGCGGTCGGTATCCTCGGGATGAAGCCGGGAAGCCCAGCTCTCCAAGACATCGGGAAATTCCTCATCGGTATAACCCAGCATCGCTTTGACGCGAGGAGACCACCACACCGGTGTGCAAGGGGAATTCCACGGTTCGTTGGGAAGGACCCGTCCATCCCAGAAACCGTCATTGGAGCCTTGGATCACGAGCTCCAAGCGTTCTTCGCTTTGGTTGAGGAGGTGTTCCGTCCGTTCGACCTTCACGGCGAGTTCCTTGACCCCGATGGCGCGACGGAGCGTGTGCCGAAGCTCCTCCCGATCATACGGTTTCGTGAGATAGGCATACGCCCCCTCCGCCAGCGATCCCACGGTGCGATCCGACGAGATGTGGGCGGTCACGATCACGACGGGGAGAGAGTGGTCCAGGCGTTGGGTTTCCTTCAAGACCTCGAGTCCATCGCCGTCCGGCAGGCCCAAGTCCAGCAAGATGGCGTTGAAGCGATGGGTTCGAACAAGTTCGATGGCCCCGGCGACGGTGCCGGCAACGGTGACGGCGTAGCCATCATGGTGCAGCAAATCCTGCAACCCGATGACGAGATCCGGGTTATCTTCCACGACGAGAACGGAATAGTGACTCGCTGCGGTGACCATTAAGACCTCGGCGACCGTACAGGTTCGAGTGGTGAGTTGCCAGTGTCGTCGTTCTGTCACGCTGCCACTCCATTATAATAACCAGGGAAAGTATAATAACCAGGGAAAGATAGCGAAAGCTGCCATCTCTGTCTGTAGGGCCGGTCCCTACAAGACAACCATTGAGTAGGATGCTGAAACAGTCCACCAGCCTGTCTTGTTCATTTGGTCTGTTCGGTCTGTCTGGTTT
>VBOL01000045.1:11668-47470 GCA_005887945.1 Nitrospirota bacterium
ACCAGGCCCACGAGGGGACGATCTTTCGTCCAGTACACTGCGTTTCGAAGACGCTCGATGAGTGGCTTCGGCAAAGAGAGCGTAATCTGCTGCTTCTGTGAGGAGGGAGACCGCAGCATCGGCTAGTGCATTCCCTTTGAAGAGGAGGTGATTGACTGATAGTGGCTTCTGCTGCATGCCTGCATTGGGAGAATCAGGATGTGGATGTAGACGCCATGTTCCTTTGTCAGGCCGCAACCTTCGACTGCCGGGATGAGTTTTCGTCTGCTTTCTCTCCGTCATGCGGTTCCGGCGAAGAGTTTTCTTTCCGGTTGTCGTGAGGCCGATGGTCATCACCAAGGATGTCGAGAGCGATCACCCAGATGATCCCGACCAGTCCAGCAAGCAGCACCAAAATGATTTCCTGTGCCATGGGAGCGTCTCCTTTCATCACTAGATCCGCCATTAGCTAAGCGAATATCCAGCAAGCCGCGTGCCTAATCTGAAATGCGCACGGGTCTGTCGCAGCCTTCAGTTTTTCCAAGAATTGCACCTGTGCGCAAGCTCTTACAGGAGGATGGAAAGCGTTCCCCGTGAATCGAAAACGATTCGGCACTGAATCTAAATAGATAACCTCGGTGTTAGATCGAAATGCGGACATTTCGGTCGATAGAATGCAGCGTCGCGGGTGAATCAAGAGAGTAGACTGGAAATTGGCGAGCGACTACTTCTCTGGCGGAGCCGACTTGAGATCCCACTCTGCAACGCTGTTGAGGCCGACTTGTTTGAGCAAAGCAGCACGCATGCGTCGCAAGGAGGCATCCTTCTGATTGGCCGTGATGAGATCGCAGAGACAAGACATGGCGTCGTACCAAAATCCGCGTGCGGCATTCCGCAGCACACTGGGCCGGTCGCAGGTCAAAGCGACTTCCATTTCCACGAGGCAGGTACTGAACTCACAGCGCTCGATCACGCCGCCGGCCACGATATCCTGCGACGGCGAGTCTGGATTGCGAATCGCGGAGACGTACCACCGATATTGCACGTCCGGTTCGAGTGTCAGACCCAAATCTTTGAGATTAACGGATTGGACGCCTGCATGACCCGGTGTGGGAATCGCGCCTTCATGCAGGGGTTTGATCGAACGGATGTCAACAAGCGTAAATCGCATAGGCAAGGAAGTCGACTTGGAGAGGAACCAGTTTAATGAAGGTGCCTGCTTCACCGTCAGGCCGACATGGTCAGGAACAAGGGCCACGATCTCAGGATCCTTTCCATCCGTACCTCGTAAGCCTCCGCCGACTCGCGCGCGGGGCATGGTCTTATTCCGAGGGGTATAGATGGGCAACGGCGGCTCTTCTAATTGGCTCGCTTGAGCGACGATGAGTTGGTCAGTGACAGGAGAGGCGCTCACTCCCGAACTGAAGCCTGGCAGGCTGAGGATGATGGCCAGCGCACTGCAGATGATGACCGATGTTTTCATACACGACCCCCGACGTGGAATCGATGGATTCGTCTACCGAGCGACTCTAGCACGCTCATGACACAAATCACAGCCAGTTGTTCAGTAAGAGGAACGGCGACCAGTATGCCGGGTGTTCATAGACTCGATCCGTCAAGAGCCTCTGCTGTGCTAGTTGCAAAGCCTGTGCCTTTGACAGCTTGGGGTTCCGCAGTTGCCGGTAGAATTCGGAGACCAACGTAGCAGAGGCTTCATCGTTGATGAACCAGAGTGTCGCGAGAGCACTCCGGGCACCAGCTTTGATGGCCACACCGGCCAGGCCGAGCGCCGAACGGTCGTCGTCGATGCCGGTCTGGCAAGCGCTGAGGGTCAAGAGCTCCAGTGGATCTTTTCGATACCGGAACAGTCCAATCAAACGGTCCAGCTCATTGATGGTGAGTTTTCCGTTATAGGTCAACAGATAGGACTGCGTGGTGTCTGAGGCAAACCAGCCATGGGTGGCAATGTGCAAGATGCCATAGGGGTGGTCTTTTAATTCTTGTTCAAGACGCGGAGTCGAAAACTCAGCATTCAGTAGTTGATCACCCTGGTAGAGCGTGCGAATGGTATTGATTTCTTCTTCGACGAAGGGGAGGGACGGAAATCCTTGAACGGATTGCGTGAGCCCGCTCGACAACAGTCGGACCTTCTCGCGGTCGATCGGCTTCGGGTCGGTGAGATTCAGACCGGGCGTGGTGGCCACCGCAAATTTCTCGATGAGGAACTGCCGGCCGTCATGGAGCGCGGCCATCGGCACCGTGCGGAGCGGGCCATCGGGGATAAAGACCAGTGTATCGATCCGGAAGGAGGCCAAATCTGACTCGAGCGGGCGGATCAACCAGGCGTACAATTGTTGGGCGTGGGGCAGATACTCGCGCGTCGTTCGCTTTTCGACAGTTTTGCGAAAGGCACGCACTTCCTGTGTGAGCGTGGCTGATGAGACGGGGATCGATAACCGCTTCAGCCCGTTGGGGAGGCTGACCAGCAGTTCCAATCGATCCGCAAAGACGATGGGATACACCACAGCCGTTCCGGCGGCCAGCGTGTCCAGCTTCGTGATACGCGCTTGTAGGGTATCCACACAGTCGTCCCGGAAGTAATCCCGTAACTCGGCGGCCTTGTAGGTCTCGATCGCGTCGCGTGCGCTGCGGAGATACCGCTCGGCCACTTGCGGGTCGGCCGTTAACGAGGCCCGTTGGAGAAGCAGATCGGCAAACTCAAAGAAGAGAGCGCGGACCGAATCTTCTCCGGCGAATGAGTCGTTCCCCCATGCGGCGGCGACTTCCAGGCGAATGGGGCGCAGGGTCGTGGTGGCATGGCCATAGGAGGCAATAGCCTCGTCTAGCTTGCCCGTTGCCGCTAACAAGCGGCCGAGCTGCCATTGCCAGCGGAAGAGCGACTCCGGGGCGTTGGCCGACTGGGCGGAGAAGACCGCGCGTCTGGTCAGTTGCAACGCCTCGTCGTAGCGATGTTCGGTTTCATACAAGTGACCGAGATATCCATCGGCATAGGAGCGCGTCCTCGCGTCGCCGACTTGCTCCGCCACGGCCGTCGCTTCCAGCAGCACGCCGGCCGCGCGCAGCAGCAGGGGTGCGTCCATGGCCGGCATCAATGCCCGGAGTTGTTGGTAGCCTAGCCCCACCTGAATGAGATTCATGGCCTTGTCGTGGGAAGGCTCGAAATCTTTCAGGGTATCGAAGGCGAGGTCCAGCCAGTTACGCGCGTTGTCCGGTTGATTCAGCTTCACCGCCATGCGGGCCGCGTTGATGTGGGCCCGCACAGTCAGAGGGCGATCACCGGCCGCTTGCGCCTCTTGCGCGCTGGTGGCGAAGGCGGCCAGTGCATCCGCGTCATGCTGTTGTGCGACATGGGCGATGCCGAGGTCGTTGTGGATGGCAGCGATGAGGCGTCGATCTTCATCGGCTTGTGCCATGGCCAGCGCCTGAGTCAGAAATTGCCCCGCCGCGTCCGGTTTGCGCGCCGCCAGGTACGTACGACCGAGACTCTCCATCACGGCAGCGATCCGGGCGCGATTTCCTGTCTGTTGAGCCAGGGTCAGCGCCAGTTCCAATTGTTGCAATGTCTGACCGACCTGCCCCAACGATTCCGAGGCCTGCGCGGCCTGTGCCAGGGCCAAGCTCTGGTCTCCGACCTTGCCGTCTCGCTCGTAGAGGTCTGCCGCCTGCTTCCAGGCGGCGAGCGCCTGATCGAACGAACCCCGCTGGTAGGCCTGAAGCCCCTGTTCCATGAAGGTATCCGGACTTGGCTCGAGCGCGGCGACCGTTCCGGATGCCTTGGCCAGCACGAACCCGGTCGCGAGGATGAGGAGCAGGATCAGCCTGACCAGATTCGATGTCATATCATGATCGTTGCGCATATCTTGTGCCATCGACTCACATTAGCAGGCTGCTGAAAAACTATCTTGTTGGCACGCGAAACTTCGATAGTTCGCATGTCCGGCTCAACTGGAAAACACTTTCGCAGGATGCTCAAAAAGACCGTTCAGCAAGGCCGCAGCGAGCGAAGAGGCGAGGCGTACGCTTCGGTACGTTGAGCCTCTGAGCGAAGCGAGAACGAAGCTGGCGGACTTTTTCAGCATCCTGTTAGAACAGATTGACCACAATGCCCAAATGCACTCCGTGATCCTGAATCGTGTTCTCAATGCGAGGCACGTGGTTCAGTTTCTGTCCCCAATAGACTTCGAAGTTGGCCTTGTCGTTCGGCAGTATATTCCACCGGAGACCGGCGCCCACACTGGCGAGCGTGTCGGGGAAAGTGGTGATGGGGGCCGTCGGAGCTGGGCGGTTGTTGCCGATGTTCCATCCGTGCGCGACGTCCACAAAGGGGGCGAACTGGAACATCGGTTGCCCGTTTGCCCAGCGGAACAACGGAAAGCGCGGCTCGACCGAGGCAATGAACGAGTTGTCGCGCAAGATGGTCACCTCGCGGTAGCCGCGCACCGTGTACCGGCCGCCGAGCGACACCTGCTCGACTGGAAATAGCGGCGAGTTCGTGAATTGCAAATCCATGCGACCGAGGAGCTGCATGAACTGGCTGTCCGGCGTGTCGGGGTTCGCATTGATGGTCGCGCCCAGGACATTCAGGCCCACACTAAATCGCGAGCGGACGGCCAGCACTGTATCGAGCGTGCGGTGGGTCCAGTCCTGCGCGAAGCGGAGTGCCGACACCGTTGCCGCCCCGTTCTGAAAACCGGGAAACGAATTGAACGTCATCTGGTCGGGGGTACCGTTGAAGAGAAAGCTTTGGGTGAAGAGATGCTCCCCGATGATCGAAAGCGCCACCTCGTCGGTCACCGTCTTATAAATCGCGTGGCGGAGGCTCATGCCAATGATCTCCGAGTTGGTCTTGATGTTCAGCGGAGTGAAGGGCGACTCGATGTATTTGAAGCCGTAGCGCCGGTAGTACGGCGAAGAGGTCGTCCCGTATTGGTTGAAGGGGAGGGCGTAGGAGGCGTCCACGATTGGAAAGGCGCCGCTCGACTGGCCGTAGCTGAGGCTGAGCGGGTCTCCGTGGCCTGTCAGGTTGTCGTCGACCAGGGTGCCGACCCCACGGATTTCTCCGACCAGCGGCGTCTGGAAGTTGTTGACCGCCATCGAGGCGTGAAATGGATTCCGGTCCGTCACGCGCACATTCAACAGGCTTTCGCCTCGCTGATCGCCTGGCCGCAGTTCCGCGTTGATGCGCTCGATCCGGCGATCCTGCTGCAACAATTGCAGTTGTACTTGTAGTGGGTCGAGCGTCACCGGCGTGCGGATGCCGAGCGAGAGGCGGTCGCGCAGGTAGGACGAACGGAACCAGCGGTTGCCCTCCACGTCGATCCGCGAGAGCTTCCCTTCGATGATCTGTACCGTGATCACGCCCGACATGACGTCCTGGTCGGGGATGATCGCGCCGGAGGTCAGGTAGCCCTTGTTGATATAGAGAAGGGTCAGGGCCAGCCGGAGCCGCTCCAGATCCTCGGTCATCAACGTCCGGTTCTTGAATGGGGCCGTCACCTCGGCGATTTCCGCATCCGAAAAGGCAGTGTTGCCGATCACGCGCACGTCGCGAACGAACACCTGCACCGTGCCGGGCTGTGTCGGCATCTCGGTCTCCGGCGGGAGTGGGACAATAGGAAGCACGGGACTCGGAGGCGGCTTGGGCCGCACAAATTCTTCCTTGAGGGGGCCAGGCGGTTCGCCGGATCGTCCCGTCGGGTCGATCGTAGTTTGTGCGAATGCTGAATTATGTGCCAACGCCATGGCCATCGCGAGACCGATAACGGGAAAGAGATGTCTGACGAACCGAGTGGAGCAGGCAGGCGCCGATTCCCCAGCGCGATGGGTCATGAGTGACAACTCGCCGACCGGTCCACGGCGAAGGCTTGGGTCAGGAACCCGGCCGGCGCGATCTGACGCAACGATAGAACGGTGGTTTCTTCTGCCAGATCGACGAAGCGCGTCTGAGCACCTCCCATCGTCACGGTGCCGCCACTGAATCCGGCCGAGCCGAACGCCAGCGGGGCGGTGAGCCAACCGCCAGGTTCGGTCGGCAGGCTGTCCCGTCCCGCCACGATGAAGCTGCTGAACTCACCGCCGGCCAGCGATGCGCAATGTTGGTTGAGCAGAGACGTCGCCACCAGCGGTGTTTTCCCCAGCGGCTGAATCTGGCCGCTGATCGGAGCGTTCGGTGATTGAATCGTCACGGTGCCGTTCACGCCGGAGCCGGAATCTGCGTTGACGTTGCTGTTGGCATCCGACAGAAAAAGGCCCGCGGTGATCGTGATCGCGCCACCTTGACCCTGCGCCGCCTGGGCCAGAATCTGGCTGTTCTGTAAGATAACGAACTGCGGATCGATCGAAATATTCCCGCCGCCTCCGTGCCCGTCTGCTACCGAGGCGCTGATCAGGCTGTCTTGGAGCAATACCGTCGCTGCAGGAGAGGTCGTCACTTTGATGTTGCCGCCGCCTGCCCCCTGGCCAGCTTCTGTCGTGATGGTACTGTTCTGCATCGTGAAACCGTTGGGCGATGTAATGTTGATGTTGCCTGCATCTGCTATCCCGGTGCTCTTGGCTGTGATCGAGGCACTATTAATGGTGACGGTATCCGTCGCGTTCACCGTTATCGTCCCGCCTGTGGCCGTGGGTACCGTGCCGGATGTCGTAGCAGAGAGCATCCCCCCGTTCTGAATCGTGACCGAGTTGGCGAAGAGATTGATATTCCCGCCTGCGCCGTTTCCTTCGGCGTTTGTAAAGATGCCGGTACCCGCTCCGTCAATCAGGATGGATTGAGCAGGGCCATTCGTTCCTCGCACCGTTATACTGCCGGCGTTCCCTTGGGACAAGGGAAGATCTGCGGATTTGAGTGCACTTCCGCCTTGCATCGTCAACTGCTCGGTTTCAAGCACGATCGTGCCCGCCGCTCCAAATGGACCCGGAAGCCCATTTCCGCTATCTAAAGCGCTCGCGGTTATAACCGAATTGGATTGCAGAATGACAGTTTGCGCTCCATGCACCGCAATGGATCCGCCTGGCCCGAGTCCCTCTGTTAAGGCGCTAACACGCGTATCACTAAGTGTCAACGCCTGCGTCTGGAACTCAATATTCCCCCCTCCTCCACCGGACGACGAGTCCATGATAATCGCAGAGTTTGCCAATTGGATATTGTCGGCACGAAGATTATCGGTGCCCCGAAGGAGAATGCTCCCTCCCTTCCCGGTGCTCGCGGTCAAACCAAGATATTCACCTTGCATGGTGAACTGAGAGAGGTTCACGTTGTTCCCTCGAATTTCGATCGTCCCACTGTTACCGGGACTGGGAATTTCGCCTTCATGCATACTTACGTCGATCGCTCCGTTTGACAGGTTCACTGTTTTGCCCGCGATTATGACCGAACCAGCATCGACGAGAGTCCCGAAGGCCCCTGCGTTGATTGTCGGAACAATGTCGGGCACAAATGAACCTGAGATCGACACGGTGTTCTCGGCCGTGATGGTCACGGCACCTGGATGGACCAGTCCCAGAGCCGGATCATCAATGGTGAGATTGAAGGATCCGAGGTTGACTAATGTGAACATACTAGAATTGTTCAACGTTACGTCCTTCCCTGTAATCGTCACCGCACCCCCATTTCCTGGAGCAGAAGCTTGTGTGGTAATAAGTGAGTCGGTCAGAGACAGGGATCCGTTTGTTTTGAGCGTCACGGGTCCGGCGTCACCACCGGCGAATATTGCGCTCGTATTGATAGTTGTATTGGTCATTTCGAGACTGTCGTTGGCTGTGACGGACACCGCTCCTGCGCTACCTACAAGAAAAGACGAACTTGTTTTGATAGTCGAATCAGTGAAGGACGCAGTGCCCGAAGCTGTGATCGTAACTGCTCCGCCTTGAGCGGTGCTGTCGAATGCGGGACTGGTGAGGATCTGGGCTCCGGTGGTAACGAACTGACCTCCACGAATCGAAACTGCTCCGCCGCTCCCATCCCCGAACGAGGAATCACCGGCAGTTGAGAGGATGCTGCCTTGGCCCAGCGTGATGGCGCCCAGAGCCATCCCCGCGGCTGGTATCCCCGTGTCCGCCGCCACTTCGCCAGGTCCTGAGACGCTGGTGAGTTGAATCGGCCTGCCAGGGGCCGTGATGCTGCTTGGCGTGCCTGACGGATCTGGAATTAGATTAATGTCTACACCAACGAGTACAAGGCCGGTTCCCCCTGCGACGGTGAGTTGGCCACCTTTTATATCGATGGCGTGCGGATTGAATCCTATGAACCCAAACGCCGCCACGGGCGAGGCACTGAGGAGGGCATCGGCTACCGCATTAGGGGTGGTATTGAACTTGGCACCTTCGGCGAGTCGCAGATAGTCAGCCGACGTGAAGACCATCATCCCGCCGACGTTCACAGTGGCGTTCGGGCCGAATAAGAAGCCATAGGGGTTCATCAGAAAAAGATTCGCGTTCCCGAAACCGGTGGTTTGAATGGTGCCGAAGATGTCCGACCGGATGTTTCCTGTAACGCGAGCCAGAATGTTGGAGGTTGGGAGCGCAGTCTCATTGAGAAAGTTAGCGATGTGGTTGGGAGGAACCCCGAACTCTCCGAAGCTGTGAAAAAGATTAGTCCCACCACCTGGGCGAGTTCCACCCGTGATGTCGTATTGGGTTGCCCCGGCGGGCGGAGTCGCAGAGAGAGTCACCTGCGTATTCAGCCCCGAAGGAGTGATCGGAGGTGCGGCTTGCGCTCGGTTATCTGTAGGAATGACGGGGAATAACGAAAGTAGGCTAGCGAGGAAGAAAGCAGTGACGAGTAGATAGAAACAATAAACTCGTGCAGGTCCCTCCTTAGATTTCATGGAAAATATCCCCCAGCCCAATTCTGAATGTGCTCGAACCTCTTAATCCTCGTATGTATAAGCTCTGATCGCTGGAGAACCATTCCTCCATTAGATTTTCATACCTCAAGCGTCTTTCGCGATTCCCACGTGGCCCCCCCGTAGGAAATGCCATGAGTAACTGTCCCCCTCACTTGATATCATCATGTACAACGACGGGGTGCTGTAGTTTGAAAAGGCCATCCAAACTTATGGAAACATTCTAGAATCTCCCTTTAGTGTTCCCGGACAAGGTAAAGGGTGCGAGACACGACACCATTTGTTACATCGTCATACTCTGGTGGTTTCTTTTCATCACCATTTACGCCAAAGAAAAGCAGTGCAACCAGCGGTTTGTCATAATAATCATTGACTTTACCCTTGAGCGTGCAGGTTATTTCCTTCGGGTCATCTTTCTTCATCGGGTCATCAGTGTGAACTGGTGTCCAATCCGCATGGCAAATGAGTTTTCCATCACTTATCAGGCCAATGCGGTACCAAGTGAAGGGCTTCCACCCAGATGGTAGATCCCAAAATCCATCCTCCCAGAACCACGTTCTTACGCCACTCTTTGATACAAGGAACTTGATCTCGTGGTCATTTTCATGTGCTGGGATTATCAATGGGTAATCAAGTCTTGCGGCGGTTGAAGCTATAATGTGATCTGAGAACACAGCTTCATACCCTGCTGGGACGAGGTTTGCTGCCCTATGGCAAGCCGAAACAATAATGAGGAGCAGGCCTAAGGATATATACCTTAATAGAGACAAGACCTTGTGGCGACTAGACGATGAACTATGTTGCATCGGCGCTCTCCTTTCGCATGTCTGATGCCCGTGACCGCGGGCTAATCGGTTACGACGTGGTGAAGGCACTCGTTACGCGCCCAGATCATGGCTTGCTGGGATCCAATAGGTGAGGCTCGCTAGATAAGTACCTGTCGGGATTGCATTTGCCGCGCAGGTGAATGTCTTATCGTTTATCGTTACTTCCTTTGCCAGGCCGCAAGTGGTGAGTGGTATCAATGTCACCACATCTATGAGCTGAGCCTTCCAGTATTGTGCATTTGAGAACGCCTTACACAGCCTGAACGTATAGCTGCCTGTTCCTGTATGTGTATTGTTAACCATATGACCACCATTACTACACGGGTTGGCGTCCCCATAATGGGGCATCGTGTCATTATTAAACGCCGAGGCAGGGCTGGCAGAGAGGAAAAAATTAACTACCACTGCCATGAGAATTGCGACCAAGAAGAAACTTCCTGCTTTCATTGCTCACCACCCTTGTTTGAAGTGAATTGCTTCCGGCTTCGCGAAGATTTCTTTGGAGACACGAAAAGTTTCCCGAACATCTTCTGTCTTAGTGTCCTTATAGGTTTAGAAGGCGATACGTTTCAGCGAAGGAAGAAGAAGGCATGTTGTCATGCAACCGTGAGGCGCCATCCGTTTCAACTCCTCGGTAGCGAGAAGGTGCCAAGAATCTATTCCGAATTTATGTGGGTGCTCGCGCAGTGACCGATTTGTTGGTGATCGGTAGGGAGAAGACCGTACTTCTCGGAAGCCCGAGGTGCCCTTCATGGCCGGCTCCGTTGAAGATCCAAGGAGAGAAACCAGCCACACAGCACACAGGCACTGCGACGTGGAAGCAACTGGTAGCCCTTATTAAACCTGTACGGTATTTTTAGCAATAACATTTTAGGGTTAGAAGGACTAGGAGCCTGTCCGATATTGCCGTTGGCTGCAGTAGAAAGGTCATTGTCGGACAGGCTCCTACCCACCATATCTTGGGGCATGATCCTTACCTCGCCGCGATTACTAGCTATGTCGCTGACCGTGGCGCGTGAAGCGTGGGACGGATCGGAAGTGTCATCTTTGCGAGTCGCGCCCATCTCGCTCGTCCCGCCAGTCTCGCTCGGCTATTAAGGAGGGAGCCGCAGCTCCGGGTCTCGCGGAGCCGGGGCTCCCGTGGCGTTGACGCGCAGGCAACCAGGAAGTTCTGGTTGGGTATGCCCCAGAATCAAGTCGCCATTGGATTCTCAGACGTAAATCCTCGCCATTGAGTTCTCAAGCGTAAGCCCAATGACTAAAGGTCGACTGCTCGTCCCGCCCTAGCAGGATGCTGAAAAAGTCCGCCAGCTTCGTTCTTGCTTCGCTCAGAAGCTCAACGTACCGAAGCGTACGCCTCGCCTCTTCGCTCGTTGCGGCCATGCTGGACGGCCTTTTTGAGCATCCTGCTGACTATTAAGGCATATCGCAATCTATGTGCCAGTGGCTTGCGCAGCCGGCTTCGAGAAATTCATTGTAATTGCCTCAAAATCCCCAGGTTTTCATGCTGTCAAAGGAAAATACGAAGGCGCAGAACCTGACAGGCATCATCTCTACTGAATCTATTTTGATTACAGGGGAATCCAATTGGATTCAGACGAAGACCGTTATTTGGTTTGTCTTGTTTGTTTTGTTTTTTGGTTGAACGAAATTAACCAGATGAACCAAATCAACCAGCATAAACAAAACAAACCAGATCAACCAGATAGACCAGATGAACCAGACAGGCCACACACGAAGCCTCCGTAAGGGCAAAGGAGCGTGGGGACGGTGGAAGCAGAAAACATGAGGTTGTAAGGGCGCATGGGCAGGGTGGGTGAGTAAAGTGTAAAGTTACACTTGACACGTGCACAATATTGATCTAGGATAGAGCGGGTGATAGGGAATTTTAAGCACAAGGGCTTGAACAAGCTGTTTCAGGACGATGACGGGCGGAAGGTGCCGGCGGCGCATCGTGAGAAGATCACCCGGATCCTGGCCCGGTTGAATGAAGCGCGTAGGGTGCAGGACATGGCCCTGCCGGGATACCAACTGCATCCGCTCAAAGGGAACCTTGCGGGCTTGTGGTCGGTGTCGGTTTCAGGAAACTGGCGGATTGTCTTCCGGTTTGAAGACGGCATAGCGCATGATGTGGAGTTGATTGATTACCATTAGGAGAACAGCGATGCGTATGAAAAACCCTCCCCATCCTGGATTGTCGGTGCGACATGACTGCCTCGAACCACTGGGGCTATCGGTGGCGGAAGGGGCAAAGGTGCTGGATGTGACGCGGCAGGCGTTGAACAACCTTGTGATTGGCAGGGCCGGGATTTCTGCAGAGATGGCGATCCGTCTAGACAAGGCCTTTGGCGGCGGCGCGGAAACGTGGTTGCGGATGCAGGCGGCCTATGATCTTGCGCAGGCCGAGAGGAAAGCCGGAACAATCAAGGTGAAGCGTGTGGCTGAGCGGGCTGAACCCGCTCATGCGTGAAACACGCGGTTCACATGAATTGGTCTGTTTCTTTTAATTGGCTTGTCTTGTTTATTTGGTTGAACCAGACTAACCAGATGAACCAAAGAGACCAGACCAACCAGATAGACCAGAGCTTACGCTATTTCGCAGAGGGGCGGCGAGCCCATCAAGATGCTCGTCGCCCCTGTCCACACGAGGAGAGCTTGACGTAGGCCCTTTACCGAAGCATTGTTGTAGTTGTGTATAGCACCCCATCTGTCGCCTTTTCTCCTGATCCGGACGGGCTCTGCTTCCTACATGCTGCTCCAGTCCTTCCCCCACAAGGATTTGGCGTATTCGATACTTGTTTGGTTGCCAGGTTCGCTGTTCCTTTCAATTCCCCTGCCATCACGATGCGGGCATCCTGTCTCTTCTCGATCTGGAACGCATGGCCCACATCGATAAAGAACAGTGAGAATAACAGCGCAGCGCCGATTGAGAGCAAAGCAGAATTCTTATACATCATGCACCTCCTATGGTTGGTTACGTTGACCCTTTTCTGGCCATGCTCTTCAGCAATCAACGTGCCAGGAGATCTTGCTCGAAGCTCTTGCATGTTTATCCGTTGATTTGTTGGATGTATTTAGCGCGGCTGTCGCGATTGATGTCGCTCAGAGTGCCTCGGCAATCAACCCAGAATCGAATCGAATTTGATTATGATGGAATCAATATGGATGCAACTCATCGGCGCGTGAAGCGCGAGACATGCGAGAAAGGCGCGACGTGAAGTTCGAAGTTCCGAAAACCTCGAACTTCGGACCTCGAACCCTTGCCCGCCTCGCTCGTCCCGCCAGTCTCGCGTGTACAATAGTTTTTCCGCAGCCTACTAAGCCCCATCGACATAGCTGCCTATCGCCGGTTGGTACTGCTTCGAGATTCCGTTACACTCGGCCTAGGAGCCTGTCGTCATGACTCATGCGGCTTAAGAGACGAGGGATGATGGATTGTTTGTTGTTGCGGCATGGCATTGCGGTGGAGCGGGATGAATGGGAAGGGCCGGATGCGGATCGTCCTCTGACTGAGCGCGGAGCGAAGCGCGTGGCACAGGTGGCCGGTGGGTTGAAGCGGCTCGACGTGCAGCCGACTCATGTCTTGTCGAGTCCCTTGATCCGGGCGATCGAGACGGCGAAGATTGCGCACAGCTCGCTGCGAGTCCGCTCTGCGGTGCAAATCGTCGATGAACTCTTGCCGCATGCGCCTCCCGATCGGCTCCTATCGTTCCTTCGCGATCTTCCGCCGGAGTCTTGCGTGCTCTGTGTCGGTCATGAACCCCATTTGGGGATGGTAGTGAGTGTGATGCTTGCAGGAAAGCCCTCGGCGGCCTTTCCCTTCAAGAAAGCCGGGGCCTGTCTGATCGAGCTGTCGATCCCGCCGAAGCCAGGTCGAGGAGTCCTTCGTTGGTGGTTGACCCCCGATCAGTTGCGGGCCATGGGAAAGCGGAAGACGGGTGTGGAAGACTAGGGTTCATCTGGTCTATCTGGTTGGTCTGGTTCATCTGGTTAGTCTGGTTCAACCAAACAAACGAGACAGACCAGACAAACCAAACAACGGTCTTCTTATGCCGGCTGGATGTGGCGGTCGGACGGCAGTTCCGGGCTTCGCAGGTTGGTGGTGAGCAGCGGCTGAATCTTGCTGCGCAGTGCGTCCTGAATCTCATCCGGCGATTTTCTGGCATCGATCACTTCGAAGTGAAACTCTTCCGCCATTTTGTCGAACTCCTCGATCAGGAGGGACTGGTACTTCTTAAAGCTATCGTAGAGATCGCTGCCGAGACGAAGATCCATCCCTGATTCCCAGTAGTTCATCCCTTTGGTTTCGATGACGCGCAGCACGAGTGTTTCGATGTCGATGCGCAAATAGCAGACGAGATCGGGTACTAAGGCAAAGCCGAAGACGTCTCTCACCCACTGGCGGTTTCCGCTGCGCACAAAATCGCGGGCGAGGGCCGTATAGATATACCTGTCTGCCAGGACGATGAAGCCCGAGCGAAGCGCAGGTATGATCTGTAGTTCTAAGCGATCCGCAAAGTCGGTGGCGTACAACAGGCTGAACGACCACCGGTCGAGAATGTTGCCTTCTTTGGCCATTTCGATGGTCTTCGACATGAGATTGGAACGGGTCCAGCCGGTCGTGAGCACGCCATAGCCCTGCACCTCCAGCCACTCCTGCAACATCTCGATGTGCGTGGAGCGACCGACACCGTCGGTGCCTTCGATGGCGATGAGCTTCCCCTTGAGGTCACTCGGATTTAGGTTCTTCAAACCGTCGCCAAAATACTGTGCGTCGACCATGGGTACCCCGCCTTGGTTTGTAATCTTTGAGCGCCTCTCCCACGAGCAGGCGCATATTGTTCTGCTGGGATTCGATGTCTTTCGTCGCATCGATCGTGATGAGCTGAAACTCATCGACGATTTTCTCATACTGGGCCAGGATGTTCGATTGGAAGATGCGGAAGCTTTCGGTGACGTCCGGGCTCAGGTTCATGTCCATGCCGGCTTCGTAGTACTTGAATTGTCCGCGCGTGCCGCCGAGGAGCCGCGAGACGGCCACCTCGATCGGTACCTTGAAGTAGAAGGCCATGTCCGGTGTGATGGCGAAGCTGTAGAGCTTGCGAATCCATTCAGGCGATACACCGCGGGCCACGTCACGAGCGAAGGCGGTATACATGTAGCGGTCGGCCAAGACGATCATGCCGGCTTTGAGCGGGGGTAAAATTTCATGATAGAGCCGGCTGGCAAAGTCGGTTGCGTGCAACAAGCTGAACGTCGTCGGCGTCAGGCTTTTGTTTTTCTTTCCCCGTTTGGTCGTGTCTTTGACCAGCTCCGAGGAGTTCCACTCCGTGAAGAAGACTCGATGGCCTTTCGACTCCAACCACTTGTGCAGCAACAGCAGTTGCGTGCTCTTGCCGGACCCGTCGATGCCCTCGACGATGATCAGTTTTCCGGAGTAGGGGTGGGGAGGTCTGGGTATACGGGGTTGCTCACTCATGCGGCATCGTCCTGCGAGATGGCGGAAAACTTCACGCGGCGGTGGAATACGCGTTCAAAGAGATCCGCCCGGCCTGCGGCGGCCCAGGTTTCCAACTCCGCATCGCCCGTCACGTGCACGGTGATGGTGACGGTGGCGCCGAGTCTCACATCGAGGGTGCGGACGACCGAAAAATGCGTCCGATCCAGGCCATCGGCGATCCGAAGCAGCGCGGACAGGATCCGGACGATTCGTTTGTATTTGGGTGAGAGGGTGTCGAATTCCTCGTGCTTCAGTTGAGGGACTGCGCGCCGATGGTAGCGTGCCACGTTCGCGACTACTTGAATCTCCTCGCCGGATAATCCCCCAAGGCCGCTATTGGTGATGAGATAGTAGGCGTGTTTGTGGTGCTGGCGCTCGTTGATGAGGTAGCCGACGTCGTGCAGAATCGCGGCGTATTCAAGCCAATTCCGCTCGGTGGGCCCCAAACGATGGAGGCGTGTCGTCTGGTCGAAGAGACGCAGGGCTAGGCCGGCGACATGAAGGCTATGGGCTTCCGGGGCCTGACAGCGACGGGCCAACGCCATGACGTTGCGCCGGCGCAAGTCGGGAATTTCCGCTTCCGCTTTGAGCCGTTCACGGTGGCGCTGGATAAAATCGTAGATGATGCCTTCACGAATGGCCTTGTCGCATAGGATGAGTTCATCTCGCCCTGAGAGCTCCATCAGACGGCGAAGGACCACTGCGGCAGGAAACAGTGTATCTACGCGTTTAGGATCTAATCCGGGGATCGCCAGCCGGGCTTTTATGGTGGATTGACCGAGGTCCTGCTCGATCTCTTTGACGTCCTTCAGTGAAATCGTAGCGAGATTGATTTGGGGGAGCGGGCGATTCGTTCTGCGCAAATGAATGACTTCTGCCAAGTTGCCCGCCATGCCGGAGGTGGCGATCAGGGAATCGAATCGTTTCGTCTTGAACGAATCGAGGGCACCCTGTAACTGGACCGTCACGGTGTCTTCAAGTGAGCGAAGCATCCCCTGGGAAGGGGGCGTGCGCTTGAGGAATTCATCCGCCAGTCGGATGGCACCCAGCTTCAGGCTCTTCGTGTGAAGGAGCTGGTCACGGTTCCCGACCATCAGTTCGACCGATCCACCGCCAACATCCACCGAGAGCGTCGGCTGTTCTGTCATGGGCACGTTGTTTTTGACGCCCAGGAAAATCAACCTGGCTTCTTCGTTGCCGCTGATGACGCGGACGGTCAGCCCCGTGTGTTTTGTCACGAGATCGATAAAGTCTCCTCCGTTTTTCGCCTCGCGCACGGCACTGGTGGCGACGGCGATGATGCGATCATAGCCCTTGTTCTTGGCCAGGGTGACAAGATTGCGAATTACGTCGAGTCCACGTGTGATCGCCTCGTCGGAGAGGCGGTGGGTCGTAAAGGCGCCGTTCCCGAGTCTCGTCATGTCTTTGAAGCGATCGAGAATCTTGTAGCCTGTGTCCAGCTGGATTTCAGCCAACACCATATGGATGGAGTTCGTTCCGATGTCGATTACCGCGATCTTTGCCATAAAATAGAAGTGTACTATTAGATACTTACCATTGATACCGCGTCCGATTCATGAGCTTAATCGCTGAAATAGAGCAGGCTGCGGAAAAACTATGTCGGTACGCGAGAACTTTGATGGTCCGCACATGTGGCACAATAGGCGAACACTCCCGCAGGATGCTCAAAAAGGCCAGACTTCTCACCCGCCCAACCCTGGCGCGCCGAGACGCGCCTTATCCCAGGCAAGGCCGCAACTCCGCGGCTGCCCCTCGTTTCACGGTTCCTGGGAACGATGCGAGAACGCCGCCGGCGAAATTTTTCAGCATTCTGCTAGAAACCATAATGAAAGGACCCTGGCCTGTCAAGGTCGGCTGGGTTAATTCTTGGTTACATCTAGCCAGTATTATCCATGATCGCTTCTGCTGCAATCGTCGATCCACTGCTACGACGAGCCTTCGGCCAGCGGGCTCGCCCATCGGACCCTCACCGTATTGCACGAGTACGCATCGGGGCCTCAGGGCTCCGCGCGCCGGGCTTCGCGACGCAGCTCAGCGATTTCGCGACGAACTGTCATGAATAATACTGGCTAGGAGGCTGCTCTCTTGCGGACAGCCGTGGTACTCTCGCCTGTCTGGTTTGTTTGGTTGATCTGGTTGATTTGGTTCATCTGGTTTATCCGGTTAGTCTGGTTCAACTAAATAAACGAGACAAACCAAACAAACCAAATAAACGAGACAAACCAGATGAACCAGATCAACTCGTCCATGGCCGTTGTTGTGACCGGTGCCTCGACCGGCATTGGAGCGGCTTGTGCACTCGATTGTGCCGGTCGTGGGATGACGGTGTTTGCCGGCGTGCGCGACCCTCGGGCAGGGGAGGCGCTTGCCGCGAAGGGTGGTCCGTCACTCATTCCCATCACGCTCGACGTCACCGATGAGCCGTCGATCACGCGATCTGTCGCGGTGGTGCAACGAGTTGTGGGCGAGGGTGGTCTGGGAGGGCTTGTCAATAATGCTGGGATCGTCATCGGTAGTCCCCTTGAAGTGATTCCGTTGTTGCAGCTCCGGAAACAGCTTGAGGTCAACGTGATCGGGCAGATCGCCGTCACGCAGGCGTTTCTCCCGTTGCTGCGCCGTGGCCGCGGTCGAATTGTGAACATGGGATCGATCGCCGGCCGAGGTACTATTCCGCTAATGGGGCCCTATTCTGCATCGAAGTTTGCCTTGGAGGCGCTGACAGATGCGTTGAGACTGCAACCCTGGGGGATTCAGGTTTCGATTATCGAACCAGGGGCAATCGCGACGCCGATTTGGGAGAAATCAGCCAAGGCGGCAGAGGACCTCGAAGCCTCGGTCAGCGAGGAGGCGAAGGCCCTCTATGGCGAGGCGGTGATTCGAATTCGTGAAGTGATAGCCCAATCGGCCCAACGAGCCATTCCGCCGGAAGCGGTAGTTCAAGCGGTGCATCATGCGTTGACGGCGCCTCGTCCTAAAACCCGTTATCTCGTGGGTGCGGACGCCACTGCACGGGCGTGGATGGCGAAGTGGGTACCGGATCGAGTTCAGGACAGGTTGCTGGCGTGGTTCTTGAAATATCCGCGCGAAGGCTAGCAGACGCTGGTTTTTCTTGTTTATTTGGTCTGTCTTGTTTTTCTGGTCTGTCTGGTTTGTCTGGTTTTTTGGTTGAACGAAACTAACCAGATCAACTAGATGAAGTCTGCTGTCAGCCGACCAAATCGGGATTGAGCCGATTCATCGGCTTAATCGAGAGGGCTTTGATTTCGTTGTAGATGATGGTGCGTCCTGCCTGGCGAAGGCGCGAGAAGACTCCTTCCACAATCACCTGTTCGCCCTCCCGAACTTCGATTTGACCGAGACTGATGATTTTCAGTGTGCCGGCCTGAGCCTTCAACAGAAACCCATAGGCCGGCTGGCCTTGCCGATTGGTGGCGAGTTGGACGTTGGTGACCTGGCCGGTTACCACCACTTCTTGGCGGTCGTACTGCTCGGGATGGGTGAGGAGCTCGGTGATTTCCAGAAGGCCGGATGCGTGAACAAGCAACGGTACAGCGCTGAAGGCGAATAGCGGGAGTAGAAGAATCAGGAAGCGTACGGTTCCGTTATGCTGAAGCGGTGGCGGGATGCTGGACAGTCTGGCCATGATGTGGGTGTATTATACCTTACCGAGGGCAAAGTGCAATCACGGAGGCATAACTCAAGCGAGACGGGCGAGAAATGCGCGACTGGCGCGACACGAAGTTCGAAGTTCTGGGTTCGAAGTTGCGAAAACCTCGAACTTCAGATCTCGAACCGTCATCCGTCCCGCTTTTCCGCGAGTCTCGCTCCTCGCGCTTGCCGCGGGCTACCACTTATCGGAGGCTCTGCCGCTCGCATCATCCCCTCTCATACTGCTGAGGATCTGAGCCTGCATTTCGCTCAACTCCTTCACGGGAGGCTCGGCAGGGGCTTCAAGCGCGCCCACTTCACGCTTTGCTATGGGCGCGGTCCGCTTGAGCAATTCTTCATCCACTGCCTCGGGAGAGCGGTCCATGTCGTTAAGGATGGTGGTGAGCCGCTGTAGCCCAAACAAGTTCCTGGTGATTTCTGAGTGCATGGCATTGGAGCTGGCTCCGAAGACGAGCGAGGTCCAGAACTTAACTTCGATCTCCTCGGCCAGGTTGCCCCAGACCATGGCGGTCAGTTTGTCGATGAGTGCGGACTCGGTCTTTTCCAACCCGTCGTAGGTCGAGAGGGAACGTTCGATGGGCTGCTCCGCGAGCACCGAGAAGGTTTCCTTCCACAAATCCAATGGTGATGTTGCCGTGGCTGCCGCGTCGGTCTGTAACGTGGCCTGGAGGGCGTGCAGGTACTGCGTGAGGTACTTCACCTTGCGGGAGGCGAGACTGCCGGCAGGGATGCCCCACACATGTCCGATTTCGTGATCTTGTAGCGGTGCAGAGATCGCGCTCTGCCGCTCGCGTTCCGCAAGGGCGAGTCGTTTGCGATATTTTTCGGCCATGCGGAGTTGGGTCTGGAATTCGATGCTGAGCCGTTGTTGCTGATAGTCCTCAGCCGTGATCTCATCGGCGTCCCACCGCTGCTCTAGCAGGCGGATTGCCGGCTTGGGCAGCACGGTTCTCGCGGATTCACGCAAGGTGTCAAGCGTGTCAGCGGAGATAGAGAAACGCTCGGTGAGGAGGGTGCGGGCACGGTCGGCGAAGGCCTCACGGAGTTGCGCGAGTCTCCGAAGACTGTCGCATTGCAGCCACGTCCGCTCCCGCTTGAGCCGCACCTGTCGGCGGTATTGGTTGCGCCGGTCCGTGACCACCTTAATCGATTCTTTGGTTATAGTGGTGTTGGTGGGCTTGGTCCCGGCGACGCAGCGGGGATCCGGTCGATCTGCCACGATGTACAGGATTTCTTCGTCCGTCACGTCGAAGTACTGAAGCAGAATCAGTCGAAGCATGATCCGCCCTTGCATGGGCATGGCGGCGATGACGGATTCGATCTTCTCAACGGTCAGGAGTGAAGCTGGTGAAGCTATTGTGGTCATTGGGTTGAGGGATCCCTATGCAGTGCCGGAATGACGCGATTCCAGATAGAGGGCGACGTATTCGCGAATCTCTTGAATGGTCCCGCTGACGAACATGTCCCTTGGGATTTCCACGCGCGTGAGAATGGCTGGGTCCACCCCGCGCTCAATTGCGTAGTCTTCATCGATGTAGAGGCTCACCGATCCGTCTGGAAAGCGGATCGCGTAGAGTGCGTTATTGTCAGCCATCGAAAGTGTTGAGGCGCCTATTCCTCTCATGTCCGCCCCTACCCAAGACAGGTACCATACGGGCGATTCGGCTGTCAAAGCGGAGAATCCGCTCTGGGAGCCTGTCCCACATTGACCTATCCTACTGCGGCGAACGATCCGCGACCATCTGCGTCGTTCTCGGCCCGAAAAAATCCTCAACGTATTCCAGCGAATACGCCTCCGTTTTTTCCGGGCCTGCGGCCTCGCATCTGGCCGCGCCTCCTTCGCCTCGTCACGAAGGCAATGTCGGACTGGCTTCTAGCAGGCTGCTGAAAAAGTCTCTGTTCTCACTCGCCCAACCCTAGCGCGCCAAGACGCGCATTTCACTAAGCTTCGTTTTCGCCTCGACAGCATCCTCAACGTAGCCCATCGGGATAGAGCTGCGCTAGCAGCTCGGGGCGGGCGGGTGAGAAAGCTACGCCTCCGCTACTTTCATCGGCTGCGGCCTTGCTGGACAAACTTTTTGAGCATCCTGCTGAGATGTTCCCCTCTTGTCTAAGAGCTGTGCTGAAATAGTTTTTCCGAAGTCTGATGAGTCAGCGGTGCGTGAAAACAGCGTCGCCGCCACAGGATGTAGGCCGTAAAGCCCGCCAGGGTGATTAGCAGGGTGTTACGCACTCGACCTGGGCCAAAACACGTCAGGTTGACCACGGCGTTGGTCATGCCGTAGGTGGCATACAAGAGATAGACAAACAGTGCCCATCGGCGAAGCTGGAGAAATCCATAGCCCACTATTGTATGCAGAATCGGCGACAAGGCTTTCGTCAGGAAACCCAGGAGCCCCCCCGGTTTGGTACAGAAGAAGGGGAGGAGATACTCGGGGTTCATCAGGATGATGAACGAGTCGTTGATGGCGCTCAGCAGAAAGAGTGCACCCAAGAATCGAATGTCGTGAGCTCGTGCCCAGACAGCCCGCCAGGTGCGCTGGAGGTCGGCTGAGGAGTCGCTTGGTCCAAGATACGCGTCGTAGCTCTGGATTGCCCACCACGGTAGTGCGAGGAGCATGAAGAAGAAGACCTCGGCGGCACGGCCGGAGATGCGGCCGAGACCGAGGCTCAGGGCGATGAGGAGCAGGGTGATGGCAACGTAGGTCAATGCCTGACGGCGACGGCCTTGAGTCAATTGACCAAGACCGGGAAGCACGGCGGAGAGAACAGCCGCACGCACTCTCCGCAGGCTTGTTGGCACGATGTTGCAAGGGGCTGTCATGAAGCTTGCTGGCTAAAAACAACGGCCTTCGATCGTGAGACCGAAGGCCGTATCCAATGCTTCTCTGCGACGTCGCTTCAGCCGCCGAGCGTGTCGAGAGTTTCCTTGAGGCTCTTGCGAACGCAGGTGAAAATTGGCGTATCACGCAGCGTGTAGCGTGAGCCTTCGGTTTCGCGAAGCGCCATCACGAGATCCAGGAAGTCTTCCGGCTTATCGCTTTCAAACGCCACCACCCATTCCTGGTCATCCAACCCGAATGAATAGGTCGTGTTCAGCTTCACCGAGGGGAAGCGATGGCCGACTTCAATGTGCTCGTCCATCATGCCCTGCCGCGCCGCCTTCGTGAGCAGGAACCATTCGCGCGTCTTGAGGAACGGGTAGACGAAAATATACTTGGCTTTTCCTGGAACGACGGTCAGGCGCTTGCTCTCTTGATTTTCGTGGGTGTGATGATCCACGTAGACCGAGCGCTTGGTGATCGAGAGATAGGAGTAGGGAGTGGNNTCCGCCACAGCATGATGTCGCAATCACCCCTGATCCCGACCGAGGAGTAGGCAACCACGAGTACCTTGCCTGCATAGTCTTCGACCGCACGTAGGAATTCTTGCTTGCCTTTGGTGCGTTCACTCTCGGGGAGGCGCCGCCAGGCCGGGTCGATTTTATAGAAGGCGAAGTTCACATATTGGCGCTTAGGTGCTTGGGGCGCTGGCGTTTGTTCAGGGGTTGACATCGAAACTCCTCCGTATAACTTCTTGAAAAGAACACTAACCCGGACTATTCATGAATACCTGGTACCTTGTTCGATCCTCTCGTACAGTGGGGCTTTTCTCGTTCGGCCTCCTCGACGCGCTACACATACGCCTCAATTGACCTTATTCGCAAGATGCCCCGGCTGGCTTCGGTCTCGAACGCCTCTCGACGGCATTCATGAATAATCCGGGCTAGTTGCGGTTGGGTTGTTTATCACTTCATCTTTGCTGTTGTCAACCTTGAAGAGGGGCTGGGCCGTTCGTTGACAGGAGAAGAGTGATCTGGTACTGGCATGCGCATGTGGGTCGCACAGGTCCATAGGCAGAGGAACATGCTGCTCAGTGCGGGCATTGTTGTGCTGAGTGGTCTCCCTCATGTGTCGGCCCATGCCATCGACGTGAATCCCACCTCGGAGCAGATTCAGACCGCACTCGAGCTGGGAAAAGAGGCGGCGCAGAAGCGGATGCCACCGGATAGATTCTATGTGCGGTTCGGAGCGTCAGACGAGGTCCATCCAAAGGGATTTTTGATTACAAAAATAGGAGCCCTATCGGTCATGGCCACGCATATGGCTCTGCGGGGCCTCCAGCCGAGCGAGGTCGATATGGCGCAAGTGCTGGAAGGCCAGACCATGCTGGTCAGCACCGTCATCTTCGGGAATGTCCCCAACTTCGCGGTGGACAGTTATATGGTGTTCGATCAGGGAGGGAAAACCATCAAGCCCGTGACCGTTCGCTTCGATGGGTTCGCCAATCGCAGTGCTGCCTGGCCGGAGAGTCCTCGGTTCAAGGCGAAGGTCGTGGGATCGTTCAACTATGCTGACTTCAACCCGAACGCTAAAACGACCATCACGGTCTTTCCGGCGAACGGAGGAGAGTCGAGCTTCAGCGTAGATTTTTCCGAGATCCATTAGTTCATCAAGCGGCTCACGGTCCCATCTACTATGGCTAAGGCGAGTACGGTTCCCCAGCTTGACGCAGAAGTTATCTCGATCGGCACTGAACTGTTGATCGGGGGACGATCCGATTACAACTCTCTCTTCCTCGCCGACGAACTCGGCAAACTCGGGATCGCAGTTCGATTCAAATCTGTCGTCGGCGATGAGCGGCAGGATATCGTCACGGCTATTCACACAGCCGTGACGCGATCTCAAGTGATTGTCATGACCGGCGGACTCGGCCCCACCGTGGACGATTGCACGAGAGAGGCGGTGGCCTACGCGACCGGACACCGGCTCGGTCGTCGCAAGGACGCGTTGGAGGGTATGATGGCCCGACTCGCGCAATGGGGCCGCACACCAAGCACAGCGCAGTTGCGCCAGGCCATGATTCCGTTAGGTGCCACCGTGCTGAAGAATCCGGTTGGCTCTGCGCCGGGGTTTTGCCTGACATGGAAGAAGGCGCTGGTCATCTCGTTGCCTGGTGTGCCGCGGGAAATGGAAGAGATGATGCGGCAGGAAGTCTTGCCATTGCTGCGCGCAGCAAGTAAATCGTCAGGCCGGCTTCCACGAACGCCGATCGTTCGTCTGGTGTTTCATACGTTCGGCCTGGCGGAGGCGGACGTCGATGCCAGCTCGCATCGCCCATGGGCGTGCTGGTCTCGCTCACGACGAAGGGGAACCAATCTGTCCCGGAGAGGAATCGTGACTTGCTGCAGAAGCTGGCGAACGACGTGCGCTCACGACTCAGCGATTGGCTCTTCGCCGAGGGGCGCGACACGATGGAAGAAGCCGTCGGGCGGGAACTCACCAAACGGGGGCTCATGTTGGCGGTAGCGGAGTCCTGCACCGGCGGATTGATCGGCCATCGGCTCACACAGGTGGCTGGTTCATCTGCCTATGTGGATCGTGGCGCCGTCTGCTACAGCAATCGGGCGAAGACGGAGATGCTGGGTGTGCCTGCCGAATTGATTGCCCAAAGGGGCGCGGTGAGCAAGGAGGTCGCTGCGGCGATGGCCCGCGGCATTCGTGAGCGCGCCAACGTATCGGTGGGACTCAGCGTCACCGGCATTGCCGGACCAAGCGGCGGGACCGAGACCAAGCCGGTCGGGCTGGTCTATATCGGATTGGATGATGGGACCGGCCGGCCGATCACGCAGGAATTCCGGTTTCACGGCGATCGGAATGTCATTAAACAACGGTCATCACAAGCCGCATTGGATCTCCTTCGCCGCTGGTTGCTCGATAAGGTGTCGAAGTGATCCGGGCATTCCTTGCCGTCGAACTATCTCAAAAGCTGCAGGCCGGGCTTGCTACTGTCCAACAGGAGTTGAAGCATAGAATTGAGCCGGAGTTGAAGCGAGACATGCGCATCTCTTGGACGCAGCCAGCTTCGATTCATCTGACGCTCAAGTTCCTTGGCGACATGGATGAGCAGGTCATTGATCCGTTGCTGATCGTGGTCGAACAGGCGATCGAAAGTCAGATAGCTGTGAATGTGCCGCTTGAACGACTCGGCGCTTTTCCTCGTCCGCAAAGTCCGCGCGTGCTGTGGGTCGGGCCGCTGGAGAATTGGGACCGGGGAGCAGAGGCGAAGCGAATAGCGGAGATCCATGGCGCGATCGAACAGGCTTGTGAAGGTCTAGGTTTTCTCCGCGAGACAAAGCCGTTCAGTCCTCATCTGACCTTGGCACGAATCAGGGTGGGGGAACGCCAAGTTGGAGCCGCATTGGCAAAGGGAGGAGTGCTGGATCGGCCGCTTTCATTGGGCTCGCTGGCGGTGGAGTCAGTCGTGCTGATGAAGAGTGAATTGAAGCCAACCGGGTCAGACTATACGAAGCTGTGGGAGGTACGCCTGAAGGAGGTTTAACCGCACCTCACGTTTTCGTCCGTTTTTGTCGCTTTTCGCGAAGACGCTCCGCCCGGAGAGGCAGTATATAGATCGTATTCATCGCCCCTCCACTATTACAAGCCCGTCCTCGATCTCCTGCTTAGCCGGCGGTAAGATCTCAAGTAGAGCCGCGTTTCCTATGTATCGCTCCTCGTGGAGCAAATCAGCTTGGGGCTTTTCGAGCAAACCCTTCGAGACAAGGTCGTCTATTTTCTTCTGAAGGTCTTGTCCAGAAACCTTTCGGTCGATACAGATAGCCTCCACGATTGCCCGTAGCCACCTCCCGCTAATGTAAAGGCGCCGGCGTTAGAGGCGATGATGGTTTCCGAGCAGATGCGTGCGTCTTGTACAGGGAGGTCTCGTGTTTCGAATAGCTCGCCTAGTTGGTCTTGTTCAACCAAACTAACGAGAGAAACCCTCGGCTGCTTCCGCTTCACGGTTGTGAGATCGAGGCGAGAACATAGTCGACTGGGTTTATGTCAGTGCTGCGGGGGTTGTTCGCGCATGGTGCGGCAGAAGAGTTCGGTCAGTGCGGGATCGAAGGCGGTGCCGGCTTGTTGCTCGATCTGTTGCAGGGCTTCGTTGATGGGGAGGGATGTTCGGTCCGATTTTTCGGCGGTAAGGTCGTCAAACATTTGGGCGATCCCGACAATGCGAGCGAGCAAGGGCGTGCTGTCATCTCGTAAGCCAAACGGGTATCCCGTTCCGTCCCATCGCTCGTGATGGAGGGCGACTATCTGCACGGCGTCGGCTGATAATCCCATCGCTCGGCCCATCCTTGCACCGAGGTCGGGACAATGGGTCTGCGGGTCGGATTCCATGTTCAGTACGTGACTGTCCGGGACGCTGATTAAATCGAGATCATGCACGAGTGCGCCGAGTGCGAGCGACTGTTGTTCGGCGATGGAAAGGCTGAGTCGATTGGCAACGAGCGTCGCATAAAAACTGACGCGGCTTCCATGATTGAGCAGGTGGCGATCCTTGGCTTCTAAGAGGTCGGAGATCAGGGGAACCAAGGGCGACGTCTCATCGCTATGCGACGCGGAGAGCGACCCCGTGCGGTTCATGGTGGTGTAGTCGTCGCGCAGGGCCTGCCAAGATTTGGTACAAGCCGGCTCTGGGCCCCAGAGCGTCGTCGAGTTGGTGAGGAGCGGGCGTAATTGATCGAGCCGCAGTTTCTTTTGAGCGGTTTGCAACGATATAGTCAGTAATTCTGAAGCATTGAACGGTTTCAGGAGGAAGCCGGCCGCGCCGTGGCGGATGCAGTCCATCGCCGATTGAAGACTGCCGTAGGCCGTGACCATGATGACTTCGATCTCGGTATGTGTGCGCTTGATGTCATTCAAGAGGTCCGATCCGGAACAATCGGGCAATTTCAGGTCCAGCGTGACGAGATCGACGCCGTGGTCGTCGAGGACGGCTAGGGCTGCGCGTGCATTCTCCGCGGTGAGAATGTGGAAGTCCTGCCTGAGGATCTGTGTGAGGGCCGCGCGGGGAGCGGCCTCATCGTCGACGATCAGGACGGTTGGTTTATGGTCGCTTGTGTCGGGGACGAGAGTCGAAGGCATGGTGTTACTTGTATCTCTATCCCTTCTACCGGTCAATGAAATCTCGTGAATACACGGGTTTACACACGAGACTGCGGCGCGTGAAGCGCGAGACGTGCGAGAAAGGCGGGACGGGTGGGCGGTCTCAAGGCTGAAGGCTGAAGTGTTCGGAACTTCGAACCCGGAACTCCGAACTTCGTGTCACGCTTTTCTCGCCCGTCCCGCCCGTTCCGCGCGGCATTCCTGTGGGCTAGGTTTCTTTCTCTCAACTTGGGTATAATCGCCCCCGATCTCTCTACCACAAGAGGAGCACCCATGGCTGAAAAAGACGACAAGAAGCGCGCACTGGATCTGGCCCTGTCTCAAATTGAGAAGCAATATGGGAAGGGAGCCATCATGAAGCTAGGGGGGGCCGATGCCCCGGTGGATATTCCGGCGATTTCGACCGGATCCCTAGGGCTCGATATTGCCCTGGGCGTCGGCGGGCTTCCCCGCGGACGGGTGGCCGAGATCTTTGGTCCCGAGTCCTCGGGCAAAACGACGTTGACCCTTCATGTGATTGCGGAAGCACAGAAGGCCGGTGGCACCGCTGCCTTTATCGATGCGGAGCATGCGCTGGATTTGACCTATGCCAAGAAGCTGGGTGTGCAGGTGGATGATCTGCTCGTGTCACAGCCCGATACCGGCGAACAGGCGCTGGAAATTGCCGAGACGCTTGTCCGAAGCGGGGCGATCGATGTCATCGTGGTAGACTCTGTCGCAGCGCTCGTGCCGAGAGCCGAAATCGAAGGTGAAATGGGCGATGCGCATATGGGGCTGCAAGCGAGGCTTATGTCGCAGGCCCTTCGCAAATTGACGGCGGCCATTTCCAAGTCGCAGACGACCCTGATTTTCATTAATCAGATCAGGATGAAGATCGGCGTGATGTTCGGCAACCCGGAGACGACGACCGGCGGCAACGCACTCAAGTTCTATTCGTCCGTGCGGCTGGATATCCGGCGCATTGAGTCGATCAAGGAAGGGCAGGAGGTGACCGGCAGCCGCGTGCGCGTGAAGGTGGTGAAGAACAAGATGGCGCCTCCGTTCAAGCAGGCGGAGTTCGACATCATGTTTGCGCAGGGTATTTCGAAAACCGGCGAGTTGGTCGATCTCGGAGTCGAGAAGAAAGTGGTGGAGAAGTCCGGGGCCTGGTATTCCTATCAAGGCGAGCGGCTCGGGCAGGGACGCGACGCGGTGCGAGATTTTCTTTTGAGTAACCAGCCGTTGGCACGTGAGATTGAAGGGAAGCTGCGTGACCTGGCTGGTCTGCCGGGACGTACGCCTGAAAAACCCGTTATGCCGCCGGTGAAGGACGAGAAAAAGACCGAGGAGAAACGCGAGGAGCGGCGACCGCACAAGGTCGGCGTCTAACAAGCTACGAATCGGCTGGTGAGCAGGCGAGGCACAGACAAGGCGGCACCATCTCCTGATCAGTGGCTGCAACTGGCGGTGCGCGCTCTGGCTCGTAGTGATCGCACGACGGCGCAGATCGAAAGGATGCTCGCGGCGAAGGGGGCATCTCCTTCGCAGGTTCGCGCGGCGATTCGACGGCTGACGTCGTTGAGATACCTCGACGATGTAGCCTTCGCTGCGCGGTGGGCCGATCGGCGACTCGCACGCATGCCGATGGGGCGTGCGCGCCTGCAAGAAGAGCTACTCGCCACTGGTTGTCCTGAACACATCGTGCATGCGACGCTGCGGGCTACCTACCGCAAGGTGAGTGAACGGGATCTGGCCATGCAGGTGGTCACGATGGCTGGACGGACCAACTCGACGCAGACGCGTGGCCGAATAGCGAGACACTTGAGCCAACGTGGGTTTGACGAAGACATCATTGAGACGGTGATGGGGCCGCTGATGCGGGAGGAACGTTAGGGTGGTATGAAGAACAGTACTCAAGAATTGCGACAAGCCTTCATTCGATATTTTGAACAGCATGGCCATCAGGTCGTGCCGAGTTCCGCCTTGATTCCTCAGGCCGATCCCACGCTGCTCTTCACCAATGCCGGGATGAACCAGTTTAAGCGGGTATTTCTCGGCGAGGAAACGCGCGCCTACAGGCGAGCGGTCACCGTGCAGAAGTGTCTCCGTGCAGGGGGCAAGCACAACGATCTGGAGAATGTCGGCTATACCAGCCGCCACCATACGTTCTTTGAAATGTTGGGGAACTTTTCCTTTGGCGACTACTTTAAGGAAGACGCCATCCAGTTTGGCTGGGAGTTTCTGACTCAGACGGTCGGCTTGGCGAAGGATCGGATGTGGGTGACGATCTTCCGAGACGACGACGAAGCGGACCAGCTGTGGAAGAAGACCGGGGTCCCGGCCTCCCGGATTGTGCGGTGCGGCGAGAAGGATAACTTCTGGCAGATGGGAGATACCGGACCCTGTGGGCCCTGCTCGGAACTTCATTTCGACCAGGGACCGTCGGTGTCAGGCGACGATTGGCCTAACGGCGCGGGCGATCGCGTCATCGAGATCTGGAATCTCGTCTTCATGCAGTTCAATCGGGATGCCGCGGGGAAGGTGCATCCCTTACCCAAACCCAGCATCGATACGGGCATGGGATTGGAACGGCTCGCGGCAGTGGCACAAGGCGTCTCCAGCAACTATGACAGCGATGTGTTTACGCCGTTGCTCAGCGCCGTGGCCACCAGGGCCGGGGTTCGGTATGGGGAGCAAGACACGACCGATCGCTCGATGCGCGTGGTGGCGGACCATCTTCGCGCGATCACGTTCTTGATGGCTGATGGTGTGTTGCCGTCGAACGAGGGGCGCGGCTATGTGCTACGCCGGATTCTGCGCCGGGCCGCGCGCCATGGAAGGCTGCTCGGCATCGTCGAGCCTTTCCTCTATGAATTGACGGCGGCGGTCGTGGACCAGATGGCCGGGGCCTATTCAGAAGTTCGAGGCGCTGCCGCGACGATTGCCGAGGCGACGAGAGGCGAAGAAGAGCGGTTCATCGCCACGCTCGATCAAGGCTTGCCAATTCTCAACGAGATGATTGCGAAAGCGCGCTCGGCCGGGAGTAAGGTCCTCACGGGCTCTGACGTGTTCAAGCTCTACGACACCTATGGGTTCCCGATGGACTTAATCGGCGAGACCTGCCGTGAGCAGGGAATGACGCTCGATGAGGCGGGGTTTGACCAGGCCATTGAGGAACAGAGGAATCGTGCGCGCAAGACCGGCGGGTTTGAACAGGAAACGGCTCGGCCTGCGGTTGCGGAACTGGCCGGGCGTGTCGGGACGACGAAGTTTATCGGCTACGATCGTCTGGAGAGCGATAGTCTCGTGCAGGCGATTTTGAAAGGTGACCGGTTGGTCAAAGAAGCAGCACAAGGCGATGAGGTTGAAATAGTTCTGGATGTGACTCCGTTCTATGCGGAAGGCGGTGGACAGGTCGGCGACCGGGGCGTTTTAATGGGCCATGATGGGCAGGTGGAGATCAAGGAAACCACGAGGCCGGCGCCGACCTTAATTCTGCACAAGGGGACTGTCACGAAAGGGCGGATTCGCGAGGGCGAGCAGCTGCGCATGACCGTCAATGCCACGACGCGGCAGGACGCTCAGCGAAACCATACCGCCACCCATTTGGTCCATGCAGCTTTGCGGGATATGCTCGGGCCGCACATAAAACAGTATGGGTCGCTCGTCGGGCCGAATCGCTTGCGATTCGACTTTGCCCATTTCAGACCGCTGTCTTCCCGCGATATCAATGAGATTGAAACGGTCGTGAACAACGAGGTGCAGAAGAACGAGCGGGTCGCGACGGAAGTCATGAGCATTCAGGATGCCGTGGCCAAAGGCGCGCTGGCTTTCTTCGGCGATAAATATGGCGAACAGGTGCGGGTGGTGACCGTCGAATCCTTCAGTAAAGAATTGTGCGGCGGCACCCACTGTCGTCACACCGGCGAAATCGGACTCTTCCGCATTGTATCGGAGACCGGCGTTGCGGCTGGTGTGCGCCGTATCGAAGCCCAGACCGGTAGCGGGGCGCTCGCGCACATGAAGAAGCTGGAAACGGACATTCGGGAACTCTCGGACTTGCTCAAGGTCGGCCAGTCCGAATTGGTTGCCAAAACACGCAAGGTCATGACGCAACTGAAAGACAAAGAACGTGAGCTGGAAGAGCTGAAATTGAGAATGGCCACCGGATCAGCGGTCGAGACCACGGCGAAAACAATCGCCGGCATCCAGGTGCATGTGCAGCGGACGGACGGTCTGGATGTGAACGGCATGCGGGCGCTGGCCGATCAGTTGCGGGATAAGCTGAAGAGTGGAGTCGTCGCGCTCGGGGCCGCCAACGATGGCAAGGTCTCGCTACTGGTCGTTGTCACGAAGGATCTGACTACCCGGCTGAAAGCGGGCGACCTCATCAAGGAGATGGCGGCCGAGGTGGGCGGTACGGGCGGCGGCCGGCCCGAGATGGCGCAGGCCGGCGGTAAGGACCCATCCAGGCTGGATGTCGCGTTGGAAAAGGTCTTTGGGCTGGTCGAACGCATGTTGCAGCGGTACACTGATGCAAGGTAAACGAATTCTCGCGCTCGATTACGGGACCAAGCGGATCGGGGTGGCCCTGAGCGATGAGTTAGGGTGGACCGCCCAACCGCTTGAGACGCTCAATCGGCGCACGTTGGACCGAGACATTGCCCATATCGCGTCCCTCGTCGGGACGCATGAGGTCAGGCAAGTCCTGTTGGGCTTCCCCCTTCAATTGGATGGCCGCGAGGGTCCGGCGATTCAGGCGATGCGCGAGTTCCAGGCTCGGTTGGAACAGGGAGTGACCGTTCCCGTTATTCTGTGGGACGAACGGTTGACGACAAAGGCAGCGGAAGATCTTTTGATCGCGGCCGATGTCAGTCGGAAAAAGCGGAAGGGTGTGGTGGATCGCATCGCCGCTTCAATTCTGCTCCAGAGTTATCTGGCGAGCCTTGAACCGGCGTCGAAGATGGAGCCGGAATCATGGGCGGATGAGTATTCGGACAGGGGAACGGTAGAGCCACCTCATGAGCCTACGGATCATTCTCGGATGTCTGCTGGTCGTGGTCGTCGCACTCGGCGTCGCCGCATATCAGGCGATTCGCTGGGCTGAAGGCCCAGCCATTCCCACGGAAGAGCACCCTCCTTCGAAAGCCGTCGTCATCCCGGATGGCTCGACGTTTCAATTTGTCGCGTCGCTACTTGAGCGTGAAGGATTGATCAAGAGCAGTTCCGTCTTTGTCCTTTTTGGAAAATCCCAATCTGCCGACCGGAAAGTTCATGCGGGTGAGTATGAGCTCAATCCCGGCATGACTCCGGCGGAGATTCTCTCGAAGCTACTCAACGGCCAAGTGCTGCTCCATCCCCTGACGATTCCAGAAGGGTTCACCATCACCCAAATCGCCGATTTGGCCTCGGAACAGGGCCTCACGGATCGCGCGGAGTTTCTCCGGCTTGCGAAAGACCGGGAGTTCATTGCGTCACTTGGGATTAAGGCGGAGACGCTGGAAGGGTATCTCTATCCCGACACGTATAAATTTCCTCGTGGGATCGAGGCGCGAGAGGTGTTGGTGGCCATGGTCGAGCAGCTACGGCAGGAGGTTGGACCGGATCTCCTCGCTCGGATGCAGGAACTCAAGATGACAATGCACGAAGTGCTGACCCTCGCCTCCGTTATCGAAAAGGAGACTGGGACAGGCGGCGAGCGGCCGGAGATTTCCGCAGTGTTTCACAACCGGCTCAAAAAACACATTCCATTACAGAGCGATCCAACCGTCATTTATGGTTTGCCGGCATTCGACGGAAATTTGCACAAGAAAGACCTGTCGAGCCCCAGCCCCTACAATACCTATCGGGTGCAGGGGCTGCCGCCCGGACCGATTGCCAACCCAGGCATTCAAGCGATTCGCGCGACACTCTATCCCTCTGATTCGCGCTCCTTGTATTTTGTCTCCCGGAACGACGGAACGCATCAGTTTTCTGCGACGCTTATCGAGCACAACAAAGCGGTGGAGAAATATCAGAAGCGGCCCTTTCGTCGTGGAACCCATTCCCAGACATCAATCGTCCCCGGGGAGGGGGCTCTTTCCCACAAAATAGGAGTGTCGTGAGTGATGTCTGAATGGAACCTACCGGATCTCATAGACCACACGGTGCTCCGTCCGGACGCCACAAAGATCGATGTTCTGCGACTGTGCAAGGAGGCTAAGGAGTATCGATTCACCGTGATTTTCGTCCCGCCTTGCTATGTGGATGAAGCGGTGGCAGCTGTCGCAGGCACGGCGATTCGTGTAGGCATCCCTATCGGGTTCCCCCTAGGTTGTCACACGACGAAGACTAAAGTCGCCGAAGCCGTTGAAGCGGTCGCGCGCGGCGCGCACGTGCTGGATATGGTCATGAATGTGAGCCGGCTGAAGTCAGGAGATCGTGAGTATGTGCGAAAGGACATTACTGAAGTGGTGAACGCGACACCAGGCGTCGAACACAAAGTCATACTCGAAACGTGTTATCTGACGCCGCAGGAAAAGCGTACAGCCTGTCAGTTGGTTGTGGAGGCTGGAGCCGACTACGTGAAGACTTCGACCGGGTTCGGCGCCGCTGGCGCAACGGTCGACGATGTGAGGCTGATGAAAGAGGCCGTGGTCGGTCGCGCCAAGGTGAAGGCCTCCGGTGGAATTAGAGACTGGAAGACCACGTTGGCCATGCTGGAGGCCGGTGCGGATCGGATCGGCACCAGCGCGAGTCTCGCGATCATGGCCGAATGGCATCCGCAGCGACAATCTACTTCATAGCCAAGGCAACTCCATATCCGATGCGTCTCGCTTCTGTTATAGTGCGCCCATGATTACCCGTGTCATTGTGCTGGTGATTGATGGACTCGGTGTCGGGGCCATGCCCGATGCGGCGGAATATGGCGATGCCGGTTCCCATACCTTGTCCCATCTGGCCAATGCCGTCGGGGGACTCAACCTCCCTACTCTCGAAGCGCTCGGGCTTGGCCACATCACGGAGATCAAAGGTGTGCGGACGATAGGGCAGCCGGAAGGGTGTTTCGGTCGTCTTGGATTTCTCTCGAAGGGTGTGGATTCCATGGCCGGCTATTGGGAAATGGCCGGTTATCTGACGGACATTGCCGGGCCGCTGTATCCCAACGGATTTCCTCCTGACATGGTCGCGGTCCTCGAACGGGCATTTGGCCGCAAGATCGTCGGCAATCGTCGTGCCTCAGGAACGGCCATGCTGCGCGAGTGTGAGGCTGAACATCTGTCGTCGGGCGCGGTGATTGTCTGGACGGATGGACGACGCACCTGCCATGTGGCGGTGCACGATAGCGCCATGCGTCGGGACGAGTTATTTCAGCGCTGCCGGGCCGCGAGAAAATTACTCAAGGACCCCTGGGGAATTTTGCGCGTTTCAGCCCATCCTCTCTTGGGTAGTGCCGGTGCAGTACAGTTCAGCCCACAACCCCGTGCGTTCGTGCTTGAACCACCCGGGCCGACTATGTTCGATGTGCTCAATCGTGCAAGCCAGATCCTGGTTGGGGTGGGGAAAGTCGGCGATCTCTTCAGCGGTCGCGGGCTCACTCGTTCCGTTCCCGTTGGGCACTGGACGTCGTTACTTGCCGAGGTCACGGGGATGTTGAAAAAGGTTCCCCGAGGATTGATTTTGGCCGGGCTCGATGTCCTGGAATCGGATGCTGCACAGTCGGCTATGGCTCTCCATGATTTTGATCGATGGCTTCCCGGGTTGCTGGAGCAGCTTCGCCCAGGCGACCTGCTCGTCCTGACGGGCGATCATGGACGTGATATCACGAAGGTGGATAAGGTTCCGACGCGGGAATATGTTCCTCTCTTGGCCACTGGGCCGAAGTTGGCACATGGGGTCAATCTCGGCATCAGAGCTTCTGCTGCTGATCTGGGGCATACCATTGTTGAAGCCCTGCAAGGGGGGCAACTTCCTGTGGGTGAGAGTTTTCTCGATGCCCTCCGCGCAGGGTAGTGTGTGGGACGTAAGACGTGGAACGTGAATCGTAAACGGTGAAGGGGGCACGCGGGTCATCGGGATGTCCTACGAACGCAAACTGAATGAACTGCATCTAGAGTTGCCCCTCCCCCCGCAACCGTTGGCGACCTACGTTCCGGCGGTCCAGGCCGGAGATCTCTTATTTTTGTCCGGTGTCCTTCCAATGCGAGACGGGCAGTTAGTGTTCTCCGGTAAGCTTGGACGTGATCTGACGGTCGAGCAGGGGATGGAGGCGGCTAGGCTCGCTCTTCTGAATGCACTGGCGATTGCCAAGCAGGAACTCGGGACGTTGGACCGTATTGCACGCGTCGTGAAGGTCGTCGGGCATGTGGCGTCGGCGGAAGGTTTTGTGCAGCAGCCCCAAGTCCTCAACGGGGCCTCAGACCTCCTGTTTGAAATCTTTGGAGAGTCTGGTCGTCATGCACGTGTGGCTGTGGGGGCTGCTGAGTTGCCTCGCGGTGCTCCCGTCGAAATTGAAGTGATTCTTTCCGTCTCCTGATCGGTCTCTCTAGCAGGATGCTGAAAAAGTCCGCCAGCGGCGTTCTCGCATCGTTCAGAGGCTCAACGTACCGAAGCGTACGCCTCGCCTCTTCGCTTGCTGCGGCCTTGCTGGGCGGCCTTTTTGAGCATCCTGCCCGGCATTCTCCTGTTGTTCCAGACGTGCGGACCAGTGAAGTTCTTGTCTTTCCACATCGTTTTTCCGAAGCCTGCTAACCGGCTCAGACCGCTGATCGGGTGCGGGCTCGCCGGCTTGACTCTCGAAAAAACTGCTTGCTATAGTTCGGGGATTCCTTTCTTTGCTTCATGTGGTATCCACGTTGTACCCTTTCTGAGTCCGGCGCGTAGGGTTCTCGTGCCGCGCGCATGGCGACCGTAGGGTTTTCTTTTCTGACAGGGGTCTCTTCATGAGTGCGTTCGTAACCGGCGTGAGTACGATGACGTTGTGGGCCAGTCTG
>VBOL01000282.1 GCA_005887945.1 Nitrospirota bacterium
AGACTTTGGTTACCCATTAAATTTGGGCTTTAGGATAAAGAAATGTCAAGACCGGGTGCCTCGGAACCCAAAAACTGGGCCACAAATAGCTTGAGGAGCGGATTCGTATCTCAAGTGGCGGGTGGTCTACTTTTCCGGTTTTGGGTCAGAAATGGTCGATGAGTCCGTGTCAGGACCGCCGGTTGGTCATACAAACCTTGCTGCTGGCGTTGTGGCAGCGACCGCGCGCACCCCGGTCATTCGGCACTCGAATCGGGGCTGTCAATTTACCTCCGAGGAATACCAACGGTTCCTGGAGGTCCACAATGGGACTTCGTTTGGTCTCATTGGCATTGAGGCCCTTGTCACAGTCGCGTGGGAGGTCAAGGAGTGGATCTCCGCTCACGCCTTAAAGCGCTGAGCTGCTTCAATGGGAAGCCTCCGGCCCTCCGGGGGGCTTCCCTCACTATTCAGAGAAATTTCTTTCGTATCATCTCGGCGAATACATAATGACAGCAACCCCCGCCAGACAGATCAGCCCACCAAGGACATCGTAGCGATCCGGCGGAATCCGATCCACCGTCCATCCCCACACAATAGAGAGTACTACAAACCATCCTCCATATGCCGCGTAGACTCTCCCAAATTGCCCGGGTTGATAGGTTGGAATGATACCGTATAGGAACAGGACGACGGCACCTAGGAGGCCCCATTGCCAATTAGACCCATTCCTCCACCATTGCCAAACGAGGTATCCTCCTCCTATCTCACAGATCCCCGCCAATCCAAAAAGCAAAACTGACTTAACGATCAGCATCAGAATTACCTCCCTGAGCAACTCGCGACGCTGTTTCCCGCGTCGTCCATTTAGCCTTAGCCAAAGATACAGTTCTTACTGCGTTCTCCCTCGCGATCTTCTGGAGGAAGGGAGCTACAATCGCGTATAAAGACAGAACTCACAGGAGAAATCCACGCTGGGTCTTTGGACATACTGGTGACCGTTAGAAATACTTCCATTTCGGCTTCCCCTGTCGGATGTTGTTTTGTGACGAAAAGGGTATGCTTCGGTAGTAATAGTTTTTGAAGGCCTAGCATGTCTGGGGGCACATCATCGAACAGACCTTGCCCCATGGGTAAGGTTAAAGGGTTTATTAGAATTAACTTCTTAGAAGTTGCGCCCATGGCAGCAAGAGCGACGGCAGCTCAACCGTACCGAGAACAGGCGATTTTACAGCGGTTGGGATATAGAAAGGCAGACTTCCGGGCTGACTCCCGGCCATAGCTTTGCCCGCAACCAAAAGGCGACGTTTACCAGCGCGATCAGAACAGGAACCTCCACCAATGGGCCGATAACCGTGGCAAAGGCCTCCGATGATCCCAAGCCAAAGGCTGCGATGGCCACGGCAATGGTCAGCTCAAAATTATTGTTCGCCGCCGTGAAAGAGGCCGCTGTCGTTTTGCTGTAGTCAGCTCCGATTGCCTTGTCCATCAGGAAACTGACGAAAAACATGATGACGAAGTAGATCCCTAAGGGTATAGCAATCCGCAACACATCAACCGGCAATGTCACCACCATCTCGCCTTTAAGCGAAAACATGGCGACGATGGTAAAAAGCAGCGCAATCAGCGTGACTGGTCCGATTTTTGACAGGAAAGTTTGTTCATACCATGCACGGCCTTTTCGACGGATAAGAATGGCGCGGGATAAAACCCCCGCTAGAAAAGAAATGCCAAGATCGATAAATACGCTTTCGGCAATCGTGCGGAAACTGACCTCAACAACGTGTCCGGCCAGGCCAAACACGGGCGGCAGGATACTCAGGAAAAACCACGCATAGACGGTAAAGAATACAAGCTGGAAGAGGCTATTGAAGGCGACCAGCCCAGCAGCATACTGGTTATCCCCCTCGGCGGGGTGATTCCAGACAATGACCATCGCAATGCATCGGGCAAGGTCGATCAGGATCACATCGGACTTCATCAGCCGCAGCACCCAGCGGTTTTTTCAGAAGGTTCACAGCAATCAGGCTCTCCCATCGTTTCCGGCCTGCAGCAGGCACTCTCAGCCTGATCCGCATGGCAGGAAAATAGCTGGGAATCCTCTATCGTCCAGTATGCTTCCCACGGGATACCGGCGGGATCTTGTATCCAGGATTTTTCCGACCGGGCGTAGCAGCAGCAACGACCATGTCCCCAGCCTCGAGGCGTTCGTGCAACTCTGTCAGTTCGCTCTCTTCCTCGACCTGGATGCCAAGGTGATCGACGCCCTTTTTCTTCGCACGCGTGGATATCGCGAAGTTCACGCGGGGTTCTTCCAGCAACCATTTGGCATAGTCAGTCTTCGTTTTCACCGGCTCCGCGCCGAACAGCGCACTGTAAAAGCGGATAGATTCATCGAGTTTTTCAACCCCAATATGAATATGAAAACGTTTCATGACATTTTCTCCTATGGCTGGCAACAGTGTGAAAGTTCAATGATTGAGCATTTCCGCTTTTTATCATTGCGGATGCTGGCAAATTCGACGCGGCAACAGTCCTCGACCATGTACCGGATCAGACCGGAAAAAAACTCGAAATTGGCACGGTATATCACGGACCTACCTTCCCGTCGCGACACGACGAGCCCCGCATGGCTCATATGCGACAGGTGAAACGACAGCGTGTTATGAGGAATATTTAAGGACTCGCTTAGCGTACCGGCCGGCATGCCGGACGGACCATGTTCAACCAGCAAACGGAACACCCGCAGGCGGGTGGCCTGCGAAAGCGTATCGAAGGCTGCTAGAGCTTCATTAATGTCCATATGTCTAGAATACTAGACATATTATAAATAGTCAATCGCCAAGTTTCTCGACCTTCTCCTGCCCGTTCAAGATTTCCAAACTGTCTCAGCAGAGGGGTTCACACCAGTTTTTCAGCAGCCTGTTAGACGCCCAAGACGATTGGCTCATCCGCCTGCCGTAGCCCGCATTATTCATGACGGTTCGTCGCGAAATTGCTGAGCCGCGTCGCGAGACCGGCGCGCGGAGCCCTAAGGCCCCGATGTGTACTCGTGCAGTACGGTGAGGGTCCGAGGGGCGAGCCGGCCGGCCGAAGGCACGTCGTAGCAGCGGATCGGCGACTGCAGCAGAAGCGCTCAGGAATAATGCGGGCTAGGGATTGCATCCCTCCCCTTCCATCTGCGACATTTAAAGGTCCCATAAGGAGACTGTGATGGCTCGTGCCAACAAGCCTCCCTCGAAATCGCCAGATCCGGTCGCTTTCAACCCGGCCGTACAATCAACGGTCGAGCGTGAGATCAAACTGGCCATCGATCCGAATTTCCGCCTGCCCCCTCTTGCCGGCATCCCGCTGCCGCGACGTCTGCTAACCTCGACCTACTATGACACCTCCCAGTACGACCTGGCCCATGTTGGGATCACCCTCCGCCATCGAATCGAGCGCGGGAAACAGGCCTGGCAACTGAAACTCCCTCTGATGAAGGACCGGCAAGAAATTGAGATGGTCGATCGCCAATCTATTCCACCGACAACGTTCCACGATCTGCTCTTTCTCCATCTCGGACAGCGGCAGCTCATACCTGTAGCAACCTTGCGAGTCTGGCGCACGGGTGTCCGCGTGCGCACGGACAATGCCTATGTCGCAGACGTCACACTCGACCACGTGTCCGTCATGAAGGACGGAGCGGTACTTCAGCGCTTTCGAGAACTCGAAATCGAACAGGTGAATGGGAAGGACAGCACACGGCCCGACCTCGAGCGACAGCTCCGTCGAGCGGGAGCCTACCATCATGACGGACGCCCCAAGCTGTTTCGCGCGCTCTCCTTGCCCACTCCCGGTCCTGAGCCACCGCCGGCATCGGATGCGCCGGTGGTGGCTCATGTGCAGTGGGCCCTCGCACGTCATGTCCGATGGCTGCTTGCGCATGACCCGGGCGCCAGGCTCGGGAGGGAATCTGAAAGCCTGCACCAAATGCGCGTGGCCACGAGACAATTACGCGCCATCCTGCGCACCGTCAGGCCCCTGCTGGTTCCTGAATGGGCAGACTCGTTGCGGGACGAGTTGCGCTGGCTCGGCCAACTGCTGGGAACGGCCCGCGACCTCGACGTCCAACTCGCCTATTTCCGTGAGGAATCTGCCGCGCTTGATGCACGGGACCGCCGGCCTCTGACACAATTCATCGCCCATCTGGAAGCCCAGCGGAACAATGTCCAGGAGGTCCTGCTGAACGAGCTGAAGAGCGCACGGTATCTTGACCTCACCAGGCGGCTCCAGCAAGCGGCGCACGATCCGACCGTCGTCGAATCCACCGTGACGTTGCGCGACCTCGCCAAGCAGGAGTTCACAAAGTTGCGAAACGCGGTTCACCAGGCTGGTCAGGCATCCAACAATGCTAAAATCCACGAGACCAGGATCAAAACCAAACGGGCCCGCTATGCCGCCGAACTCGCGGAACCGACGGTCGGCAAGCCAGCCACACGCTTCATCAACAAAGCCCGCGTCGTGCAAGACGTCTTAGGCATGCACCAAGACGCCATTCAAGCTGAAGCGTATATCCGGGCGTTCCTCAAGAAATCGAACAGCGCGCGGGCCGCATTTGTCGCCGGACTCATGGTCGAACGCCAACGCCAGCGTCGAGAGAAGGCCAGGGGAAAAATGCAGCGGCTATTGCGTGGGCTCTTAAGGCGAGGCGAGAAAGCTTGGGGATAAAAATGTCTTTGTCACTTGGGCAGGCCACTGACAGGATACGGAGGGAAAAGGTGTCAGGTTCGCTTGACGGTCGATTTCATCAGGCTGTCTGCCTGTGGAGGCGAGAACCCCTGACAGAAAAGGGCTGACCGTCAATCATTTCCGGTGCGGTGAAGATTTGCCGTAACTGGCCACCGTGGGCGCCGACGATCTGACCGGCAAAAACCACACCTTGTGCCTTCAACCGCTCAATCGCCTGCTCGATGTCTTCCACACGCACCGCCACATGATGGAACATCTGATCGCCGAAGGTCTTGACCCAGCCAGGGATGATGCTGGTGCGGCCCCGATCATCGGGATAGGCTTGATCCACGAAGAGCGCGGGGTATCCAACCTTCCGATAGACCTTCGCGTACCAGTCTTCATACTCGATCGTTTCACTGTACCCATACCCGAGCCTCGTGAATTCCTCCGCACGCCGATCGATATTCAGCGTCCGCAGCGTCAGATGGTCTGCGACCGGGTAGAAGCCGACTCCCGCCTCGTCCAGCGAGTCCCGCAACACCTTGGCTGCCCGATTGCGCGACACATAGTCGTCGATCATCCGGCTGATCAACGCATCGAGTTCAGCGCCTTGATCCATGGTTTGCCTCTTTTCCCAAAGATGTTGGTCAATGGCAAAAACTGCTTCTGGTTCTGCACCCGCATTTATCCAGTTGACCAATGACTATTGACCTGCGCCCCTCAGCGGTTAGGAGCCGAACTGAATACCCTGGGCCAACGGCAAATCGTCACCCCAGTTGGTCGTGTTCGTCTGCCGCCGCATATAAGCTTTCCAGGCATCCGAGCCGGCCTCACGCCCTCCACCAGTTTCCTTTTCGCCTCCAAAGGCGCCGCCGATTTCCGCCCCCGACGTACCGATGTTCACATTGGCAATCCCGCAGTCGCTGCCGGCAGTGGATGTGAACCGCTCGCTGCTCCGCACGTCGGACGTAAAAATCGCAGAGGACAAGCCTTGAGGTACCGCATTCTGTAACGCGATGGCGTCGTCAAGCGCCTTGAAGGGCATGACATAGAGAATCGGCGCAAAGGTCTCGCGCTGGACGATGGACCAATGGTTCTCCGCTTGCACGATGGCCGGTTCCACGAAATAGCCCGGCTGACCCAGTACCTGTCCCCCGTAGAGGACTTTCCCTCCCGCCTGCTTCACCTCTTCGATAGCCTTCCGATAGGCCTCGACCGCAGCTCGATCGATCAGCGGACCCAGGAGCACGCCTGACTCCA
>VBOL01000281.1 GCA_005887945.1 Nitrospirota bacterium
CAAGTCTCCGACCGTGTTCATCTTGCCCAGTTCGACGCCGATCGTGACCAGTGTTTGGGCAATTTCAGGGGAGAGGCCCGTGACGATGACCGTCGCGCCGAGGAGCCTGGATGCTTCCACGGTCTGCACGAGATGGTTTGCCACAGTGGCGTCCATCGCCGCCACGCCGGTGATATCGATGACGACCACCTTCGCGCGGTTCGTGCGGATTCCCCGGAGCAACTGCTCCGTCAACTGGCGCGCGCGTTGCGGGTCGATCACTCCGATGATCGGGAGAATCAACAGCCTTTCGCGCACCTGCAACACCGGCGTGGAGAGTTCGCGGATGGCCTCCTGCTGCTGGCGGATAACGCGCTCGCGCTCCTGGACGAATCCTACGGCGACGGTATTCGCAATTCGATTGGCAGCGGGCTCGTAGGCGTCCAAGATACGGTTCAGCTTTTCGAAATCGGTTTGATATTTTGCGAAGAGCGAACGGGCCAGCACGTCGCGCAGGAGCAGAACGATTCCAACGACTTCGTGCGTTTCCACGCCTCGGGGAATGATGCGTTCGGAAAGGTTGCGCGCATAGGACTGCAGCGCTTCGAACGTTCCCGTTTCCAGAGCCTCCACGTAGCTGTCGTACACCGAAGTGGCTTCCGCAAAGATTTCTTCCTGGCTCATTGCCGTGAGCAGGCGGGCTTCCGTGATGCGGCGCACCCACTCCTCGCGGAGTTGCGTGCGGTTCTGGCGAAGGTGAGATACCAATTCCCGGAGGAGTTCCGATGTCGCTTCGAGACGCGGATGTTCGCCTGCAAACCCCACGTGAGACGCCGTATCTCCTGTCCGGTTCTCTTTCTTTGCCATGGAAGTGCTCTCCTTGGGGCGGGCGCCCAGCACACACTCCACTTGGCACCTGTACGCAAACTCTCTAACAACTACGACAGAACCCCTGATGCCACAATCAGTAGGACCTCCTAATCCTACCTCAGGTAAACACCTGATAGCGACCGAATGTGTTTGAAATCACTTAGGTTAACGAGTTTGTTGAACGACCCCATGGAATCTTTCAATCATGGGCTGCGCCCGAGAAGGCACCCCGTCGTAGGTCCCGCACCTCGTGCAGAAAAGGTGAAGAGTGTCTCTAAGTCACTGTCAATATAAGGAGATAGCTTCAGGAGAACCGGGGATTTGCTTTGGAGATGATCGCGTTGGCATGGTTTGCTCCCCTCATTCCCCAGGAGAATGTATATGGTTGCGGGGACCCGTGAAGCGACGCTCGGAAGCCCACCGTTTCGCGGACGCACGGAAACTCCTGGCTAAGGTGTCAGTCAGGGCTTGATGAGGGTGGCGGGGCGGGGAGCGGAGACCAGCCGAAGCACCACATCATACCCTTGCCACGGAGCAGCGAAATGCTTTAGCGCTCCTCCTTGAACCATCCTGGCACTCTGGGTTATGCCGTCATCGGGTCGGTACCATTCCACCTGAAAGGGGCCCTGCGCAGACGTCAAATCGACCGTCATACTTGCCGTTGTAGTAGGGTCGACACTGGACGACGCACCTTGCGAGTCCGCGTTAGGGTCGTAAATAATGAATTCTCGAGTTCCCCGCCGCATAAGTTTGGGACGCCAACTGCAGCCCGTTTTGATGGTGTAGGAAACGACCAAGCCGTCATCAGACTGGAAAGAACTCAGATCGATATTCCGCCGGGAGAAATAGGACTCGACGTATCGTATGGAATCGAGACCACGCAACTGGTAGCTCGTGTAATTCGTTCCCCCTGGACCGATCCAGGCGAGGTCGGGCCTTCCAGTCTGAGAATAGGGGTGGAGTACGCCATAGCGACCACCATAGTTCGCTGAACCGCCCGACAGAATCCACGACCACATAGACCATCGGTAGTAGAAGCGTGGGTTTGACTTCCCGCTCGGAGTTCCACCGTAATCCTGTTCGTAATGGTCCTCGCACATCATGGGTTGCAGGGGGACTGTCTCCAACGCAAATTTTTGAATTTGTCGGGCCTCGGGACTTCCAGTGTCCTGGAGGCAGATATAACTCACCCACTTTAAATCGCTCGGCGTGGTGAAGAGGAAGCCCTGATAACGGTTGGGCTCGGTTGACATCAAATGGTTCCATGGTTCGTGGGCTGCAAAATAATTGCCGACTTCCCGGTTAAAGGCCAGGGTGGCGCGCGCAGTCGTATCTTGATCTTCGCTCACGAGCCAGAGTAAGTTCGGGAAGGCGGACCAGCGGGCGATCATATAGTCCATCGTGTTGTTCCGGACCGACTGCGGCAGAGCCGAGCGGGACGCGTGCACCGGCGTGCCAAACAGCGCAGATCGGACAAGCATCCGCGGATAGTTTTTCAAGATCCAGAGGAGCCGTCTTTTCACGCTGAGGAACCTGAGACCCCGCCAGGACCATTGGACTTGCGTGCCAAACAGCATGGATTGCACAAACATTTCGGGGTGATTATTGAGAATCCAGATGAGACGGCCTTCCGCGTTCTGAAATTTCACGAGGTCGTATCGAGTGTAATCTGGCTGGCTATCCGCGGATTCGGCCCAGGGTTCATTGTTCCCCGCGTGCGGGACGTCCTCCGTGCCCCAACTCTCGAGAGAGCCTACTGGACCAAGAACGTTGATGCCATGTGCAGCATCATCGTTAACATATGGCTGCCAATTCTGTGCCACCTGGGGATCTCGACTAAACAACAACCACGCTGTGTCGCTCACACCGACGAACCAGCGTCCGTCGTCCGACCGCCATGCTTTCGGGTTGCGGGAGTCCTTTTTCAGAAGCCCCCGCAGTTTTGAATTCACTGCACTGAAGGTGCCCGAATTCGCATTGAGGCCTGAATCGGTTGGGGCACTGGATTCCCATCGCCACGTGCCGGCCTCGGTGACGTAGACGCGTGCACGCCATGTATTTCCACCATCATAGAAAGCGCGGACCGTTACGGCATTCCGGGGCCCGGAGGGCGGCACAAACCTGACCTTGGCCACGGTATCGAACGGATTTGCTACCGAACTATTTCCCTTCAAAACAATCTCGTGCGTCCCAAACTTCATGGCCGTCACCGTGTCCATGCTGAACGGCGTTGGGTCAGTGATCTGTTGTGAAGCGATGTTCAAGGTCAAGCCGAATGAAGCTGTCCCTCCCACACTGTCCCTGGCTTGGACGACGAAGGTAAAGGACCCGGCCAGCGTGGGCGTCCCGGAGATAACACCTGTGGACGGTGCCAGGCTGAGGCCATTAGGAAGCTGTCCACTGAAAACCGTCCAGAAATAGGGTGGCGTGCCCCCGATGGCTGTCAGCATAGCGCTGTAGGAGGCCTGCACTTGGCCGCTTGGCAAGCTACTGTTCGGACCCAGTAATTGTGGCCCTGCACGGGCGTCGGGGGCCTGTCGATGTTCACACCCGACCGTGAGAACGGCTAGCGCGGCGCGAAGCACGAGAGTCGCCGCCACACGACCTCGACACATCTGGGGGATGCCTCTCGCGCGGAACCTGTGGCTTCGCTTGCGGACCTTCACCGGTGCTGCTTACCTTGCGTTTCAGCGTCAACAATCGTCAGCGCGGCTATCGCTGACTGACAGGGGGAGTCTAATACACTTTTCTTGCATTCGCGCCCGAGGTATACACCGAAACAGAATCCTGTCCTC
>VBOL01000283.1 GCA_005887945.1 Nitrospirota bacterium
GAACCGCGCCATTCTGGCAGCCCGAAGCGAAATCAGATTGCCTTCGGAAGAATTTCGGGTCGAACCGTTCGCCAAACAGCCGGAGCTGGGTCACAACACCTCACGAGTCAGCGTGGGCGCAGGTTGGCGAAACAACAGTGCGTTCGAAGAGCAGACGATACGCGCGGGGTATCACGACCTGCTTGATCCCGAAATCGGATACACCCCGAACGCGCAGATTGAGATCGCCTCGGTGACGATGCGGACATATAACCGGCATAATCAAACAAGGTTGGAGCGCGCCACGCTGGCAAATGTCGTCTCGCTCTCTCCGATGGATTCGGTGTTTCACGCCCCGTCGTGGAAGATCAACGTCGGGATGAACACGATCAAGCATGGGGGATGTCAGTTATGCAGCAATGGAGTGATGAACGGCGGAATCGGAGCGGCAGTGGAAAGTCGCTGGCTTGGACACCAAGTCTTTTTTGCCTTCGCCGAGGCCGAGGCGAACTATAGCCGCGCCTATGACGAGCGCCATCGAATCGGCGGGGGCGGGTCGGTCGGCATGCTGGCAGATCTCACGGTGCGCTGGAAACTGCTCGCGTCGGGGACCTATCTCCGATATCCCTTGGGGGACAAGAGTGATGACTTCCGTTGGACCGTCGGCCAGCGTGTCACGTTGCTCCGGAATCTGACACTCCGGCTCGACTACAACCACCGCGATCACGACAACGACGTCATGTTCTCGATACAAGCATTTTTCTAGCTAGAATCCTAGAAGTAACCGCAGCCTCCCTTTACTGAGCGGGAGGCGAGTTCAATTGCTCTGTAGGTGCAGATGGAGATTTTTGTTTCTGCTCAATGAATTTCTCCTGTGATTCTTGAGCCTCGATCACGGCTTTTGACACAGGGGCTGATCCAGAATCTTGTCGACGCTCAATGTATTGCTCTTGCAATGCTTCGGCCTCAATCATGGCCTTTGATTTTGATGCAGGCGACTCAGCCTTGATCACGACTTTTGATACAGGTGGTGGGGTATAACCGTGAATTTCGAGAATCTTATTATCAGGCCCATACACAATTCGGGTTTCTTCATCGTGCCCCTGAAGCAGTTCGATGACGGTGAGGATCGGCTCGGCTAGTGCGAAAGTGGCGAGATCAACATAGAAGTTGACCCAAGCCCGTCCCGTGTTCGGAGAATTGCCCATCTCGTACTTGTAGGTGGCTTCTTGTTTCCCCTCAGTCGATTCATTCGTGGCGGCAGGGTGACCAAGTTCTGCTTCCACTTGATTCCGAGGTGCTCCGACCGAGATGAAGTCGAAGTTCGGTTGCTTGTTCCCGCTGAGAGCCATCCCAATGGAGCAACCAGACAACAGGAATGCCGCATAGAGCCCGCATACTACTGTTAGAATCTTTATTGTCATTGCGACCTCCTCGAAGGTACATAGCGTGCTACGGGATTGAAGGGAGCATGAACGAGTACCGTATGCTAGCGAAGTTTCCTGTGGGAGACAAGGTGATATGCACTCCGAGATCAATCGTTCGGTACGTGGAAAACCGTCTTTCTTCTTCTCGGATGTTTGGGTATTCTCCTGCCAGTCATGTGGTGGATATCGTGAGTATCCTTGACCAATTCTTCGTCTATCATCCTGAGCCGTGGCAAGATCGAGACTGGGCTCGGCTCAGCGGATTGCCGCTTGAAGAGGTTTGGTTTCAGGCAGCTGATGGGGCGCGGTTGTTCGGTTGGTACGTTGAGGCGCAGGCAGATCGTCCGGCCATACTCTGGTGCCATGGCAACGCTGGCAATGTCATCCACCGTCTCGAGAATCTGAAGCTCCTCTACCAGATAGGACTCTCGGTGTTCCTGTTCGACTATCGCGGCTATGGTCGGAGCCAGGGGCGGCCGTCGGAAGAGGGGCTCTATCAGGATGCGCTCGGGGCGCACGATTATCTGACGCGAACCAGAATGATTCGCCCTGAGCGCATCGTCTTCTTCGGGCGCTCGCTCGGCGCGGCTGTCGCAGGAGAACTTGCCGTGCAGAAGCCTGCCGCGGGGCTGATCCTCGAATCATCGTTTCCGTCGATCGAAGCGGTGGCCAAGTTCCATTACGGGGGGTTGCCGGTCCATTGGCTGCTCGGGGCAGACTTCACATTGATCGATCGCCTTCCGCAGCTCTCGCTCCCGAAGCTGATCATTCACGGCGACAAAGACGACATTATTCCCATCGAATTGGGCCGCCAGGTCTTCGAGGCGGCCAAGCCACCCAAATCCTTCTACGTCATTCCCGGCGCTGACCACAACAACACCTACCAGGTCGGGGGCACGGCCTATTTCAGACGATGGGCCGAATTCGTCCAGGCAGCGCTCCAATCCTAGGAGCCTGTCTGACATTGACCTTTCTACTGCAGCGAACGATCCGCCACCATCTGCGTCGTTCTCGGCCAGAAACAATGCTCAATGTATTGTATTCCAGTGAATACACCTCCGGTTTTCCCGGGCCTGCGGCCTCGCATCTAGCCGCACCTCCTTCGCCTCGTCACAAAAGCAATGTCAGACAGACTCCCAGCCTGCGCTCAAGCGAGACGGGCGAGACTTGCGGGAAAGGCGCGATCCGAAGTTCGAGGTTCGAAGTTCCGGAAACATCGAACTTCGGACCTCGAACCCTCGCCTGTCGTGCGAGTCACGCTTCTCGCGCGCCACGCCAAGGTTTTGTAAAGAAGTCGTTGGAGATTGTCTCGACATTTGATACAGTGCGCGTCGGCTCAGCCTAGCCCGCATTATTCATGAAGGTTCGTCGCGAAAGCATGCAGACGTGAAGCGAGACGGGCACTCGGAGACGTGAAGCCCTGAGGCATACTCGCGCAGTGTGTCGAAGGGCTGAACGGCGAGACTGCCCGTCACAGCCTCGTATCCGCGCTTGCAGCAGAAGCTTCATGAATAATGCGGGTTAGAGCCCGCCCAGAGGAGCGGCGTGATGGCAGTCGGAGTAGACGTTTTCATGAGCAATGTGGGTTAACCCGGATTATTCATGAATGCCGTCTCGAGGCGTTCGAGACCGAAGCTCGCCGGGGCTTCTCGCAAGCAAGGCAGACGTAGGCGAACTGGCAGTCTGTCGAGGAGGCCGAACGAGAAAAGCCCCGCTAGGCGAGGGGATCGGACGACGTAGCAGGTATTCGTGAATAGTCTGGGTTAAGGAGGCCGGGGTGATGATTCCCTTTCGTCTGCTGGCGTTCTTTCTGTTGGGTTTCGCAATGATGTTTGCCACCGGCTGTGCTGGGAAAACCGGCACAGTGCAGTCACAGGGGTTGAGCGAGGCGAAGCCAGTCGCGGAGCAGATTCCTGCACCGGCTCATTCGTCGCTGCCATCGACTCAATCGGACGAACCGCTTGATCCCTTTGCCAGGGCCGATGAGGGAGCCGGTGAGGAGTATGATCCCTGGGAACCGATGAACGCCAACATCTTCGAATTCAACCT
>VBOL01000044.1:0-4979 GCA_005887945.1 Nitrospirota bacterium
TGGATGGATCGCACGTAGTTTGACAGGGTACCGCCGCGTCCCTATAATGTTTCTTTTATCCGTGAGTGTTCTTAGGCAAGGAGTGATTGCATGTCGTTTACATCTCAGCAGCCATCGAACCTCAAGAAAAAACGTGAACATGGATTCCGTAAGCGAATGAGTACGAAAAATGGCCGGAAGGTCTTGGCTCGTCGTCGTGCGAAGGGGCGGGCCCGCTTAACAGTATAGGTCGAGCGACGCTGACTAGGGCTGCACGAAGGAATCTTTGCCCTCCGTTATGTGCCCCAGACAAGGTAGTTCCCAACACAGGATGACGGTGTGTGGTCATGCCGAGTCCGTAGATCTGGTCTCGAAGGGGAAGTCCTGTGCGAGCTGGCCCTCTCTCATGATGATGGCGATGTCGCAGGGTGGAGGTGACAGGGATCTGTTCTTGAAACGCAGTCGCGACATCGAGTATGCCAAAGAGCACGGCAGTCGTATCTCGACCGCCCTGTTTAATATGCTGATTTGCCGGACGGAGCCGTCAGCCGAAATCGGGTGAAGCGCCTGTTTCGGGAGCTCACGCGGCAACTGCGTGGTCAATTGCTCCCAGGACATGCCATTGTGGTCTTCCCCAAGCGGGATTCGATTACGCAACCCTTTGCCGTCTTAAAAGAGGTGTGGTTATCGACGCTCCAGCACCAACGGCTGTTTCGTATACATGAGGACTAGCATGCGCCAGTGGTGTCTGACTCTGCTTGCCGGTTACCCTATTGGATCTCGCCTTACCTTGGGCCTGCCTGCCCTTCTGAGCCGACCTGCTCTGAATATGCGAGAGCCTCGAACAGCCGGTATGGGGTGCTGCGTGGACACAAGCTTGCGATCTGCTGTCTGCTGAAATGTTACCCATTTCATCCTGGAGGAACGGATCCTGTGAAGTAGTAGGGCCACAATTGTTCACATCGGGGTAGCGGTTTATTTATGGACAAACGCGTTGTCATCTTTCTCGTTCTGTCGTTAGCGATCATCCTGGGATTTGACTTTCTCCTCAAACAGATGGGGTGGCTTCCTGAGCCGCCTCCTGCTCAGGACGCCGCTGTCCCGGCCCCCTCCTCCGCGGAACGAAAACCAACTCCCGCCCCCGTGACAGACAAGGACAGCGGTTCGACTAGTCTGAGTGTCCCAGCCAAATCGGGTCAAAAGTCTGGCGCTCCCTTGTCGGATATTTTGCCACCAGCATCGGAACAGACGGTGACGATTGAAACGGATCTGGTTCGGGTCGGTCTGTCGAATCGTGGCGGGGTGATTCAAAGTTGGGAGCTGAAGCGATACCACACGGCACCCCCCGAAAAGAAGCCGGTGCAACTCGTCTATCAAGGGGGAAAGTTCAAAGGTCCACTCTCAATTACGGTGGCGAATGCCGAGATCGACAAGACGATTCGAGAAGGCCTCTATGGTATTGAGAAAGATTTCACTATTCTCGATGCTGCTCATCCTGTCGGGCATGTCACGATGCAGTTCCACGATTCAGCCACCCATCTCGGCGTAGAGAAACGGCTGACCTTTCATAACGATAGTTATGTGGTGGATGTATCGGTCGACTTGGAGGGGGTGACCGAACCCTATGATGTCGGGTTGGGGACTAACTTCGGTATCGTGGAATGGGGTAGTGGGTTCATCGGTGTGATCGGATCTGCCTGGCGGGTTGACGACAAAATAGAAAAAGAGACGCCAGAAAAAGAGCTTGAGCGAAAGGGGACGGTTCAGTGGGTTGCATTGCACGATAAGTACTTTCTATCGGTGTTGATGCCGAAACAGGGTACGGCCGCGGTAGCCAAGAACGAAGGCGAGAAGATCGTGTCGGCTGGGGTGCGAATGGCCGCGTCCGGCGTCTCGTCCTCGGTTGGTCTTCAGCTGTATGCAGGCCCGAAGGAACACGACTCGCTCCGCTCGTTGAACGTGGGCCTGGAAGAGATGATCGATTTCGGATTCTTCATCTTCGGCAGCTGGACTGTTGTGAAGTCGGTCGCCAAGCCGATCTTTTATGTGCTGCGATTCATCCATGAGTATACCTATAACTATGGGGTCACCATTATCCTGTTGACGGTGGCGATCAAGCTGTTATTTGCGCCGTTGCAATATAAGAGCTACAAGTCAATGAAAATGATGCGGGTGATCCAACCCAAGATTGCTGCAGTCCAGGAGAAATACAAGGGTGACCGCGACCGTCTGAACAAGGAGTTAATGAAGCTGTATAAGGATCAGAAAGTGAATCCGCTGGGCGGCTTTCTCCCGATGATCCTGCAGATGCCGGTCTTCGTGGCCCTGTTCAATGTCCTCTACACGACGATCGATTTGCGCCAAGCCCCTTTCATGCTCTGGATTACCGATTTGTCGGTGCAGGATCCCTACTATGTGTTGCCGATTATCATGGGGGCGACGATGTTTATCCAACAGAAGATCACGCCCACCACGATGGATCCGACACAGGCGAAGATCATGTTGGTGCTCCCGGTGGGCATGACATTCCTGTTCGTCAATTTTCCTGCGGGCCTTGTGTTGTATTGGTTGACGAACAATACCCTGACCATTTCCCAACAATTGCTCACGGATCGGTTTGTGTTTCGCAGCAACAAGGCATTCGTCTCGGCAGGGGCCGAGCAGAGCGGCAGCACGAACGCATAGGCGCCTCCCGATACGCTGCCCGCTACAATACAGGCCCGCTGTTGATGGGAGCGGCCACCTAATCAGGGTGCTCAATCAGTCCGCCCGCGCCACAGACTGTGGCGCGAGAAGCGCGTGACATGCGAGAAAGGCGCGATCCGAAGTTCGGGGTTCGAAGTTCCGAAAACCTCGGACCCTCGCGTCTCGCTCGTCCCGCCAGTCTCGCGCGACGATTCTACGCAGACCAGTGCTTCACTGACCTGCTCGTCTGGAACAACGGGAGAATGCCACGCAGGATGCACAAAAAGTCCGTTCAGCAAGGCCGCAGCGAGCGAAGAGGCGAGGCGTACGCTTCGGTACGTTGAGCTTCTGAGCGATGCGAGAACGAAGCTGGCGGACTTTTTCAGCATCCTGCTAGTGAAAGAGTCGTCATGCATGGAGGACTCGAAGACACGATCTGTGCCATTGCCACTCCTGCAGGCGAGGGCGGCATTGGGATCGTTCGTCTGAGTGGCCCTCATGCGCTTGTCATCGCTTCCCAAGTTGTTCGGTTGCGGTCTGGTGATCCTCTCTCATCGGTTTCCTCCCATACGCTGCATCTTGCCGATCTTGTGATTCCCTCACCGAACAAACGGGAAGAGGCGAGAGTCGTTCATAAACGCCCGCCTGTATCGGACCTGCTCGATGAGGCGCTCGTGGTCTATATGAAGGCTCCGCGATCGTTTACGGCAGAGGATGTGGTGGAGATTCAGTCTCATGGGGGAGCGTTGGTGCTCGGGATGGTTTGCAAGGTATGTATTGAGTCCGGTGCACGGATGGCAGAGCCGGGAGAGTTTACAAAGCGGGCTTTTCTCAACGGACGGTTAGATCTCTCCCAGGCGGAAGCGGTACTCGACACAATCAGGGCCACATCATCCGCTGGATTGAACATCGCGCAACGCCAGTTACGGGGTGATCTCGCTCGGGAGGTGGAACAGGCGCGGACCTCTCTTCTGACCGTATTGGCCCATGTGGAGGCAGGGATCGATTTTGTGGACGAAGATATTTCTTTTCTTCAACGCGATGAACTGGTGCGTATCGTGAGAGAGGCCTGTGCGGTGGTTCAGAAACTGGAAGCGACGGCGCAGGAGGGGCGGATCTTGCGGGAAGGGGCGCATGTTGTCATCCTTGGCCGCCCGAATGTCGGCAAGTCCAGCTTGTTGAACCGTCTCCTGAGGGAAGAGCGGGCGATTGTCACGGCCATTCCTGGGACGACGAGGGATGTGATCGAAGAATCCATTGATCTTGACGGGGTATTGATTCATTTGGTTGATACGGCAGGAGTGCGGGAAACGGACGATATCGTCGAGCAGGAAGGAATCAAACGGACGCGTGCCGCGCAGGATGAGGCGGACCTCTTGTTAGTTGTGGTGGATGGGAGTGTGCCCCTCACGAGCGATGATTGGGAGCTTTTGAGTGCGGTCAAGGATCGCAAACATGTGGTGCTGCTGAACAAGGTGGATCTTGCCGATACTGTGGAGACAGCTGCCGCGCTTGCGGGCCATCTGGTGTATGTTATTTCGGCCAAAACAGGCTTGGGGGTTGAGATGGTGAAGTCGGCTCTTCGATCTCAACTGATATCGGGGGGCTTTGAGGCAGCGGAGAGCGTCACGGTCACGAACGTACGACACCGTGACGCGTTGCGCCGGGCTGGTGAATCCTTGGGCCAGGCTCTTGAGTCTGTGCAGTGTGGGATGGCCGGGGAGCTCGTCTCGATCGATGTGCGCGCCGCAGCCGACGCGCTCGGAGAAATTACCGGCGCCATTACGACGGACGAGATTCTTGGTCGGATCTTTTCAGAATTCTGTATCGGCAAGTAGGAAAAGGTTGAACGTGGGACAGGCAGTTGACGTCATTGTGGTGGGTGGAGGTCATGCCGGCTGCGAAGCCGCCTTGGCCGCGGCACGCATGGGTGCGCGCACCTTGCTGCTCACGATGGATCATGACCGAATCGCGCAGATGTCGTGCAACCCGGCGATCGGGGGAATCGCCAAAGGGCATATGGTAAAGGAAATCGATGCGCTGGGTGGGGAGATGGCGCGGAACACTGATCAAGCCGGCATCCAGTTCCGCTTCATCAATACGAGTAAAGGCCCGGCGGTGCGAGCCCTCCGCGTTCAATGCGACAAGAAACTGTACCGAGACGCCATGCAACGAACGTTGAGCCGGCAGGCAGGGCTGACGATCGGCGAGGGGACGGTCGATCGCTTGCTGACGCATGCCGGTGCGGTTACAGGCGTGGTGACGGATCGCGGTGATCACATCCAGGCGAAAGCTGTTGTTTTGACTTCAGGTAC
>VBOL01000044.1:5107-21223 GCA_005887945.1 Nitrospirota bacterium
GGTGCCCCAGCCGGGGGATGATCCGCCGCCACCGTTTTCGTATCGGACCGACAGGATTGAGAACCGTCAGCTCCCCTGTCACTTGACCCATACCAGTCGTGCGACGCACGAATTGATCCAGCGTAATCTAGACCGGTCACCGCTCTACAGCGGCATCATTGAGTCGGTGGGGCCGCGGTATTGTCCATCGATTGAAGATAAAGTCGTACGCTTCGCGGATAAAGACCGTCACCAGATCTTTATCGAGCCGGAAGGGTTGGATAGCCGTGAATTTTATCCCAACGGGATCTCCACCAGCCTACCGGTTGATGTGCAGGCCGCGATACTGAAGACGATTCCCGGGTTAGAGCAGGCCACCATGCTCAAGCCTGGGTATGCGATCGAGTACGACTACTTTCCTCCAAGGCAATTGCATCCGACTCTGGAGACCAAGCTTCTGGATGGGTTATACCACGCTGGACAGATCAATGGGACATCTGGATATGAGGAAGCAGCGGCTCAGGGCCTCATGGCTGGGATCAATGCAGTCCTTAGACTTCGAGACGAGTTACCACTAGTGCTCGATCGGTCGCAGGCCTATATCGGCGTGTTAATTGACGATCTCATTACAAAAGACGCACGTGAACCCTATCGCATGTTTACATCACGGGCAGAATACCGCCTCTTGTTGCGCCACGGAAATGCTGATCTTCGATTAACTGATACTGGACGGCAGGTTGGGTTGATTTGTGACGAGGTCTATGCAAAGTTCCAGTTAAAACAGAAAGCAATTGAATCTGAGCTCGTCCGCCTCGAAGAACTTCGGCCAAGACTCACGGAAGCTGTTCGTGAACGCCTAGCTAAGATTCAGATTGAGGAGAGCTCTGGGCCCTGCACCGTGGCTCAACTTTTACGGCGCCAGGGAACAAGCTATAAGGTTCTGTTAGAAGCCCTTGAAGTTAGTGCAGTGCAAGATATTGAAACTGCTGATGAAATAGAGTTGCAAGTCAAGTATTCAGGTTATATCAAACGCCAACTTCAACAGATAGGGCGATTCAAAAAGCTCGAAACGAAGCCCATTCCGGTAGCCTTCAATTACGATGGGACCCCTGGTTTTTCACGAGAGGTCCGCGAAAAGCTAAAAAAGGTTCGCCCTGCGTCAATCGGTCAGGCATCGAGGATTTCAGGAGTCACACCAGCGGCAATTTCGCTTCTCCTTGTGGCGCTAGAAAAATACAAGGGCGAATCTAGTCGAGATAACCTTCTGCAAGTCTCATCCTAGTCAAGCGAAAGCAGAGATTTTTCCTGTCCATTCAGGAATGTCTTGACCTCATCTGCTGATTCACGTAATTGTTCCACGTGGAACATGAACTAGAATTGTGCGAATTCACGATTAGTTCCATAAAGGAACTTGGGCTGACAATCGGGGAAAACCATGTCGAGCAGTTCATGCGCTATCTCGCTCATCTCATTGAATGGAATAAAGCGATCAATCTCACGGCGATCATCGATCCCAAGGAAATCATCATCAAGCACTTCGTTGACTCACTCGTTGCGCTTGTCGCGACAAGTTTTCCACAAAATGGCGTGGTGCTCGATGTGGGGTCTGGGGGAGGTTTTCCTGGTATCCCTCTTAAAATCGTGAGATCTGACATGCGGCTGGTCCTAGTAGAACCCATTCGGAAAAAATGTTCATTTCTCAACTCTGTGATCGGCCTGTTAAAGCTTCAGGATGTGTCTACTTTTGATGGCACCATCGAACAGTATGCCAAGCTGCCGCTCCGCCATGTTATTGATACGGTTGTGGTAAGGGCGTTGAAGTATGAAGAAATAAGAAAACACATTCCTGCGTTGCTGGCTTCAAAAGGGAAAGTCGTCTTGTATCGAACGGAGGGTATGAAAAAAGAGGAAATTGGAGAAGAGTTTCAGCTTGTGAGCGAAACAGCTCTCATCCTCCCGCAAGGATCTGGCAATAGAGTCGTCACAGTGATTGAGAGAAATAGTTCATAATATAATCAATTGCATATGTGTAAGTTCCACGTGGAACACTATCGATGAGTATGTGAAGGAGTGATTGGTTCGACTGTATATATGGCAAAGATTGTAGCGATCGCAAATCAGAAAGGCGGCGTAGGAAAGACTACAACGGCCGTGAACCTTGCCGCTGGTGTCGCGCTCCTGGGCAAGCGTGTTTTACTTGTGGATATGGATCCACAAGGGAACGCCACAAGCGGACTAGGGGTTGACACCCGCTCCTTACAGACTACTGTGTACAACTGCCTGATTAATTATGTGAAATTTCATGATGCTGTGCAAACCACAGAAGTGAACGGTTTGTCACTTTTACCGGCAAATGCTGACTTGTCTGGGGCTGAAATAGAACTAGTGAATGTTGAAGAGCGGGAAAAACTGCTTCGGAATTTCTTGAAAGACGTTGACCAGTTATTCGATGTGATATTTCTCGATTGCCCCCCTACATTGGGGATTCTGACGGTGAACGCACTCGTCGCAGCTCGCAGCATCTTAGTCCCGGTTCAATGTGAATACTATGCCATGGAAGGATTAAGCCGCTTGGTTGGAAACATTGATCGTGTGCGTCAGTCCTTTAACCCAGAGCTCCAGTTCGAAGGGATCGTCTTGACAATGTTTGATGCGAGGAATACGTTAGCGCGTCAGGTCGCGGAACAAGTTCGCGAGTATTTCAAAGACGTCGTCTACAGCACGGTGATCCCTCGCAATGTGACACTCGCCGAGGCTCCAAGTTACGGACGTCCAGCCATGTTATACAACGTCGCATCGGCAGGGTCTCAAGCGTATTTGTCGTTAGCCAAGGAGTTTGTGAGTCATGGAGAAAAAAGCGCTGGGTAGAGGACTCGACGCATTGCTGCCTCCCATCAAGAAGCTCGCATCGATGCCGGAATTGCAGGATGTTCAACATCTGCGGGTCGATGCAATCGTGCCAAATCGGTATCAGCCGAGACAAGCGTTCCCTCTTCAGGGGCTGGAAGAGCTCTCAGCTTCATTGAAACAAAGTGGATTGTTACAACCTATTTTGGTGCGCCGCAAGGGCGACGGAATATACGAACTCATTTCCGGCGAACGGCGTTGGCGCGCGGCGAAAGAAGCGGGGCTGGAAACGATTCAATCCGTCATTCGTAATTGCGGAGACGAGGAATCTGTCATCTTGGCGCTGGTAGAAAATCTTCAACGAGCAGACCTCAATCCCATGGAAATGGCTAGAGCCTACCATCGGATGATGAACGAATTTGGACTGACTCAGGACATAATTGCGCAACGAGTCGGTTGTGAGCGATCATCGATCGCCAATGTCGTGCGTCTTATCAATCTTCCTTCAGAGATCCAGCAACTGATTGAAACGAATCAGCTCTCCATGGGACATGCTAAAGTGATTCTCGGTCTTCCTAGTCAGAATGAACAGCTTAGAGTCGCCCAGCTTGTGGTCTCAAAAGTCCTATCGGTGAGAGAGACGGAAAAACTCATAGAATCCTCACCGGTCGCAAAGAAGCGAGGGATAAAGGAATTACGGCGAACACCCTGGTCTGATGTTGAAGAGCGATTGCAAAAACGATTAGGCACTAAAGTCATAATTCAAAAAGGAAGACGTGGGGGAAAAATCGTCATTCACTACTTCTCTGCTCCTGAACTCGACGGGATTCTCGAAACACTTCTGAATTAATCAGCACCAAATTTCCGCCTCGCAGAAGTCGGGAGAGGTAGAGGCATACTTGTTGCTTCTACGTATTCGTGACCATATCCCATTCTGATCGATTATTTCCCATAACAGCATCATAATAGCGCTGGGATAGTGGGGTCACCAACTCGAGGAGGCGGGTTCATGTGGGGGCAGGAGAAAAAAGAAGAGACGAGCTCAAGCGAGCAGGAAGGCAAAGAGGTTAGCATGGTTGCTGCCAACTCAACAATTGCCGAGGGGGCTGAGGACATTAATGCCTTTGTGGGAAAGGGTGTTGAGTTTAAGGGCACCATCACTTACAGTGGCACGGTTAGAATTGACGGGTATCTCGACGGAGAAATTCACACTGATGGCGTGGTGCTGATTGGAGAAGAAGCCGTGATCCAGGCTAAAATCACCGCCGGAACGGTTGTGTGTAAAGGAAAGGTCACGGGGGATGTCGTTGCGAAAGATTGCATCAAGCTCCGGGCTCCGGCCGTAATCAATGGGAGTGTCAAGGCGCCAGTCCTTTCAATGGAAGATGGCGTTCTATTCAACGGTGCACTCGAAATGGCTCACGGTGTGCACGAGCTCCCTCGTGACGCCTCTCTGCATCCCGTCGGAATGATCATGCCCCCTAACATTAAGCGAGTCAATGGTTAGTGGGGATTTTAATATTTAGGTATTTATCCTGCACATTCTTTGTGTGGTGATGGGCCATGCATGTGTGGGAAGAGTCTTAGGAGGCGATCATGTGGGCAACGAAAGAACGGAACCAGCAAGCCGAGCAGGGCAGCGAGAATTTTACGCTTCTGGGGAAAGGCACAGACTTCAAGGGCGTCGTGAATTTTGATGGCACCGTTCGGGTTGATGGGCGCGTCGAAGGTGAGATTCATACAACTGGAACGTTAATCGTCGGAGAGCATGCCGTGATCGAGGGCATCGTGTGCGCCGGGGTGCTCATGAATAGCGGCAAGATCAATGGCACCATTACTGCCATTGAAAAGATTCAAATCCTTAAGCCCGGTGTTCTTGTTGGCGATATCCGGACCCCAGTCATTGCGATCGAAGAAGGCTCTCATTTCCATGGCATGTGTGACATGGGTGCTCATCTTTGGAGCGGCGAACGCGCCCTCTCGGTCAACGTGGCTCCCAGCCTTATCGCATCCGCCAATTAGCTGCAGGGAGCAACCCTCTAGCCCTTTTCCTGTCTCCTCAGTACAATAGCCACCATATGGCTCGCCCTACAGTTCTCCTTGGCATGAGCGGTGGAGTGGATAGCTCTATCGCCGCAGCGCTTCTGGTCCGCCAGGGCTACGACGTTCATGGCGTCACGCTTCAGGTCTGGGAGCACGAAGACGAAACAGTCGCCGTCTCTAAGCGCTGGGAGGAACGTGGGTGCTGCAAAGTCGGCATTGCCCGGTATGTCGCGCAAACGTTGAAGATCCCGCATGAGGTGGTCGACACCAGAGAAGCCTTTCGTGCCGGCGTTATCGACGACTTTGTTGCCGGCTATCTTGAAGGCACAACGCCCAATCCATGTATTCGGTGCAATGAGCGCGTCAAACTGCGAAGTCTCATCGAGCTTGCGGATGCACGCGGGATCCATTTTGTGGCCACCGGCCACTATGTTCGCATTGGCGAGTCCGAGGGGCTGCCGACTCTTCAGCGAGCAGTCGATCCCAAGAAAGATCAAAGCTATTTCCTCTATCGTCTTCGTCAGTCATGGCTCGCTCGCCTTCTCTTTCCTGTGGGGGGCATGCAGAAGACGGACGTATGGAAGGAAGCAGAGGCCTTGGGCCTTCCTGCGGACGAATTGAAGGAAAGCCAGGAAATCTGCTTCGTGAGCCACGGCGATTATCGAACCTTTATCGAGAAGGAAGCACCTGCCGCCAAGAAACCAGGGGCCTTCGTGGACGATGAAGGCCGATATTTAGGCGACCATGAGGGGATCGCCTTTTATACGCCCGGCCAACGACGAGGTCTCGGTATTGCGACCGGCCGCAGGCTCTATGTGCAGCAAGTACAGCCTGCCAGCAATACTGTCGTCCTTGGAGCAGAAGAGTCCCTGCGTCGCAGTCAGTGTGATGTCGCGGATCTGAATCTGTTCGACCCCTCACTCCTCACTGGATCAACAGAGGTTCAAATTAAGGTCCGGTATGCCACGCCTGCCACGCCTGCGACCGTCCAGTTTCTTTCAGAGGGTACCCTTCGCATTTTCTTCCATGAGCCACAACGCGCTTTAAGCCCAGGGCAGTCCGCGGTCTTCTATCGAAACAATCACGTGCTAGGCGGCGGCATCATCCAATCACTCTAGCAGGATGCTGAAAAAGTCCGCCGGCCTGTCTTGTTCATTTGGTCTGTTCGGTCTGTCTGGTTTGTGTGGTTGAATTAGACGAACCAGATGGACCGTACGGACCAGATAACCAGATAGACCGCCTCGCCCCGGATGTGGCGACCATTGAATTTCTACCGTGCCACAATAGTTTTTCCGCAGACTCCTAGCTTCATCATCCACAACATCGTATTGACAGTCCTCATCCGCCAATGCTAACTTGGCGCGCCGCTTTTCGTGCGAGCGCACGAAGACTTATCTCTTTGTCAAAAACAAGAGTAAACGGACCCGTATAGTGATTAAGACAGCAGTGGCGCGACGTTACGCACAGGCGCTCTTTGAGCTACTCGACGCATCCACCATTGAGCCAACCCGAGAGGCCTTAACGGGGCTGGGTCAAGCAATCAAGGATTCGGTCGCATTGCGCCACGTCGTGGCCTCGCCGGCTTTTGGCGCCGAAGTCAAAATTGCCGTCCTCGCAGAACTCGGTTCACGCCTGGGGTGTCCTCCCGTTGGAAAAACATTTCTCGGACAGTTGGTGAAGAAGAATCGCGTCGGCTTTCTTCCTGAAATCGCCGAGGCCTTCGCAAAGCTTGCCGATGCGTCGAAAGGCATTCAGCAAATCACCGTGTCCACCGCCGCGGCCTTGCCCCCAACTGAACAAGATCGAATCAGCACTCGCTTGCGCGAAATGCTCAAGCGTCAAATCGACGTGACCTTTCATACGGAAGCCCGCCATCTCGCCGGCGTGCAGATCCATCTCGGCAGCACGGTGATCGATAGCACCGTCCGTGGGCGGTTACAAGCGATACAGAGTCTGTTGACTAAGGAGTAGCCATGCAGATCAAGGCAGAAGAAATTAGTTCGATCATTAAGGAAAAGATCAAAGGCTTCGACAAACAGGTCGACGTCAAGGAGACCGGTTCAGTCATCCAGGTCGGAGACGGGATAGCCAAGGTCTATGGTCTCGACGGCGCCATGGCCGGCGAAATGCTCGAATTCCCCGGCGGCCTCTACGGGATCGCGCTCAATCTTGAAGAAGACAACGTCGGCGCCGTGCTCATGGGCGATGACGTTGGGGTCAAGGAAGGCGATCCGGTCAAGCGCACGGGACGTATTGCAGAGATTCCAGTCGGCGAAGCCTTGATCGGCCGTGTGGTGAACGCGATTGGCCAGCCTATCGATGGCAAGGGTCCGATCAAGTCGACGCTTTCATCCCGGATTGAAGTCGTGGCACCTGGGGTGAATACACGTCAGTCGGTGCGCGAACCCTTGCAAACAGGGATCAAGGCCATCGACGCCATGATCCCCATCGGCCGCGGACAGCGTGAGTTGATCATCGGCGACCGGCAGACCGGCAAGACCGCCATTGCCGTCGATACAATTATCAATCAAAAGGGCCTCAACGTCTTTTGTATCTATGTCGCCATCGGCCAGAAACGTTCAACCGTGGCACGCGTCGTCAAGACGCTTGAAGAGAACCACGCGATGGATTTCAGCATCGTGGTGGCGGCCACCGCGAGCGATGCGGCGCCCATGCAGTATCTTGCGCCCTTCTCCGGTGCAGCCATCGGGGAGTACTTCCGGGATAACGGCAAACATGCGTTGATCGTCTATGACGACCTGTCCAAGCACGCAGTGGCCTATCGACAGTTGTCTCTGTTGCTCCGTCGTCCGCCAGGCCGCGAAGCCTATCCGGGTGACGTGTTCTATCTGCACTCCCGGTTGTTGGAGCGTGCCGCCAAGCTCAGCGACAAGCTCGGCGGGGGAAGCCTCACCGCACTGCCCATCATTGAAACGCAAGCCGGTGACGTGTCCGCCTACATTCCGACCAACGTCATTTCGATCACCGACGGGCAGATCTATCTCGGCAGCGATCTGTTCTACTCCGGTATTCGTCCTGCGATTAACGTCGGTCTGTCGGTCTCACGCGTCGGGGGTTCGGCTCAGATCAAGACCATGAAGCAGGTGGCTGGTACCCTTCGGCTCGACCTCGCGCAGTACCGAGAAATGGCCGCGTTCGCGCAGTTCGGCAGCGAGCTCGACAAAGCGACGCAGATGCAGCTTGCGCGCGGCGTTCGGATGGTCGAGTTGCTCAAGCAGGGGCAGTACAAACCAATGCCGGTCGCCGATCAAGTGCTGTCGATTTACGCCGGCGTCAACGGATACCTGGACGATGTCCCGATTGATAAAGTGCAACAATTTGAAACCGACCTGCTGCACTACGTACAACTGCACCATCCGGAGCTGAAGAAAGAAATCGCGAGCATCGGGAAAATCGATGACAAGGTCGCCGGCAGACTGAAAGAGATCCTCGCGACCTTTAAACAAAAGATGGGGTACGGCGCCAAGTAGCCATCAGCGCGTCGCTGTCAGCATGAAGCTGAGAGCTGAAGGCTGATTGCTATAAGCTAAGAAACAATGCCGAGTCTTCAATCGCTACGCCGTAAAATTGCGGCGTTTAAGAATACACAAAAGATTACCAAGGCCATGAAGATGGTCGCCGCGGCGAAGCTGAAACGGTCGCAGGACCGTATTCTGGCGGCGCGCCCCTACGCCCTCAAGATGCGGGGTGTGCTCAGTAACCTGAGCCGGCGCGTGAATCGGTCTTCGCATCCCCTGCTGCAGAAGCGTGAAGGGAAGAAGGTCGAAGTGCTCGTCGTCACGAGCGATCGCGGGCTGTGCGGCGGGTTCAATGGCAATATTGTGCGGAAAAGCACGGAGTTTGTGCGGGAATGCGAGGCGCGGGGATTGCCGGTCAATTTGAGCATCGTGGGGCGCAAAGGCCGTGACTATTTTCGTCGCCGCACCTGGCCGATCAGGCAAGAGTGGACCGGCATCTTCGATAGGCTCACGTTCGAACATGCCATCGATATCGGCGGCGATCTGACCGACCACTTCGTCAAGGGCACGTTCGACGAGCTCTACATTGTCTATAACGAGTTCAAGTCAGCCATTCAACAGCGTGTGATCGTAGAGAAGCTGTTCCCCGTCGATGCCGCAGCCGAGTTTGGGACGGCGCAGGCGGAAGGCACGACCGGCGGCAGTTACCTCTATGAACCGGACGAGGCTGACCTCTTGAACGTATTCGTTCCGAAACATTTTCAGACGCAGACGTTCCGCATTCTGCTGGAATCAGCCGCGGCGGAACATGGCGCCAGGATGTCGGCGATGGACGGCGCGACGCGGAACGCAGGACAACTGATCATGAAAGTGACCTTGCATTACAACAAGACCCGCCAGACCGCCATTACCAAAGAACTGATGGACATCGTCGGCGGTGCCGAAGCGCTGAAATAGTCCGCCACGTTGAAGAAGGAGTGAGCTGTGACCATAGGAAAAGTCATTCAGGTCATCGGACCAGTGGTAGATGTGGAGTTTTCTCCCGGACAACTGCCGAACATTTACAACGCCCTCAAAGTGATTCAGGAAGAGAATAAGACCGCCGGCACGCCGGCTGTCCGCATCACCCTTGAAGTCGCGCTGCACCTTGGTGAAAACCGCGTCCGCGGCATCGCGATGTCCACGACCGACGGTCTCACGCGGGGGATGGATGTGCATGATACAGGGGCGCCGATCTCTGTGCCGGTCGGGCGCGAGACATTGGGGCGGCTGATCAACGTGTTGGGCGAACCAGTCGACGAGATGGGCCCCATCAAGACAAAAAAGGCCTATCCCATTCACCGGCCTGCTCCGCGCCTCGAAGATCAGGACACCAAGACCGAAGTCCTCGAAACCGGCATCAAGGTCGTCGATCTTCTCGAGCCGTACAGCAAGGGCGGCAAGGTCGGCCTCTTCGGCGGGGCCGGAGTCGGCAAGACCGTCATCATCATGGAGCTCATCAACAACATCGCCTTGCACCACGGTGGTTTCTCGGTGTTCGCAGGCGTCGGTGAGCGGACTCGTGAAGGCAACGACCTCTGGCACGAAATGCAGGAGTCGAAGGTCATCGATCCCAAGGACTTCACCAAGTCGAAAGTCGCGCTGGTCTATGGCCAGATGAACGAGCCACCTAGCGCACGTCTGCGCGTCGCCTTGACCGGACTGGCCGTCGCCGAATATTTCCGCGACGAAGAGAACCAGGACGTGTTGCTCTTCGTGGACAATATCTTCCGGTTTACCCAGGCCGGTTCAGAAGTGTCCGCATTGCTCGGCCGTATGCCGTCCGCAGTCGGCTATCAGCCCACCCTCTCGACTGAGATGGGGCAACTACAGGAACGCATCACCTCCACCAAGCGTGGATCGATCACCTCGGTGCAAGCCATCTACGTGCCGGCAGACGACCTGACCGACCCGGCGCCGGCAACGGCCTTCGCCCACTTGGACGCGACCACCGTGTTGTCGCGGCAATTGGCCGAGCTGGGTATCTATCCAGCCGTCGACCCGCTCGACTCCACCTCGCGTATTCTCGACCCGCAAGTCATCGGCGAAGATCACTATAAGGTCGCACGAGGGGTACAGTCTGTTTTGCAACGCTATAAAGACCTTCAGGATATTATCGCCATTCTCGGCATGGACGAATTGTCGGAAGACGACAAGATGGCCGTGGCCCGCGCACGGAAGATTCAACGCTTCCTTTCACAGCCGTTCCACGTTGCCGAAGCCTTTACCGGCTCGCCCGGTAAGTACGTGAAGCTCAAAGATACGGTGCGAAGCTTCAAGGAAATTCTCGATGGCAAGTATGACCATCTCCCGGAACAAGCGTTCTACATGGTCGGCCCGATCGAGGAAGTGATTGCGAAAGCCGAGAAAATGGGAGTGAAAGTATAAGCAGGCGAGCGCTCTTGTGCTCGCAGACCGCGCACGATGAAACGGTGCTCGGTCGATGCGCGCACGTCAGAGCATCTCGTCTGCTCATACCTTTCGATGAGCACGTAGGAGAGATATGGCAGGAAAGTTATTGTTAGAGGTTGTGACGCCGGATAAGTTGCTTTTGAGCCAGCAGGTGGATGAGGTCATTGCACCAGGCTCAGAGGGTGAGTTCGGTGTGTTGCCGGGACACTGTCATTTCCTTTCTACGTTGCGCATTGGCGAGCTTCGCTATCGCGTCGGAGATCAGACCAACCACATGGCGGTCCTCTGGGGCTATGCCGAAGTCACGCCGACCAAAGTGACCATCATGGCCGAGATCGCCGAGAAGGCCGAAGATATTGATGTGGAGGGTGCTCAGGCTGCGGTCGAAAAGGCCGAGCAGCATCTCAAGGCTGGTGGCCTGCCCTCCGAAGTCAAAGAAGCTGAAATCAGTCTCGAAAAAGCCCGCCTCCGCAAGAAGATCGCCGACCGCGCTCGCAAGACCGGGCACTCCTAATTCTCTCACCATCCACACACGATCAGCATTTCTAACGACGCCTGGCTGACCCCTTGCTCCCGGCGCGCACGGCCTATCCAGCACTCCCACCAATCAAAAATAGCGCACCGTCATTGCCGAATCCTACCAGTCGCCCGCCATTCCCTCCGGGCATACGCGCGCCTTCGGGAGAAGTTGATACGACACGGCTTCATCCTTAAGATCGGGCTCGTCGGAGTGTAGCATCGTAAACTCAATCTTTTCGTCCGCGAACGTTTCGTCGCCGGTTCGCAGTACACTCTCCCGGTTCAAAATCTTCATGGCGTTGATGCGAGATACTTTGAGTGGAAACGTCCCGAACTGGTCCGCTGACAAAAAAGGCACCTGGACGATCACCCGACCATGATCCACATATAAAAACTGACGCAATTTCTCGTCGATGGGAGTCTGCAAGATGAGAACCGCTGAGGCCATCGGTGCGATGGTCTGAAGAGCAATCACATACGTGGGCAGGGCATCATTAGCCGTCGCTTCCAACGTCCCTGTGGCTTCCACATTCGGTGTAGTAAACAGCTGTGTGGTGGGACGCAAGAGAGGTGACCTGATGTCCATACGAAGTTTCGTGATGCTCTGGTCCAACACATTTTCAAGGAGAAACTTGATCAAGACCCAGGACTGCGGATCAGGGGTCTTGGCACGGCCTTTCGGCATTGTCTGTTCGATTCGCCGGAGACTGCATTCGGACACCAGGTTCCGCTTTTCATAAAAATATGTCTTGGTGTTCCCCTCCAGTAGGAAGGCACGCTCGTAGATGTAGAAGGCTACGCCTACATGGATAGGGGGTGGCTTGAACCAGGACACTACCAACGGGACGAGAAACATCACCAACGCGGATGAAAATCCAACGATGACAACCTTGTTGAGCCGACTTTGCCGTCCAAACCACCCCCACCATCCCTTCAGCAGCGTCATGCCCGTTCACTCATGGAGAACCTCGAGCGAGTTGTTCACCAATCGCCGCATGTAATGAATCAATCGAGCCTGTGTATGTTTCGGAATCTCAACCGTCTCGATCCCAAATTCCTGCCCTCTCGACCACCGGACGACTGCTTCAGGCACTTCTATCCGTTGCTCATTCGGGAGTGTGACAATGAGCGAGAGGGTTTCCCCTGATCGCATGGGCAGATCACCGGAGAGACGCCAGCCGGTACACGAGAGGTTCCAGACCATGCCGTGGCCTTGGAATCGGCCAGAGTGGTACGTGACGGAGCATGGCACAGGGAAGCGACGGAAAGGACGGAGCACGAAGGGCATGGGAGCCTCGCAGCGTAGCCTATTCTAGGAGGGGAACTGAGGAAACCGCAAGGCAGGGGAACTGAGCATTGCTTGTATCGATCGGCAGGAACTTGTGGAGGTTGTAGAAGGGGATGGAGCCTGATGATCTTCTGTGCTCGCGCAACGCGCGGTCGCAGACTCCCCTCGTTGGACGCGCGCAGTGGAAGATCAATCAGCCCCCATCCCTGAGAGATAGCGAGCGAGCTTGGAGGGATCATCTGTAGCCTCGCTCGACGGCCGCAGTGGGACCAACACGGGTGCCATTCCTAGAGAGGAAAAGCAAGCGAGCTTGGAAGCACGATTCTATGTGCGCAGACAGAAAAGTGGGTGGCAGACGCCTCAAAAAATGGAGAATGTCCCTGTTTCGGGTCTTTGACGCTGCCTTGGTCCGGTTTTCCGGGCCAACGGCATCCATTTGTCCCGCTCACAGCATTTACGAGCAGTTGACCAGCCTCCCTTCTCTGCTAGACTTTACCCACACTATGTATCATGTCCTGATTGCAGCGTTCTTGCTCTTGACTGTCACGGAGCCCGCCCACGCGGGCCAGCGACAAGACATCTTCCGCCACGCCAAAGCTGCGACCGTGCTCATCGTCGGTGTCAACGATGCCGCTCATAGCATCTCCCTGGGAAGCGGGTTCTTCGTGGATGCCAGTGGCTTACTGGTCACGAATGCCCATGTGATCGAAGAGAGTGCCCGTCTGTACGTGTATGTCCTCGATCGAGAGATCTATGCTGCCCCAGACGTGGTGGCCGTAGACCCTGATTTGGATCTGGCAGTCCTCCGCATCCCGAACGCATGGGCCGACCCCCTTGCGCTGGCAGCGGACCCTACACCCGAAGGGACCGAAGTGATCGCCGTCGGCTATCCCCGGATCACGGATATCCTCCAATTGGGCTTTGCGCTGCATGCCACGACCATCCCGGCGATGGTCAGCGGCCTCGTTCAAGGACCGTCGAGGACGAACGGGCGAGTCGTCGACTTTCTTCAAACCGCAGGTCTTCTGAACTTCGGGAACAGCGGGGGTCCGCTTGTGCGGACAGACTCCGGCGAGGTGGCTGCCATGGTGGTCACGACCGTACCCTACCTGGAACGAGCGAAGGACCCTCATGGCGTCGCGATCGGAAGCGTCATGATGAAATCGGGCATCAGTTACTCGATCCCGGCTCCAGCGATCCGGCAATGGCTGGCCGCGAATCACCTGTCGCCATCGCCGTTTCCGCTGGCCCAAGCCCAACAGCCTCTCCCCACCATGGCTGAGCCCGAGGCCAACCGTTCCTTCGCCACCGGCTATCTGTTGCAGACCATCGCGATGGTGCTTCATGGGGATGCCGATCTCTTGAAGCTTGCCATCCGCCACTACTGTGTGGCAGCCGAACTCCGGCCGGATGCCCCGGCGATCGTCCGGAACCTCGGCCTAGCCTACGCATCTCTGGAGCAATGGGATAAGGCAGTGCAAGCCTACGGTAAGGCGCTGGCGCTGGCCCCGGACGACCCGGAACTACTCACCGACGCGGCCGTTGCACAGCAGCGATCAGGCCGGGCAGAAGGAAGTGCGGCGTTGTACCAAGCGGCCCTCAATACGGTTGATTCCGCAGCGGAGAAGGAACGCGTGCACAGTAAGATGCGGGGCGCGATCACCCACCTCAAGTCCGCAATCCCCGTGGACCAGGTCGGAAGACCGAACTCCGATTCTGCAAAGTAAACGGGATTGAGCCAGTCCGAAGACTGGCTCAATCCGTGTAGGACCTCTACTTTGGCATTCCAGAAGCTGCACCGGCAGGTCTGATGGACAGCGCGTGGCCCTTATCCGATGCCTGGGCCTCGATCCTGTCGCCGGCCTTGAAGGTACCGTCCAGCTTAGAGGTTCCGTCTACATGCAAGCGGACTTCCTTGCCGGACGTATCCTTCACCACAAAAAACTCCCCGTCAATCCTCAACAGGTCCCCTTTGATAGCCTGGGAGCCAGGCGCCACCATCTCTCCAGGCGCTGCCAGTGGCTCAGCTGCGTAGGTCAGGGGTGCCATCCCAACACTGAGGATCGCTGCGAACGCTAGCAAACCGATAAGTCTCTTCATGGGAAAACCTCCTTGTGAATGGTTGTGTGGCACTCGGTAAATCTACTTTAGTCGCTCGAACGGACATGAGCAATACCTTTCTCAAGGGTAGGAGCGTACACCGTGAGGAAGCGACCTTCGATCTGGCTTAGGAAGAATAATGCACGTATTTAGTCACCGCGAGCAGTTCAGCGACTGGAAGGATGGGGAAGGAATGGCCAGGTGCCCTTCTTGCGCGCAGAGGAAGGGATGGGCAGCCTGGTCGTCCTCCTGCTCGCGGAACGCGCGCCCTCAGAAGGGCCTCGTTCGACGCGCACAATCGAGGATCAACCAGGCTGCCCTCTGAAGAGAGAACGAGCGAGCTTGGAGGGATCATCTATAATCGTGGTTGCTCGATGCGCGTAGTTAGGGATAGAACCCGACCACCCTCTTGAGGAGAGATACCAGCAAGCTCTGAAAACCAATTTATGTCCCTTGACGGCTGCAGTCAAAAGCCCCTCACGTTATTGCTCACAATTATCCTTCGCAAAGCCTCGTAAATACTTCCATTTCAGCGCGTTGACCGTTGATTTTATCGAGCGAACGCGTTATCCATTAGCGATCCAAACAGCATCATTCTTACTTTGATTGGCGGGAGATGACTGCGCATATCTCGATCGAACGAATCGAACAGACAATCCTACTCATCCGTAGGCATCGCGTGATGCTGGACACGGATCTGGCCAAACTGTACGGAGTGCCTGCGAAAGTGCTCAACCAAGCTGTAAGAAGAAACACCTCCCGCTTCCCAGCTGATTTCATGTTCCAACTGACAGGAGAGGAAGCAACCGCTTTAAGGTCACAATTTGTGACCTTAAAGACAGGTCGTGGGCAACACAGAAAGTACCGCCCCTGCGCCTTCACCGAACAGGGCGTGGCAATGCTCTCAAGCGTACTCCATAGTGAACGGGCGATTCAGGTGAACATCGCCATTATGCGAGCGTTCGTTCAACTTCGAGAGATGATCGGCTCGAACAAGGGGCTTGCCCGACGCCTCAATGAGCTTGAGAAGAAGTACGATTCCCAATTTCGGGTCGTCTTCGTAGCGATTCGTGAACTCATGGCGGAGCCAGAGTCCAAGGTCAAACGAATCGGGTTCAAAACCTAACTGCGTGACCGCAGTCGACGACATCCGACCCGCGCAATCGAAGATCAACTAGGCCACTGTTGCAATCGGAAGCACGGGGGTTCCTGGCCTAACGAATGGCGTCCTGGCTTTGCTCATTCATCGCCTTCCCCTCATCATGTTTGATGACTTTCTTGGTGGAATCTTTCTTCCCCGTCTCCTGCTTCGCAGCGGAAGGATCGCTGGAGGTCGCGCAGCCGGTCACGGTGAGCAAGAGCATGGAGAGGGCTAACGCGGTCACAATCGGCATGGGACCCTCTTGATCC
>VBOL01000046.1 GCA_005887945.1 Nitrospirota bacterium
TCAAGGATTGCGCGCAGAACGAAATACGCCGCGAGTGCGGTCACCAGCCTTCCGACAACAAAACTCGTAACAAAGCTGGACACATCCGACTGAAATGAGCTCAGCCACGACGTACCTATTCCACCCGCTGGTAACGGAGCTGCGACTCCAAACGAGGTGAACCAGCCAACTAGTGGTACGAGCGTTACGAACACGACCGCCCAAAACATCCACTTTGTAAAGCTGCCGCCGATGAGAAACGTCGTTCCGCCCTCGCGCCTCAAGCTGATTCCTGCAAGGACCAGCGCAACCAGTGCCGCCGCCGGTGCGAGCTGCAAGAGAACTTGGATAATGTCATTCAGGAGTTGTGGGACAGCCATTGCACTCTCATTCCCTTTCCATCAGATTCATGCCCAAGAAACTTCGTGGAACTTCCGAGCGGACGCTGGCAGGCAGTCTTTTCATAGCTCCTTTCCTTGACTGCCTGCCCGGTCCGCCGGCAGACGTACGCCGCCTCGACTTACGTCACGCCTCCCGTGCCGTTGGTGATCCAGAACTCGATCAACCGGGTGATCCCGGATACCGCCAGCAACCCAGCAGCTGCAGCCAGCCAGCGGCCGACGCCGCGACCGTGCAGCCAGGAAACGACTGCTCCGACCACCGCCCCACCAGCTCCTACGGGTGCGATCACGTTGCCGATCCAGTTGATGAAGTTCAGGAAGGCACCTTCCGGCTGAGCGCCGGTTTGGCCCTGGACCGCCACGTTGAACTGCGGCTGTGGTCCAAGGCTTTGCGCCCAGACGATCTGGCCTGCCAGGACGAAGGAAATAGCGAACACGGCGAATGCTCGCTTCCATGCTTCGTCCACTTTCACCTTCATGTAGGGGGCCCCCTTTCTGGCTGGCTGCTCTTCTCCTGCAACGGAGGATGCGGAGAGAAAAACTGCCGAAGCCGCGGGAACCCTAAGACCGTTTTTCCGACTTGTCAAAAAAGTGAGGTCGTACTACACCCGCAAGAAAGATCAACCACAGAGTCTTATTAACGAGCGCGGGGATTCCTTCACCGGGCTGTGACGACGTCCTCTTACTTTCGCTTAGGCCGCGAGAAAATGATCCAAGAGACGCCTGCCAACCATGTGCAAACCGTAGCAAGAATCAGGTGGAAGCCTGTCTGATTGCGAGTGAGACCGAAAGGATCAAGAAAACTCCACAATGGCTTCCAGTCGAGCAACATCACAAAACCAGCGAGCAGGCACATCGACATTTCAAGCCTTAGCGCCTTCTTCAGAAGCCATGGGATCTCCGAAAGCGGTCCACGCAGTAAGATTACGAGAAAGAAGGCTGCGGCGAACATCGAGGGACAGTTCAGAAACCATTCGACCCGACCAATCACCACTGCCACTAAAATGGGCATGGAAACTAGGATCAGAGCGATGAGCGCTCGCCCGGCGTGCCGAACACCACCTTCGGAAGATCGAAAACTGCAACGGAAGGATTGGCGTGCCTCGCGCAAGAATCTCCTTATGGCGCGACCCAAATGCCAACCCAGCCGAAACGCGAGATACAGTCTGCAGTAACACCACACAGCCGCTTGCGCTCCTCTGTGCGGGTAATTTAGGCCACTACGCCGCTATTCCCAAGGGCCGCCCGTGGCTGCATTTGGGGTGGAAGTTCCCGGGAGTCTTAGTTGATGGATATGTCTTGCGGCTCAATCTCTACGTGCAGGAGCGAGATGCCCGCCTTTTTCAAAGCTTCTCTTTTTCGGGCAATGTAACAATCGTCGTATGTGCTCTGCAGCGTCTCGCCAATCCGAGCGAGAGCTGCCTCCAGCTTGGCCAGTTCCGATGCAAACTCCGCTCTTTCATACACTGAATTTCCGCGGCACACGTAGCAGCGGCCCAAATCATCCAGATTGAGATAGATTCTGGCAATCCCATGTTTGTATAGATTGATGCCATTCACTCGCCCCATGAACATGAACCCGGCACAGCGTTTCTTCCCGAGCTTTTCCTCCAGAGGCTTCCAATTCGGCTCCATTTCTCCTCGCCCTCCTTCATTGCTGAGGCACTTGTTGCGCCGTGCTTTGCATGTTCGACTGCTGAACCATTTCACTCAGTTCTCGTCTCAGTTGCATTAGCTGGCGGAGCTCCTCTGCGGTGGGGAGGGATGTAGTGTTCGCACGCTGCGTTGCGGTCGACCGCGCGTCTCCTTCATGTACCGTCGCGCCCTTTTCAACGACGAGGTAGAACCTCGTGTTTCCTGGGACAGTGACAACGATGTTTTGGTTGAATGCCAGGCTGTTCAACTCCTGGTCACCGGCGATTCCGATGTTTGTGGCGATCCGGTCGCGTAGCAGGGCGCTCTCCGAAAGCGGCCCGTTGAAACCGTTGTTGCCTCCCGCCCCCACCAAATAGGTCGCCACTGTCCCGAGACCCGTGAAGGTTCGGACGAGAAAACGGGTTCCCGTCCTTCTTCCGTTGATATTGCCCTTGAGAGGGCCGTAGGTCAGGCTCATTGCCGTGGCGTCGATCTTCTCCATGGTGCCGTCTGGCATTTGTATTGTGTCGAACCGGATCGCCACGTATCCCGACCGGTCCGTTTGCTGGAGGTTGCCGATTGCCTTCGCTCCCGCGGGCACAACAATCTGCCCGTCCTTTTCGTAGTTGTACTCAATGGCCGCGACAACCGGTGTTTTGATGGCACTGCTCACGACGGACTGGAGCCGGGCGACCAGTCGCGTACCGGCTGGCAATCCCAGCATCACCGAACCTTCGTTCAACGCGGCCGAACGCGGTCCGGTGTTTGCACTAACTGGATTGCTTTGGACACTCCGAACGAACACCAACGAAGGCTTCTTGAGATCATCTGTCGCCGAAGTCGCTGATGAGGCGGAGGCCGCAGGTACTTGCTGTCGCGTCGTTGGATCTGAGAAATCGATCCTCCCCAAAGCGTATGACCCCGCACTGCCAGCAGCCGGCGCCTTTGCAGGTCCTGGCGGCAGGCCAATGGACGGCTGAGTTGGTCGCGCCGTCCTGCCTATATCTTCAGGAGTAACGTCTTGGCTGCCTTGGGCTTCGGGGTGCCCCGTTTGTGCGTTCAGCAGAGGCGTCACCGATCCCGTTTGCCCGGTCGCCTGCTGCCCTGGTGTCACTCTGCGTCCCAAGTCCGGTGCTCCGGGTCGCCTCCCGTACGTCGTTTTCCTTGCGGTGTTGGACGAGGAAAACACTCCGAGAAATAACAAGAGCACTGCAATTGCTGCGCCTGCAAGCAGAAAGAGCGAACGACTCCGATCGCGCCCCAGGTCGCGCCGGTTCGTAACCCGCTGTTCGCGGCGCGCCTTGTCGAAGGCTTGACGAAAGATTTCACGCCATCCCGGACGAGTTGGACCTTCTGTTTCATCGATCAGCGACTCTTCCGCAGGGACGGCTTCTGAAGCTCCACTGGTTCTCTTCTCATTTTCCTCTGCCATTTTGGTCCTCCCAGGAAGTACTCACCCCAAACCCAATCGGCGCCAGCGCGGGGCGATCCACAGCTCCCGACTCAGCCACTTGCAAAAGAAGCGTCTCATTCGATTGCTTGTGGGGTGGCCGCTCAAACACCGCGACACCATCTGCGCGCTCCCCGGGACCAACGCGCCGCCGACTCAACCGAAAATCCAGAACGGGCAGCTGTTCCGCCGTCGACCACTTCTTGTGGTGGATGAGTTTTCCCGAAGTTGTTCTACCTCCGAGTTGCACTTGCGGCGGCATCAATAAGATGGCGCGGGTGGTTGGATTTACGACCGAGAACAAGACGACTACCTGTGCCCCACCATCAATCACGCGACTGACTCCAGCCCGAACCCTATCTCCACTGATGGATTCTTCACTCACGTGCTCACCATACAGCACTGGCAAAGGGGCCTTTTCCTGCTGTTCGAGCAGCTTGTCCAAGCCACCATTCTGGACATCGTCTCGCGTTGCAGCACTCTCTGTTGCCGGCGAATCTCCTCCGGTTGAGGACAGTGCATTTGAGCCCGGCGTGGGCTTCGAAGGTCCTCGCCTCCCGCCCCAATCTCCTCCGGCTTGCATGAGGGGAACGGTTTCTCCAACCAGTGCGAATGGAAAACCGAACGGCGCAACTAAAAACCCTCTTTCAGGCTCATACCTGAGAAGGAAGTCCACGCGAGGTCGTTCCGGCAAGGCACTCTCTCCACGGTTGACCAACAAAAGACTGACTTGATGTCCCCCAGTTGTAGAGATCAGCAGATTGGTTTCGGTTCAGAGTGTTCGACCTGAAATTCGGATGGGTCTCCGACTACGACCGAGTTGACGGCTTCTGGCAGACGGATGGCAGTGACAAACCTAGCTACCACCTCCACCACCGCGACTTTTCCATCGACCTCTGTCTTGGTAAGGATCTTCGGCTCGACTTGGGGAACCTGCGCAAAGGCCGAGCCAGTCCCAAGAGAGAAACCCAAGAGACAAAGTCCACGGAGTCGTTTCATGGTTCACCTCGCCGTCTCGTCGAGATATGCGTTGCGAGTTGCCGCGCAGTCTCGTACCGCATGGCACGGTAGAGCTGGGCCACACGGCTCACGTAGTCAAAGACTTTCCGAGAAGAGTATGCTAGGCCCTGCGAAAGGATCTGAGACTCACCCACTTGATAGGCAGCAACGGCCAGCCGTAGATCGCCCTTGAACAGGCGGATCAACCAAGCCAGGTAAGCAACCCCGCCTCGAATGTTCTCTTCGATGTCGAATCGGTCTCGGACTCCGAACCGGAGCGCGGTTCCGGGCATTAGCTGCATAAGCCCTGTGGCTCCCTTCTTCGAAACCGCATAAGGGTTCCAGCCCGACTCTACCTGGATGACGGCCTCCACAAGTTCTGCAGGGATTTCGAAGGCCGAGGCGTAAAAACCTGCGCATCGCGCCGAGAATTCCTGCACTCGTGTCCGTTCGGCAGCGCGCGTTACGGGTGCTGTGAACAAAACCAGGAAAACAAACGCCTTGGCAAGTGTCGTCATCGCTCCGACTCTCAAGCCACCGCGCAACCCGTGGTGCGCGCTCGATGTAGCTTGTCTCTGTACACCTTCGAATCCACGATGAGGCCCTCGAAACCCTCGCGCAGCAACAGTCTTCCTCGATCTCCTTCTGTCTTGGCCAACAAGGGCAAGAGAACGTCTCTTTGCTCCGGCATGATCTCTTTGACCCCGAGAATTTGCAGAGCCTGTGCGAGGTCGAGCATTTCGGCAATCGAGGGCGGCTTTTCC
>VBOL01000284.1 GCA_005887945.1 Nitrospirota bacterium
GCAGTCGAAAGGAGGTCGTTATGTCGCACCGCTACAACACCATCGACATCATCGTGGGGGTCGGCATGTGTGCGATTGTCTTCGTAGCATTTCTGTTCTTTGTTGCTGCGAACGGCACCTATCAGGCAGCCATCCCACAGCCCATCTCGATTGAACAACCTGTCGGCATTGAGCTCGGAATAACCTTGCTCCAGCCGCCCCTTGGCCAAGCCATTGTCGATCAGGCGCTCTTCGAACGCCGCGCCAATCAGGTCATGGCCCAATCTGCATCCGAATGGAACCGGGCGACGGTCTCTCACCATGAGTGGCAATCACTCCCGGGCGGTCCCTTCGGGGCAGTCATCCGTCAGGCTGCAACAGTCCCAGCCCGCCATATGGCCCGTGTCCAAGAGGTCATGGGACGGGCGATTGTGAATTTCACCGCGCGCGGCATTCGAAGTGGAGTGTTGTCGGCTAATCAGTATCTTTCGGATTACAACACCGGCATGATTCGCGCGACCGAAGTCAGAGGACAGCGCCTTGATCACGAATTCGCATCCACATGGCAGGCGACTCTTGGACGCGGAATTGTCGACGCAATCCAAAACTATAGATGGCAGGCCGGCGCAATACAGGAACGGCTGGGCGCTGCTATTCTGCATGTGGCGCAAGCCCAAACAGGATCGGAGGAAGTCCGGGCTGCGCAACAAGAGCAACTGGCGAGCCTCATGGTGGCCTCCATTCGCACCGCAGCACTGGCGGATCGCGTGACCCTGCCGACAGCCATCAAGTCTTCTCCTGAAGCCACAGCGGTCGCCTCCACTGAGCCGGCGTTCTGGCCTGAAATTCCAATGGGCTACCTGATTGTCGCCGGCCTCATGCTGGTTACCGTCTTTTTTGGGGGACTCTCGCTGGCTGCTCAGAGCAGAGAAACCAAAGCACTCGCCGAGATGAAACACCACGCAGCCAGGTGGGTGTATCGCATGGCGGCGTGAAGGCGTGCGGGGAAAGGAATCGCGTGATTTACACGCGAGTGAGTGACCTATGTCATGGGTATATTGGGGGATCGTGGTAGGTCTCGTGGCAATGGTGGCGACCTTTTTCGTCTCTATCGGTTTATTGTACTCCAACGTGAAGGGGGCGCCCAAGGCACCGAGCGGTAAGATCGACGAGCGGAGAGAGGCAGTCACGCACGCCTCAGCCGGCCACCGTCGAGCTGCATAGGTGCATGCGACAGGCCTGGTCGAATCTCGTGTTGATTCAAGTGCGGTGCCCTACGGTCGAGATCATTGGTCTCGGAATGATAGTTGCGCTTGTGTGGCTGATCGCGTGGTAGATGGCAGGGGAATGCGAGTTTGAGAAGAGACGGATTGCTGGGTCTCGCGAGAGTGGCCGGTCCGCCGGAGCCGTTACCAGTGACAGACAGACCAGGCACACAGCCTAATCTTGAATTCCCTCCTGGCGCATTCGTACAAGCAGGGTTCCTCTCGCCCGAGCCAGAGGAACTCAGCGGTACGTCTTGGTCCCGATCAACCACGGAGAGGAAGACCGCGGATCACGGATCGTTCGTCCCGTGATGTGGAGTTTCAGGTGAGGATCTGCGGTTGTCCAATTCCGGCAATCACATCTTCCGTGATCACCACGGACTTAACCCTGCTATGCGCCGGTACGTCATACATGAGGTCCAACGTCACCTCTTCCAGGATCGTGCGTACCGCCCGTGCCCCGGTTTACATCACGGCTGCCCGGCGGGCGACGGCTTTCACCGCGGGGTCGGTAAACTGGAGATCGACCCCTTCGATCTCGAAGAGGGCCTGACGGCATATCCGGGTCTGACAGGGGGGTAGTAATGACCAGGAATCGGCCCACAAATTCGAGAATGAGCCAGAATTTCAGCAGATCCTCTGATTGCACTCGACGAAGCCTGTCGGTGTGGCCATCGATCTCGCCCACTGGATTGATCGCTCCAAACCCCAGCCGCTTAGGAAACATCCGTTGGGCAATGATCTGATCCAACCCCACGAAGGCCCCGCGGGCAATGATCAGAATGTTCGTCGTGTCCACACAAATGTAGTCTTGTTCAGGATGTTTCCGTCCGCCTTTGAGCGGCACATTGCAGATCGTCCCTTCCACCAGCTTGAGGAACGCCTGCTGGACGCCCTTGCCAGACACATCGCGCGTCAGTGACGGATACTCCGACTTGCGACTGATCTTGTCGATCTCAGCGAGATAGATGATGCGGTCTCAGCCCGCTTCACATCGTAGTCACAGTTCTGCAACAGCTTCAGGACGACGTTCTCGACATCCTCGCCAACATAGCCAACTTCCTTCAGCATCGTCGCATCGACGATGGCGAAGGGAACGTGAAGGGTGCGAGCCAGGGTCTGAGACAGCAACATCTTGCCGGTCTCTGTCGAGCCGATCATCAGAATGTTTTCTTTCTGCAGCTGCAGCGCTGAATGCACTCCTCACAGATCAAGAGTACAGAGGTCGTATGGCGGGAGCCGCAGGTGTATTGCTCGGGACTTGTGATGAGATTCTGAGACGCCCTCTGACTTTTGCCGCAAAATGAACTGAAGTGGTCTGATTCGTGCGAAGAATGCCGCGTTTCCCAGAACACAGCAAGTTCCTCCGTTCTGCCAAGTCAGGCGAGGAGGATTCTCATCTCTTATGCCTCCCCAACGCTGAACTGCACGCGGGTGACGAAGTGAACCTGGCCACCACAGTGCACGAAAACTCCTTCCTCCGTCAGGGGCCACGATCGACTTTGAAACAACACGGGCGACCCCCACACCAAAGTAGGAGGTCGCCCGTGGATGGCGCTTCGGACGCCGACGGTCTCTCTATGTCCAATCGGCCGGTGGGCCAGCCCACCGAAGATACCGGTACGGCTTAGTACGGGATCACATGCAAACAGTCCTTGCTCTCGTTGTTCCAGACCACATCACACAGGTTGGACATGCGGGCCACGATCTGCGCCGCCACCCCCCCGGTCCCCCCGAACAGCCCGCACCAGCCCAGGATCACGAAGCCCCAGTGCAACGGCGCGGCAAAGAGTTCATCGACAAACCAGAATGCATGGCCCCACTCGTTGAGCCCCACATTAGGCAGGATCATCAGCGGCCCCACGATCGCCCCCACCAAGGGAA
>VBOL01000285.1 GCA_005887945.1 Nitrospirota bacterium
CGAAAAACTTATCAATGGCAAAGAACGCGGCTTTCGCATTGAGCGTATCGAAGATGGTCTCGACCAACAAGAGATCGGCTCCGCCATCGACCAAGCCACGGACCTGCTCGTAGTAGACCGTCACCAGTTCGTCATAGGTGGTGCCGCGCGCCGCAGAATTGTTAACATCGGTTGAAATAGACGATGTCTTCGTTGTGGGTCCAATCGCCCCTGCCACAAAGCACGACCGGCCGGGCTCTGCTCCCATGACCCGCTTCGCAGCACGTCTGGCACACTCTGCTCCGGCTCTCGCGATCTCGTAGGCCAGCGACTCCATGCCGTAGTCGGCCAGGGAAATGGCCTGCGAGTTGAACGTATTCGTCTCTACGATGTCGGCACCGGCCTCGAAATACTGGCAATGGATCTCCTCGATAATGGCGGGCTGTGTGAGGTTCAACAGATCGTTGTGCCCTTTTTGACTCTTCCGCCAATCTTTGAACCGCTCACCCCGACACGCAGCCTCGTCCAGCTTCCGTTGCTGGATCATGGTCCCCATGGCCCCGTCGAGGACCAGAATGCGTTGGTGTAGTAGGGCTTCTAACGATGCACTCATACGACCTGTCTCCGCGATTGAATCCGTTCTGTGTGAAAGATGTTCGGCCATCATAACTGAGAGGTTCTTACGCCAGCAAGCGATCTAGATCGTTGCGCCTTGACAGCAGGGGACGCCGCCGATACGATGCCGCTGCCAGTTGGAGAGAAACCGTGCTCCTGCGTCTTTCCATCCATACCATCTTCTCGTCCCTGCTGTTATTATCGATTACCGGTATCTGGCTCCAGCCTTTTGTAGTCCTCGCAGCACCCTATTTTGAGGATGGGTACCTCGGGCTTACACAAACGGAACTGCACCTAAAACTCGGGATGCCGCAGGCGGTGCGCGATCGGAAGTCCGCTCTACGCGTCTTTACCTACTACGCCATCACCGATTGGGAGAAGTATTTTCGGAAGCTCGTCTCGCCGGAAAATGGCGAAGATGTTTATACATTTACACGTGATGGCATCGAGGTCCGATACTCGTTCAGTTATACCGTCGATCCCAACGATGAAAGCGAGAATCGAACTTTATTTGTTCGGCTCGTCGATATCGAATTCTCCCCCGCCGTCCCTCTCGCCCAGATCCCCGCACTCGTCCCGGAATTTCACCCTTCGGAGGATCCCGCATCCCCCTCATTCCGATCGAATATTTGGATATTGTTGTTTAAAGGCGCCGCGTCGTCGCAGGCTCGTTTTATTGTGAAAGAGGCAACCAGGGACAAGTTGGAGTGGACTCTGGCCTACCAGCTATTCTCGATGCAAGGCCTGCCGGACCCACTCACGACCAAGGCGCTAGTCGATCGAGTGGAAATCAGCACTCAAAGTGTCGACCTTGTGAAGCAACGGCAGCGACACACCCATGACCCCATTCTCAATCCTTACTCGCGTGAATTCTCTCAGCATGCGCTCGCTCCTCAGCCGCCCACGGCCAAGAAGATCCCTATCCCCAAGTATGCGGACTAGCCACGCTTGGGCTTCATGACGCAGCATTGATGAGGGAAAGCAGAGACTAGGGAGCGCGCTGGAGGTGCTCCTGCTGTTTCTCTTGGATCTTCACCGCCTTACCGATCAATAGGTCCAGCGGGGCATCCTGTGAGGTAAAGAGCAAGGCAGGAACGGTCAAACCCAACATGATCAAGCACCATAGTGACAGGAACCGGGCAACTTGGCTCCGCACAAAAATCCTGGCAAGTAAGCAGATCACCGCGACGACGACGCCGAGGCTAAGAACTTGAGACTGATAGTGAGTCAACCCAGAAATATTCGGAGTGAATTTACCGAATCCCGCGCCAGAGCCATGTGCCCAATCAGCAATCTGCTGCTGGAGTCTTACGGCGGCAGAATGATTGGATGCGCCTTTTGGGGCTTCCTCAGTTACCTGCACCTTTGCTCGATACCGTTCGGGGATACTCTCGAAGTTGTCGGTCAAGACCGGAGCGCCTCGGTCATCAATATAGGAATAGATAGTCGTGGCAGAAGCGATCCCCGACAACAGGAGGCTACTGATCCAGAGGAGCAGGGTTCCCAAAAACGCAGCCGTACTACCATTGAGCAGGAAATGATCTCGTTGATCTCTGGGAATCATCTCATTTGCGAATAGGCACATCACTTCAAGTATACATACCGCTCACATCTCATTGATTAGATTGAGACAAACAGTCTCGCTTCGCTTGACTCTCTCCAATTCACGTTGCTACGATGCGCCGCATCATGCATCACACTGCCGCAGCTACCCATGAATCGATGAACGCCTCTCCAACTGATCTGGAAGAACCAATCCCTTTCATCCGCCGACGCCCGGTTCGGCTTATCATCTACGCCGGGCTTGGGCTGTTTGTTCTCCTCATGGTGATCTGGCCGCTCATCGCACAACTCAAAGACCCGGATTTTCAAAAACATATCGCGGAACATCGCGTCATGGTCGGCATGTCGAAAGAACAGGTGCTACAGGCGTGGGGAGGACCACAAACGATCAACACGACGTTCACCAACGAAGGCATCCGTCGGGAGGAATGGATATTTGAAGATTGGGAAAGCGCCGCAGCGGTGAAACACCGCTATCTGTACTTTGAAGAAGGCAGCCTCATCGGCGGATGGTTCCAAGGCTCAGGCGAACGCCTCCCCCTTCAGTCCCCGTCGAACCCGCACACTCCAAA
>VBOL01000047.1 GCA_005887945.1 Nitrospirota bacterium
AGCCACCGGATTACCCGCCTCGTAGTCAATCTCGACTTCGAGCGGCTTGTTCGGCGCCTGTTCCGGCGGCACCGTCATTTGGAAAATTTCATCCGGCGGGGCCTTCCAAGGATCTTCAAGAATACCGCCCTCGTAACTCACGTGAAACAAGTTCAGATCCATGCTGTACGGCTTCGCCTTCGTCGCCGTCACGGGAATGCCGTGCCGATCGGCATACTCGATCAATTCGCGCCGCGACCGCATTGTCCATTCACGCCAAGGGGCGATGATCGTAAGATTCGGCGCCAGCGCCGTGTAGGTCAACTCGAACCGCACTTGGTCGTTTCCCTTTCCGGTGGCGCCATGCGACACCGCCTCGGCGCCTTCCTTGAGCGCGATCTCAGCCTGACGCCGCGCAATGAGGGGCCGCGCGATCGAGGTCCCGAGCAGATAACAGCCTTCGTATATGGCGTTGCCGCGTAGCATCGGAAAAACATAGTCCTTCACGAAGGTCTCGCGCAGGTCCTCGACGTAGACCCTTTTCACCCCAAGCTTCTGCGCCTTGACCTTGATCGCTTGCAGATCTTCGCCTTGTCCCAGATCGGCGCAGAACGCGATGACCTCACAGCCGTAGGTTTCTTGTAACCACTTCAAGATCACTGAGGTATCGAGACCGCCTGAATAGGCCAACACCACTTTCTTAATGACACGACTCATCGTCTCGTTCGGCTCCTCTTGCCTAATAGGTTCGTTAAGATGGCCTTCTGCATATGCAACCGATTCTCCGCCTGGTCGATGATGACCGACTGCGAACCATCCAGAACCTCGGCACTGATTTCTTCACCCCGGTGAGCGGGCAAACAGTGCATGACGATCGCATCAGGCTTGGCGCGATGCAACAGGCGGCTGTTCACTTGATAAGGAGCCAAGACTTTTAATCGTCGCGCATGCTCCCGCTCGCGTCCCATACTGATCCAGACGTCGGTGTAGATAATGTCCGCTTCCTTCGCCGCGACATGAGGATCGTGCCCGATCTCGATCACTGCACCGGTTTTTGCGGCCTCCACTCTAGCCCTATCCACAACATGCTGCTCCGGCTGATATCCCACCGGACACCCGAGGGTAATAATCATCCCCATCTTCGCCGCCGCCTCGATCAGTGAATTCGCTACATTGTTGCCGTCGCCGATATAGGCAATCTTGACCCCCTTCAACCGGCCCTTCTTTTCTCGAATAGTCAGGAGGTCTGAGAGGGCCTGACAAGGATGGCTCAGGTCGGTCAGCCCATTGATCACCGGCATCGTCGCTTCCCTCGCCCATTCCTCATGTCGGCCATGGGTAGAACCAGAGCATGGCCACCCAACTGGTTCATGCCCGCCTCGAACGACACCCTCGTCCTCGTCGATGGCTTCTGGAACAGGAGCCCCAACGTCTTCCCAGGAAGCAGTGGATGAGGAACCCCGCGGCCTTGCTTGTCTTTCAACAAGGCCGCCGACCCCAGCGGCGTCTCCACGTCCGCCTTGCTGATGGCTGCAACATCCAGAAAATCTTTTTTGCCGGCCCGCATTCCTGTCGTTCGTGTGGCCATTCCTGTTGTGTCCATTCGGCCTGAGTACGCCTTAGGCCGCCTGATTGCTAAAAATCTGAGCGAGCGTATCGAGCAATCGATCGATTTCCAGCTGGGTGATGATGAGGGGCGGCACGAACCGCAGCACATGCTCTCCGGTCCCATTGATTAGAATGCCTCGGGCCAAACACTCGCTCACGACGGCTTTCCCGTCCATATCGAGATCAATCCCCTGCAAGAGCCCGAGACCACGCACCTCTCGCACCACCCGGTGGCGTTCTTTACAGTCGGATAACCCCTTCGCAAAATACTCTCCCATCCGGCGCGCATGATCGAGTACTTGGCCTTCCAGTAGGGCACGACAGACGGCCAAGCCTGCCGCACAGGCGAGCGGATTGCCGCCGAATGTCGAGGCATGACTGCCGGGCGAGAAGGCCTTCGCAACGGAGTCCGTCGCGAGGCAGGCTCCGATGGGCACGCCGCCCCCCAACGCTTTCGCCAAGGTCATGATATCCGGCTGCACCCCTAACTGCTCGTAAGCAAATAGCGTCCCGGTCCGTCCCGTTCCAGTCTGCACTTCGTCGAAAATCAACAGCACGTCTTTTTGGGAGCACAGATCTCTCACCTGCTTCAAATACTCGCGGTCCGCGACATAGATACCCCCCTCACCCTGAATCGGTTCGAGCATAATCGCCGCGGTCTTGTCGGTCACGGCCCATTTCAGTTCTTCCAGATTGTTGAAGGCGACATAGCTGAAACCCGGTAGCAGCGGTTCGTAACCCTTCTGAACCTTTTCCTGGCCCGTCGCCGTCAACGTCGCAATCGTCCGGCCGTGGAACGAGTTCTTCATCGTGACGACCTCGAACCGCCCGGCCCCATACTTGTCATGGGAATAACGGCGGGCCAGCTTGATCGCTGCTTCATTCGCCTCTGCCCCGCTGTTGCAAAAGAACACCTTGTCGGCAAACGAGTGATCGACCAGCATGTGCGCCAGCTTCACTTGTGGCTCCGTGTAATAGAGGTTCGAGGTATGAATCAGCTGCGCGGCTTGGCGCTGGATCGCCAGAACCAGATCCGGGTGACCATGCCCGAGGATGTTCACTGCAATCCCGCCGACGAAATCGATATACTCGCGCCCCTCAAAGTCATACACCTTCGTCCCACGCCCGCGCACGATCGAGAGAGGTTGACGCGTATAAGTCTGCATCAAATAACGTGCGGTGTCCTGCTTCAGTTCTTCCGTCGGCATAACAGACGTATCCCTTTGTAAAGTAAGGGAAGGTAGCATAGGCCTGTCGAAGGAATCAACTTGAAAGGTGCGACAGAAAATGTGAAACAGAGCCGCGTCGCTTCTTTACCCATGTAGCGCCACCATTGTGATACTCTCTGCCGGATGAAATCCTGTGCGCAGTGCCAGCAGCAGAATCAAGAAGACGCTAAGTTTTGCTACCAGTGCGGAAACACGCTTACCGTCGAGCCGGAACCACCCATCGCCACCCCCGTGACCCACACCGATGAACATCTCTGGCGCCAGTTCATCGGTCCCCACGCGGATCGCTACCTGAAACATTTTAAAAAGTTTGGATTGGGGGAACAGCCGAAGTTCGCCCTGACGTGGAATTGGCCGGCCTTTCTCTTTATTTCCTTCGTCTGGTTTCTCTACCGAAAAATGTACGTGTACGCGCTGGTCTACGCCCTCGGTCCCATGATTTCGACCTACTTGACCGGCGACCTTACCGTGGGTCTCGTCTGGAGCATCATGGCCGGAGCCACAGCGAATTATGTGTACTACTGGCACTGCCGCGAGCAGATTGGCGGGATCAAGAAGGGTTCGTCGACCGATCCGGTGAAGCAGGACGAGGCATTAAAGGAAGCTGGAGGCGTCCAGCCCTACGTGATCTGGGTCGGCATCGCCTTCTACGTGCTGTTCATTATGACCATGATCAAAATGCTTCAGGACGGGCCAACAGACGGCGAACGGTCGCCGGAGAAACCGGCGAAACCGACTGCAGCGAGCAGCGTGTAAACCAGAAACTATCTAGCTCGCTGCCAGTTGATCCATCCCTCAAACCATCCGAAATCCTGTGCATAGACCGCATCGACCGAATCGGTTGCTTCATGCTTCTAGTCCAGCTAGGTATAGGTCCGCGGTCAATTCTTTTGCCACCAGAATTTCAGCTCGCCGGGAGGATAGGACTGGCCGCTCTGATGGAAGAGACCGGCCGCCGAACAAATGGGCGCGACGAATGACCAATAGCGATCCTTGCCGAGGCCCAGGCTGGGAAGGTGTTCAACAGCAGGAACACGACCCAGAGTTCGGCGCTGTGTTTCTTGTTATGTTTGAAGGGTTGAGTCTGCCAGAGCGGAACCGGATCGAATTGTGTGATGACCGAGGTATAGTCCGGGCCGCCGTAGCTCCCCGCCACTTCGGCAATGCCTTCCAGCATCTTTCCCAGTTCAACTTCCACGACCAGTGAAGAAGCCGGCCCCCCACCTATCTATGGCCGACTTGGCAAAAGGATTCGACGTGGTCAGTAATTTGATGAGGGACTTGAGTTCACGGAGCCGAAGCACCGCAGCCTTGAGTATCTGCTCTGACTCCAGCCAAATGTCGGGGTCGTTCTTCGTGAACCTCTCGCGGCCTGGCTGTGGCAGCACGCTCGGCTACGTGCCGACGTTTGCCGATCCCGCTCCATTAACCCGCATGTTCAAGACGGTTCGTGGCGAAATCGCTGGGCCGCGTCGCGAGACCGGCGCGCGGAGCCGTGAGGATCCGATACGTACTCGTGCATTACGTTAAGGGTCCGAGGGGCGAGCCCGCCGGCCGAAGGCTCGTCGTAGAGCGGGCCGACGATTGCAGCAGAAGCGCTCATGAATAATGCGGGTTAAACCTCAAATGCAGGCCATCTCATATCGGGAGGCGGCGAGGTGGTGATACCGACGGTGTATCCTGTGTGGAGAGGATTGGGTGGAATGGTACTTCCGGTGTCTGTCGCAACCAACCGCTTGACTTGGGCACCTGTTCCAGTATGCTTTGGCCTGTGAACATATCCCTTCAGGCTCGAGAGGAACGCACAATGGCTCGATTAGTCCTGCTTCGTCATGGCGAGTCACAATGGAACTTGGAGAATCGTTTTACGGGATGGGTCGATGTGCCCCTGTCTCCGCGAGGGATACAGGAGGCCAAGAACGCGGGGGATAAACTCCGGGGTTTTACGTTCGATCGTGCGTTTACCTCTGTGCTCGTGCGCGCGAAGGAAACCCTCCGGCTGGCGCTCGACGGGATCGGTCAGCCGAACATCCCCATTGAGAAGGACAAGGCCCTCAATGAACGGATGTACGGCGAACTACAAGGGTTGAACAAGGCGGAAACGGCCAAGAAGTACGGCGAGGCACAGGTCAAGATCTGGCGGCGGAGTTACGACGTACGTCCGCCGGGGGGGGAAAGTCTGAAAGACACTGCAGAGCGTGTGTTGCCTTATTATGAACGCACCATCAAGCCCTCTCTCTTGAAAGGGGAAACGATCCTCGTCGCGGCGCACGGAAACAGCTTACGGGCCCTGATCATGGAGTTGGAACAGCTCTCCCGAGAGCAAGTGCTGGAATTGAATATTCCGACGGGTGCGCCGTTACTCTATGAGTTGGACAAGACGGGGAAGGTCGTCAATCACCGCTACCTCTGACGGTCGCAGCGGGGGTCAGGAGATTATCCGACATCTTCCAGTAACTGCCCGTAGGTGTCGACTGGTACGAAATCGATCAGCAGGGTCAATAGATTACGCCGCTCTGCTTCTGTGACCAATTGGTTCTCCTCCATCAGCGCAGCGGCTTCCGCACTCACCGCAAGCGGACTCACCCCTTCTTCAACCAAGCGACTATACCGACGACGACGTTCCTGCCATTGGTTGAGGTAGGCGGTCCAGGCGGCTGAACCGACAGTAATGGTCGTTCCCCATCCTGTTTCCATCGCATCCAAGATGAGTTCCGAGAGCGCGGACTGATACTTCTGAGGGATGTGCGCCTCGATGGCTGCGAAGATCCAAAACAGGTTCAGCGAGACCACTTCTTGCGTGATCGCCTGAGCCTGCTCTACCGTCGCCTTGATCCCATATTCTTCCAGCTGCTGAACAGACACGCTGGTCGGCATCGCTGCGACCAGGGCAACCGCTGCTTGCATCGGCGTCATCGAGTTGGCTGACATGCCTGACTCACTCCCTTCCGCGTCCACGGTGGCTGAGAATATCCTACTGCTGCCAATGTGCTCAAGCGACTTGTCCCAGTCTGCCCCCTGTGCTAGAGTCCGCCGGCATGATTCGACAGATCGCCACCACATTTTCACGATGGACCTGTGCCGCCGGTCTGTTGGCTATCTTGGCCGCAGGCACCGTCGTGGGTGCACCTCACGCTCGCGCGGACGAAAACCGCTGGGGATTCGGGAGCGGCCTGGGATTCACATCCGGAACGGTCAATGGTACGGTGTTCAACCTGGCATTCAGTGGTGACTACTACATCGATCGAAACTTCTCTGTCGGTCCGATGATGCAGATCAGTCCGATGGGCGACCTCTTCCAGATCTCCTTTGCCGGGGTAGCACGCTATTACTTCCGCCTCAATAATGGCATCAACCTGGTGCCCTTCATGGGAATCGGATTGATCCACGCAGACCTAGACCGCGGGACCGGCCCTGGGCGCATCGACCGCAACGACACGAGCTGGTACATCCCTATTGGTGTCTCACTAGAGTACCAGGCTGCCCACAATCTCGCCTTGACTTCGACGTTGATCGTCAATCTCCACGACATCAATCTTTCTCCGTCGCTATCGGAGAATGATACAATAAGCGTTGCCATGCTGTTCGGGTTCCGCTTCGGTCCCTAGTAGGACCATGGGGAAACCCCCCTCGCTTCATTCACGCCCTCCACCTCCTGCCACAAAGTTTGCGGCGGCCCACGTCAAATAGACGCAGGCACTTTGGCGAAGCCCCGCGAGGGTGCGGCACTCTGACATGCGAATGAAGTATACGAGGATGTGGCGTGAGGTGGCAGCTACGCCGCTTTGGCCGGCCGCCAGCGAAGCCCGATGTGCAACAGTTCTTGCAACAGCGCGGGATAGGTATAGCCGGCGTGCTCGGCCGAATCCGCAAAATCTTCGTCGTGGGCAATCTGGGGATTCGGATTGGCTTCCAGGACGTACACGTGCCCCGCCGCGTCCAGGCGCACGTCGATGCGGGCATAGCCGCTCAGACTCAGGGCGCGATAGACCCGTTTCGCGAGATGTTGAATCTCCGCGGCTTTCCCGTCCGGCAGATTGCGGGCTGCGCCGGAGCGAATCCCATACTTGGCTTGATACGTGCGACTCCATTTCACGCGTTCGGTCGCAATCCGCCGGGCGTCCTCCGGCAGCTGGTCCATGAGCAACTCCCACACCGGCAGGACCTGGACCTGCCCATTGCCCAGCACCCCCACATACAGTTCGCGCCCTTCGATGTACTGCTCGATGAGGGCGCCGGTCCCCACGCTCGCGTGGATGAAGGCGACGCGCTCCTTGAGTTTGTCGTCATCCTGGACAATGGAGGCCTGCGAGATCCCGAGCGAGGCCTCTTCGGTCACCGATTTGACAATGAGCGGAAAGGGCAGCCACTGGGGCCGCTTGACCGTCCGCCCCTGCGGCACCACCATGAAATCCGGGAACGGGATGCGATGGAAGGAGAACAGCTTCTTGGCGAGGACCTTGTCACGCGCCAACATCAACCCCCGCGGGTTACAGCCGGTATAGGGTACGTGCAGCAGTTCCAGATACGACACGACGTTCTGGTCGTAGACCGCCACCCCGTCGAACTCTTCGAGCAGATTGAAGGCAATGTGCGGCTTCCCGTCTTCGATGGCCGAACGAATCACCCCGAGATCGCTCTTGACCCCCAGCGGCGTGACGGCATGCCCGAGCGTGCGGAGCGTGGAGACCACATCGTATTCCGTCTTCCACTCGGCGCTGGTCACGTCCTGCCCGGTGCGGGGCTCCGGCGGCACCAGATCTTCGTGCATCAGGACCAGGATGCGGAGCCGTTTCATAGCGCCACCTGATGCCGCCCGCTGCGCAAGTAGGTCATCGTGTGGACGGTCAGCAAAATCGTGAAATCTAACTTCGCCTGCTCCTCCGCGAGGGGCAGGCGCAAGTGGAGCTGCCGGCAGCGCTGAATCATGTCCTCGAGCACCTGATCGATCGTATATTGGTATTCGCCGGTCCAGGCCGCGACTTTGCGGCGCACCTCTTTGCGGAAGCGGTTCAAGAAGGTGGCGGCGCTCAGGTGCGCGGCATGGGCCGGAGCGTCAGAAAACAAGCGCTTCAAGTCCGGATCGTAAAAAGACGGGCGTTCAATCCCATAGTGTGCGCGCTTGCGGGCATAGTGTTCGCGCAGGGTCTTCTGCAGGTCGGGCAACGGATCGATCTCCTCCCGCGTGACCACCTTGGGCGGCACCGCCGCCAGCCCCTGCATCAGCCCCTCGACATACTGCAGCTTCTTGAGCACCGGCCAGCCCTTATAGCGGTCGGCCCAGGTCGAATCGGGCGTGAGCCAGACCGCGAAGGTCTCCGCAAAGTCTTCATCCGGATGGCTTTGGGCATACCACACATCGAGATGCCGCACGAAGCTCCGACTATAGGGCCGGGGGCGGTAATATTTGGGGTAGGGCTCGGAGGAGCGCCCAAAGACTTGTTGCCGCCGGCGGAGCCGCCGGAGACGATAGGCATTTTCCAGAGCGTGGCCGGCCTCATGCCGCAAGATGCGCATACACCAGTCCGGGGTCCCGCCCTCGACCTCGAGCATCTGGTCCAGTTCCAGTTTCGCGAGGCGGGGATGGGCCAGATAAAACGGCACGGCAATCCCCGGCACCCCATCCGGCGTAAACCATTCGTTGGACAACCACACGTGGGGACGGAAGAGGAGCTGGCGGGCGGCAAGTTCGGCGTAGAGTTGCTGAATCTGGGCGGACAGGAAGGCCCCCTCGAGGGTGACGCCGAGTTGGCTCATGGGGAGGGTCAGCAGCTGCTCGTTGGACCACGAGACCCAGTCCGGCTCGGGAGCCTGGTGGTCAGACGCGGTCACTTCATGTTCCGTGATCGTTGCATTGACGCCCTGTTCCACGCAGTCAACCTGCAAGAGGTGCTGTAGAAAATATAGCACGTCCCTCAACATTGCCCCGATTAAGAAGCCTTTCCGTTGACTGTCGCCCATAAAAGTGGAGAAAAAATGTCCGATCAAGTCCAAGAATGAACCAGCAGAGGCAATAGGTGTCGCAAAGCTGGGCTAACGGAGGCGAGGAAGAAGGGCTGGCGCCGTGGCCCAGATGACATCGATCACAGACCAGACGTAGGCGCGGGCCCGCTCCGGGTCGGTCTGCCAGTCCGGCATCACTTCGTGCAGATCAAAAATCGGCCGATCGTGGCCAAGACAGACCTGATTAAACAGGGGAACGTCACGTCCAAATTGCTCCCGAACGAAGACTTGGTGGTTTCGCCCCATTGCAATGACAAGGTCGGCAGCCTCGACCAGTTCCTTGGTGAGTTGTCGTTGGACGTGTGTGGTGGGATTAGCTCCCTTCTCGCGCAATCGGGACTGGACCCAGTCATGCACCGACTGAGGCTTGGCGTCGATCCCGGCCGAGCTAACGACGCAGGATCTGCCGGCGCCGAGTCTGGCCTTGAGCGCATACTCGGCAGTCACGCTCCGAAAAATGTTCCCCGTGCACACGAACAGGACTGACTGAAGCTTCCCGCTCGATCGGTTCTCATCCCTCCCCATGATCCCCCCGGTTGAAGATCGACAGCCGCGTTGCTGACCACGTAGAATGCCACCCTATGTCACATTCGGCAAGCCCATCACGTCTATCCATAAAACTGGATGAAGCCACGGAACAGCTTCAAACCAAGCTGCTTCGCCTTGCTGGGGAAACCATTGGCGAGAATGGTCTCATCAAAGATGGCGACAAGATCATGGTCTGCCTATCAGGCGGGAAAGACAGTCATGCCCTACTAGACTTATTGCTGGTCTGGCAACGGCGTGCTCCGATTCACTTCGACCTTGTTGCGGTGAACTTGGATCAAAAGCAGCCCGGGTTACCTGATCATGTACTTCCCGACTATCTCTCACATATCGGAGTGCCATTCCCTATCGAGGAACGGGACACCTACTCAATCGTCAAGCGACTTATCCCTGAAGGGCAGACCACCTGTTCGCTCTGCTCCCGACTCCGTCGTGGCATCCTATATCGCGTCGCCACAGAATTGGGCGCGACCAAAATCGCATTGGGTCACCACCGCGATGACATTGTTGAAACCCTGTTTCTGAACTTGTTCTATACCGCTAAGCTCAAGACGATGCCGCCGAAATTACGCCCAAAAGACGGCCGGCATTTGATCATTCGCCCGCTGGCCGCCGTGCGGGAGAACGATCTCGCTCGGTATGCGGAACTGCGCGCGTTTCCCATTACTCCCTGCGATCTCTGTGGCTCACAAGAGGATCTCAAGTGGAAAGAGGTGAAGAAGTTCTTGCGCAAATCGGAACAACGGTCGCCTGGCTGTACAGACAGTATGTTCGCCGCCCGTCAAACGTGGCGCCGCCGCTTCTCCTGGATCGACAGCTGTTCGACTTCGTGGGTCTGCGCGCATCCGATCAGGGGGAGGAGCAGGAAGACGCTTGGTTGGATCAAGACCCTGCCCCACTCTCATGAGCCTTACAACTCTACCGAATAGAATGAAATCAGCGGCATCTAGCGAGCATCCGGATATCGGCCCAATAATCGTGCAACCCCTGGCGAGTTCGCCATTGCGTTGAGCTCCGTAATTCGCTATACAAGACCTCCTACTTTGGCCGACAGGTTGTGGTCCGTGACACACTATCCTGATTTCAAGATGGTCGCTGAGCAACTGGTCCAAACAGCCCGGTGGGCGTCTCGTATGGGCTGGGCTCCTGCTACAAGCACGAACTATAGTGTACGGTTACCGGACGACGCCGCCCCCGCATATTGCGCGATTACGAGTTCAGGAGTGGACAAAGGCACGATTGAGGTCGAGCACATCCTTGCAGTCGACCAACATGGCAGGCCTATTGATGCAGACAGACTGAAACCTTCAGCCGAAACCCCCCTCCATCTGCTGCTCTATCGCACGATGGGAGCCGGAGCCGTGCTTCACACGCACTCACTCCCAGCAGCGTTGCTCTCGCAGCTGGCTCGCGATGAAGGACGCATACTGCTCTCTGGGTGGGAACTGCTGAAAGGGTTGAGCGGCATCGATACCCACGAAGTAGAAATCTCCTTGCCGGTCTTTCCGAACTCACAGAATATGCAGGCATTGTCGACGCGCGTGGAACGGTCCCTTTCGAGGGAGCGGTCCTGTTATGGATTTTTGCTGGCAGGACACGGCCTCTATGCGTGGGGCAAGGATATCCCCGAGGCCAAACGACATCTCGAGGTCTTCGAATATCTTCTCCAATGCCAACGAGAGGTGACACTGCATGGCCACCCTGCGAATACCAGATAAGAATGTGACCCTACGCGATCCATCGGCCGTGCGGCAATTCCTCGATGTGCGAGGCATCGTCCATGAACGATGGTCTGCGGACAGAGACCTACCTTCCGGAGCCACGAACGAACACGTCCTCGCCGCTTACGACTACCTGCTCAAGCCCCTCATGGAAAAGAGCGGCTACCAGACGGCGGATGTGATCCGTGTCGATGGACACACGCCGAATCTGGAAGGGATTCGTGAAAAATTCATCCGGGAGCACACTCACCGCGAGGATGAAGTGCGTGTCTTTGTTGAAGGCCAAGGCCTTTTTTGGTTTCACAAGGAAGGGCGCGAGGATGAAGTCTTCGCTCTGCTGTGCGAGCAAGGCGATCTCATTTCTGTCCCGGCCAACACAAAGCACTGGTTCGACTTGGGCGCCTCCCCAAAGGTGCGCGCGATTCGTATCTTCACCGACCAAACCGGCTGGGTCCCTCACTATACGAATTCCGGAATCGATCAACGGTATCGCTGGTAACCGCCGCATGGTTCGATATGTCCTCATGGACATCGAAGGCACTGTCATTTCAGTGGCCTTTGTCCGCGAGATCCTCTTCCCGTTCGCAAAACACCGTCTCGCATCCTTCCTCCATGAGCGTCGACACGACCCTGATGTGCTCCGATGGACCGCAATATGTCAGGATGCCGCTGAGCACGAATCAGGTACTCGCCCTGCGTACGAGGAGTTGTCCGTTATGCTCACTGGCTGGATCGATCAGGACCGAAAACTGGCCGGCCTTAAGGCGTTGCAAGGAATGATCTGGGATGAAGGCTATCGACAGCGGACGTTTGTGCCGGAACTGTATGGCGATGTCCTGCCGGCATTAACACAATGGCGGGTGCATGGCATCCGCCTGGGAATTTACTCGTCTGGTTCAGAACAGGCACAGCGGCTCCTCTTCGCGCACACCAACGCCGGAGATATGACGTCCTTGTTTGAGCACTTTTTCGATACCAGCGTTGGCGAGAAGCAGACAGCCTCCAGCTACCGCAAGATCAGTGAGCAGATCGGTCTGCCGCCCCAGCACATTCTCTTTCTGTCGGACGCGGAATGCGAACTCGATGCTGCAGCGTTGGTAGGATTCAGGACCGCTCACATCGTGCGGCCTGGAACCGTTGCGAGCACCCTCCATCCCACACATCCCGATCTCGCGCACCTTCTCCTCGAAGGATAGACCTGCTACTGACGAATTGTTCGGGATGCATCGAAAAACACTGGGCGAGGTTACGTCTTCAACTTCAACGCAAATTGCTTGCGAAACTTGACCACTTTCGGCCCAACTACGTCTGTACAGTAGCCCTGGAAGGGATTCCGCACAAAATACTCCTGGTGATAGGGCTCGGCTTCGTACCAGGTTCCGGCTGGTTCGACTTGCGTCACAATAGGCATGGGATACAGCCCCTCTTTGGTGATTGCCGCGATGACATCGTCCGCAATCTGCTTTTGTTCCGGAGTATGAAAGAAAATGGCCGAGCGGTATTGTGTGCCGACATCGTTCCCCTGCCGATTGAGGGTCGTAGGATCGTGGATAACAAAAAACACTTCGAGCAACTCTCGATAGCTGACGACGGCGGGATCGAACGTGATACGGACCGCTTCTGCGTGACCAGTCGTGCCGCTACATACAGCTTCATACGTCGGATGATCTACCTGACCGCCAATGTAGCCGGACTCGACTGCGGCTACACCCTTCATTTGGTCATAGACCGCTTCGAGGCACCAAAAGCAACCGCCGCCTACGGTTGCAATGCTGAATCCAGTCTGCGCTGGAGATACGGTTTGTCTCATACGAGTGCAGATATCTGATTACTTGGACAGAGAATGAGTCATGATAGGCTCCATTCTCTTCCGGATAGTCCTCTGCCTTATACCATGGAGCGGCACGAGGCTGCCAATAGGGTTCTTGAACGAGCGCGGGCTCACTACAACTAAGATTTAGGCGGGTATCCAAACCGTCTGGCGATAAAGGAAGAAATGGAGGAATGAGAACGGCTACGCCTGAAGTTCTTCGTTGAGACTGGCAATGACCTGCTTGAGTTTCGCCTCTTCATCAGGCTGGATCTTCATGAACTGGATCCCAAATGTATTGGCCTTGACCCAGCGCACTTGGGCTTCGTCTATCCGCAAGGGCCAGTCAAGCCCTGGAACATAGATGCGGCACTCAAATGAAACCCCTACGACAACCGGGAAATCCGTTTCGATCATACAGCCGCCGGTAGAGAGATCCAGCGTCCGACCGGAGGCTCCTTTTCGATCATGCGAGGCTGAGAATGCCTCTTACTTGAGTCCCACAGATTCTTCACAAAACTCATGCCTACTCCTCCCTCATCAAACAATGAGCCCCAGGCCCTATTAAGAGGCACCGGGGCTCCTCAAAGCTGCGAATCGTTAGATTACTTCTTCATTTTCAACAATACGTGCCCGCGGCGGTTCTGTTGATAGCAGGATTCATTAGAATCCGTACAGAAAGGACGCGCCTTGCCATACGACACGATCGCCACCTGCTTGGGGGCTACACCCGACTCAACCAGATAGCTGCGCGCAGCCTTGGCTCGCTTATCCCCCAACACGATGTTGTAGTCGGCCGTCCCCCGTTCGTCACAGTGACCCTCGATTTTCATCACTGCTCCAGGATGGTCCTTCAGCCACTGTGCGTCGCCGTTCAATGCCTCCATTCCGGCATCTGAAAGGTTCCACTGATCATATCCAAAAAATACGTCCAGCAAGCCGGCTTCGATGGCCGCTTTTTCTTCTTTGGTTATTTCCGCACGCTGACGGGCACTCATCCCAGAGGGTGAAAGGGAGACGATATCGCCACCCTTCCCCAGACGCTCTTCTGAGGGATTCTGAGAGAAACCACTGAGCCCTCTCTCTTGACCACCCTTTTGTGCAGACCCTGCTCCAGTCTCTCCATCGGACTGCAGCCATTTCATGCTACAACCCTGACCAACCAACAGGGCGAGCCCCATCGCTGCCACGATACCTGTTTTCATTGGACTTCCGATCATGATTTTTCTCCCATTTTGAAATAACAATTCGCCTGTGTACATGAAATATAGCACTTGAATGAAAAGTTGAGGCTCTCCTGCAGCTCGTAGCCATTTCGCTTGAATTGTCAGGCTGTTGTAGACGGCTCTTAACTTGAGGACGGAGCGGTAGGTACGGGAGCAGGCACCCCTCTGTGATCAATCGCGAAAGAGGGACCAGAGAGGAAACAGTTTAGAATTGGGCTGGTTTGCGATCAGCCCATCGAGCTGGACGCATCACGGTGCTTAACGCGGCCACAGCACAAATAAAAGCCAACATGGCCAAACCCACCATCAAAAGAAAACCAGCCCGGACGTCATGGAGGACTACATGATTCATGATAAGCCCCTCCTCTTGGTGACTGTGCTCTTATCCACTCAGCCATCCGCAAGAACAGACCCAGGGTGCCGTGGGATCCTGCTTTGTCAACCAACGGCCACAGCAGGGGCAGTGCCTTGTCCAGGCCTGCCGCTGCCCGCGACCTGCGGGCTTCCCGCTAGAAAGTCTCACACGATCTTGCCTATAGCATAGCACCATTCAGCCACCCCGTGGACCCTACTTCTTGTTGTAAGAATATTGCTGGAGACACGAGGAATCTATGCAGCTTTGGTGGGGGGATGCCCCTCTCAAAAGGGCCAGGCAGATCAGTTATAAGCTACTGATACTTCAATGATTCCATCCTTAGGCTTCAGCGGATGGAGTGGTACGCCCGGAGGGACTTGAACCCCCAACCCTCGGATCCGAAGTCCGATGCTCTATCCATTGAGCTACGGGCGCATTCGGCTACTTCAAACACTTCTAATGAGACCATGTCAAGAACGGGACAACGGCACAGACTCATCCTGACATGACAGGGGCAATGATCGAGCACCCTCACACCAGCGTGAGCATCGTCTCTACCAGTTGATTGATCGATCGATTATCGGTCTCGATGACGTGATCAGCGGCAGCTTGATATTTAGGCATCCGCTCCTGCAATACGTCCTGAATTTCATCGACGAACGACTTGGTCCCCGTCAACGAGGGGCGCTGATTGTCACTGCCGATTCGTTTCACGATCGTCTCGACAGAGGCCGTCAGCCAAAATGCGGTGCCATTCTTCTTCAATGCTTCGATATTCTGTGGGCGAAGTATGGCCCCACCGCCGGTATCAATTACGAGGTGGTCACGACTGGAGAGTTCCTGACAGATATCAGACTCCAAATCGCGAAAGTAGTCCCATCCCTGTTGGGCGACGATCTCCGGAATCGCACGTTGCGCACGTTTGACAATCTCCGCATCGGTTGACACGAGTTCTCGTCCCAATCTCGCCGCAAGCAGCCTGCCCACGGCGCTTTTGCCGGTCCCCCGATAGCCAATCAGCACGATATTCACGAGAAGTGGGACTCCAAGACGGCGCGCATGACGTCAGTTGGAGCGGCCTGATTGGTCCAGAGTTCGAATTGCGCCGCGGCTTGATGCAGGAACATCTCGAGCCCGGGAATCGTGCGACAGCCTGCCGCCTTGGCATCCTTCAGCAACCGGGTATCTCGAGGGTTGTAGACGATATCCATGACCGTCAGTCCTGCATGGAGCAGCGTCGCTGGCACAGAGGTCTCGTTCACTTTAGGTGACATGCCCATTGGTGTGCAATGGATCAGCACATGAGAATCCGGGAGAACCTTTCGCAACGTACCCTCATCAAGAGGCGATTCCTGCACGATCATCCCTGTCTTCGATTGGAGATCTCGGGCCAAGGCTGTGCGTTCCTGGTCATCGATTCCTAGTATGGTCAAGCGATCGATCCCAGCCTCTGTCCCGAGCGCGAAGGCAATTGCGCGAGCAGCGCCTCCGGACCCCAACATGATTATTTGACGCCCTTTCAAGGCAACCGCGCCCTCACAAAGCGCGCGCAAGGCGCCGGTCGCATCGGTGTTATAACCTGTGAGGGTCCCGCCCGCAGCCACAATGGTATTGATCGCGCCGATATGACGTGCGGTCGGCTCGACAGAGTCAAGAAACGGAATGGCCGCCACCTTGTGGGGGATGGTCACGCTGGCGCCGCGAAAGTTTCCCAGGGCGCGAAGACCCTTGATCGAATCGCCAATCGCTTCCACGCGGAACGCCAGATATACGAAGTTAAGCCCGAGTTTCTGAAACGCGGCATTGTGAATCGCGGGGGAGAGCGAATGCTCGACTGGATTGCCGATTACGCCGCAGAACTGAGTATGAGCGTTGATTTCCATAGGTTCGAGAAGTCGCGACTGCTGTATGATCTTGGGGCCCACTGATATGCACCCATCGCCGCGGCGGTAGCATTCACCATTCGCATGGGACACCTTCTCACGAGATGGTCATCCCTCCATCGATAGGAAAGGTCCCGCCTGTGACCCAGTCTGCCTCGTCGGAGGCCAGATAGAGGACCATAGTGGCCACCTCTTCTGGTTTCCCGGCTCGACGGATAGGATAGTGCGACAGAATGGGGTCCAGTTGTTCGGGGTGGCTCATCAGCGGAGCGGCCATTGGCGTATCGATGAGTCCAGGATTCACCACGTTGCAGCGAATGCCTTCCTTGGCGTAGTCGACCGCGAGTGCACTGGTCACGGCATCGAGCGCCCCCTTGGAGGCAGCATAGGCTGGCAATGTGGGAAGTCCGACTAGGCTCGCGATTGAGGAGATATTGACGATCGCTCCCTTCCCCTGCTTCAACATCTGCGGCAGAACGGCTCGCGTCATGCGGAACACCCCGGTCAGGTTGACGTCGAGGACGTGCGCCCAGGTCGCATCATCGATCTCATGCAGGCGTTTCCCAAAGTCCCCTACTCCGGCATTGTTGACGAGGATATCGAGCCGCCCGAACTGCTGTACAGTCCGGCGCACCGTCTCCTGGACATGGGGTTCATCGATGACCGATCCGGCAACGGCGAAGACCTTACCATGCTCCCTTACAATGTCGCTCACAACCCGGTCCAGCTCCCCTTGACGTCTCCCCGTGATCACGACCAATGCCCCTTCGCGCGCAAAGGTCTTCGCGATCGCTTCACCGATACCCGCGTTGCCTCCCGTGACGATCGCGACCTTTCCGCGCAACCGATTCATCGCGCATGATCCTCTCGTTCTTCGTAAACATCAGCGGCCTTACCCATAGACTCAACAGCGTGAGCTGCGAGCCACAAACCAGATTCGATTTTCCTGGCCACCGTAATGAAGCCCGAATGGGCGACCATTCGATGATCCGGCCGTACGCTGCGTCCCTGAATCGACCAGGTCCTCAACAGCGTTTCAAATGTTTCGACCATGCCAAAGACCGTCGCTCGCTCAAGAGCCTCAGCCGTCTGCACCACTTGAGGGACGGTAGGAACAAAGCTCAAATACATACCGCCAGAACGAAGAACCTGTGCGGCATGCGGCACCACCTGCCAGGGCTCAGGAAGATCGAGGACTAGACGATCGAATGGCAGACCATCGTCGAGAAGAGTGATCCCCTCGTATGCGTTCCGACGAAGCGGAATGAGATTCGGCACCGCGCCCATGTACCGTTCAATGTTCGTCATCGCCGCTCGCGCGAAATCCTCACGGGCTTCGTAGGTCACCACCAAGCCACGCGGGCCCACGGCACGCAAGAGGGCCATCGTCAAAGCCCCGGAGCCTGTCCCCGCTTCGAACACGCGCGCGCCAGGGTAGACATCGGCCCACATGGGAATGAGCGCAAGATCCTTCGGATACAACACCTGCGCACCACGCGGCATCTTCAGCACATAATCACCGAACGTAGGCCTGAGCGCCAACATCGTCTTGTTGCCGGAGAGCGTGACTAGAGAACCATCAGTCTTTCCGATGAGGTCGTCGTGGGCAATTTTGTGACCACTCAGTTGGTAAAGATCTCCCGCCTTCAGGGTCAGGGCATACTGCCGCCCTTTCTTGTCGACCAGATGAATACGCTCGCCTGATTGAAAATGTGACATCTGAACCCCATTCTAGAAGTGCTGTGCCGTGTTTTCAACAAGACAACCGACCACGATGACGGATTTCTTGATCTTTCCCATTTGTCTTCTTGGGGTGCTGATTGCTCTCTACTTCTCAATGCAGATCTCCAAAGGATCATCGATCAACAGACGGAACCGTGGGGTGTCAAAGTCGCCGCTGTGGAAGTCAAGAATGTAGACCTGCCACAGGAGATGCAGCGGGCCATCGCGTGTCAAGCGGAAGCGAAGAGGAACGTCGCGCGAAGGTCATTCACGCTTAAGGCGAATTCGAAGCCTCCCAACGCTTCGCCGATGCGGCCGACGTGATTGGTCGGAATCCCGTCGCATTGCAACTGCGCTATCTCCAGACGCTCGTCGAAATCGCGCGGATAAGAATTCCACCACGATTTTCCCCATTCCCATCGATACGATCGCCCCCTTTCTGAAAGGGCTGACCCAGAAGTAGATGCGGCAATTAAGCCCGTTGCCCGATAGCCCCCTACACACCTGCAGCAAGGTAGCCTCACCCCCTCTCAGAACCCCTCATTAGATCATTCTAATAGTGCTGTCTTTTCCTCGTGGTTGCGATCCGCCGTTCTCATAAACGATCCAGCACAGGATTTGCTGCGTAGAGAGATACTAGAACAGCCCAGCAGCATAGAACCCAGAGTGAATCGTTTGGCGGATCGCTGTCTCTCATAAAGTAGGACGGAAGAACGGGAGCCTACTGAGGTTTCGACCATGCGGAGCAAGACATCAGATAGCCAAAGGAGGGGCGACGACATGAAAGAGAACCTATTCCCAACTCCCGAGGCGGAAGAGTTTGTCACGATTGCAAAGGACGTTGATGCAGACGATCCCGAGGCGAGCGACCTCTTGGATGTGATCGGCCGAGATACATCCGAGGAGGAACAACCTGAGGAGCCGACGAAGGCGGTGACTCGTATGGCCGTGAGCGGTGGCCCATTCATGTTGGAGTCTCTCTACTTTCGCTCCTTCGGCGAACGCGCCCTGTTGACCAGAGAAGAAGAAGTCGAGATGGCGAAGAAGATCGATTACGGAACGAGCACCATTCGGAAGGCCTTACGCCATGCCCTACGAGTCTTCCCCCGGCTCAAGCGATCGGACTCTGTGCTCGAGGCGCAACGCACACTCCAGCTGGTCAGAGGTTTGAGCGGACTCTCAGCCACCGCGATAGATAAGGCCGAGCAGAGTCTCTCCGGGATGATCAAGGAAGGAACGGGGAAGCAGAAGCTTCCCGTTGCCATCGCCAAGCAGCTAAAGGAAGAGTTGGCTACCCTCCGCTCCGCTCGGATCGTGCTCGAACGGGCAAAGGACGAATTGGTGCGCTGCAACCTGCGGCTCGTCGTGGATATCGCAAAACATTACACGGGCCGTGGCCTGACGTTGTTGGATCTCGTGCAAGAAGGAAATATTGGGTTGATGAAAGGGGCCGAGCGCTATCAATACCGCAAAGGGTTCAAGTTCAGCACCTATGCAACCTGGTGGATCCGTCAAGGCATCACGCGCGCGCTGGCGGATCAATCGCGGATCATTCGCATTCCGGTTCACCAGACTGAAGCCTCGCACCGCATCCTCCGCGTGACCAGACGGCTCGGGCAACAGCTGGGCCGTCCGGCCCGACTCGAAGAAGTGGCGCAGGCACTACGGATGAGACCGGAGCGACTCCATGAAACCGTGCAGGCCTTCCAAGAGCCGGTCGCTCTGGAGAAGCCGGTTGGTGATGGGAGCACGGAGTTCGGGGAATTGCTCCCCGACCTGCAAGCCGTCCCACCCGATGCCCATGTACACCGGACGGAAATGTCGCACCAGCTGGAACGCATTCTCGGCACACTCACGCCCCGAGAGCAAACCGTCATCCGGCTTCGCTTCGGTATCGGCCACGATCAGGCCTGCACGCTGGAGCAGGTGGGACAGAGCCTCTCGGTGACGAGGGAGCGGATTCGCCAGATCGAAGCAAAAGCACTCAAGAAACTGAAGACCCCCGAGATTAAGGAAATGTTTGCCGCCATCCAGTAAGCCACAGACTCATGAAGCAGAAAGGGGCGAGGACGATCCTCGCCCCTTTTCTGTTCTACGACTTTCACCCTGAGAGCACTTGTGCGACAATGAGGCCGACTCGAGTAGACGAGGCCCCATGATGAAGGTGCGCACAATACAGAGGAGTTCCCTCTGCTTTCGCTTCTTCACAATTCCTTTCCTTCTCCTTCTTGTCATCGCCTTGGCGCTTGACGGGCTGATCGCCTACGCTGAACAACCGATTGGATCGGTCCCCTCCCGCGAAAAATCCCTGTCGGTTCCAGCGGTCGTGGCAAAAGTATGTCCCTCGGTCGTCACCATTCTTACGCGCGGCGTACCGACAACTCTCACGCAAGCCCAATCGGGGTCGGGGTTCGGCGTCATTATCGACGAGAGCGGATATATCCTGATGAACAATCACCTGGTAGCGGGAATCAAGAGCCTCGTGGTGGGGCTCTCAACTGGTCGACTCACCCCGGGCCGTGTCGTCGCCGGTGACTTCCTGCTCGACCTGGCCCTCGTCAAGATCAGGGTGACGGACTTGGTTCCCGCCACGCTAAGCCCTTCTCCGATGCTTGACATTGGAGAGTCGGTCGTCGCAATCGGCAATCCCCTCGCGCTCATGGGAGGCTCGACCGTCACGGTGGGTGTCGTCAGCGCGGTAGATCGCTCGGTGCTTACCCCGGATGGCGAAACACTCTCTGGCCTGATCCAAACCGATGCCGCCCTCAACCCGGGCAATAGCGGAGGTCCCCTCGTCGATCTGTCGGGTCATGTGATCGGCATCAACGTGGCCATCGCCCCATCTGCTCAAGCCATTAGCTACGCGATTTCGATGGAAGCCATAGACCCCCATATTCAATCGATGATCGTCCGCGGGTCGGTCCTCCGTCCCGAACTCGGATTCACGCCTATCACCATCACCGCGAGCATCATGGCCAGTTTCGGGCTGGAGAGTGACCACCGTGTCCTAGCTCTCAATGTCGAGCCGGGAGGTCTGTCCGCCGTCGGAGGCTTCCAGAATTGCGACATCATTAGCACCGTCTGGCAACATCAGATTTACAATGTGGGAGACTTTTGGCACTCCCTCCGACCTTCCGGAGACCAGCCAACCCTGCAACTGACCATTCAGAGAAAGAACGCCCAGTCCACGATCTCGCTTCAGAATCCATCGCTGCCGAAGGCTGTCCCATGAGTCTCGCCGATGGATCACACTCAGGTCACGATTCCCCAGTACAGGGGAGTGAGACTCTGTCTCTCAAGACGCCTACCCCACACGCAGGTACGCTCGTCCGGTTTTCGCTACCGATCCCCTATGTCGATGCATGGACACTTCAGAAACAACTACAGGGAGAACGGATTGCAGAGAGACAAGGGGATGTATTGCTGCTCCTTGAGCACTCGCCAGTCTATACTCTAGGCCGTACCACCCAACCAGCACATTGGGGCTGCGGGGGAGAGGTTCTCCGTCGGACAGGCGCCAGCCTCCAGTCCGTAGATCGTGGCGGTTCGATTACCTACCATGGTCCTGGACAGGTCGTGGGCTATCCCATCCTCAAGCTGTCACATTATTGCTCAGGACCGAAACAGTATGTACGGAAGTTGGAGGAGGTCTTGATCCATACACTCTTGCGATGGGGGATTGAAGGCTATCGCCTGGAGAAGAAACCTGGCGTCTGGGTGCGCTGGAATCATGCTGATGCGAAGATTGCCGCGATCGGAGTCCGGATCGATCATGGGGTCACGATTCACGGATTTGCGCTCAATGTCGATCTGGACCTATCCCCTTTTTCCCATATCGTGCCCTGCGGCCTGGCACAGTGCCACATCACATGCATGGCAGAGGTCCGGCAGTCCACCGTGTCGTCTTCAGTCGTCGCACAACAGGTGGCACAGGAATTCGCGCGAACATTCAGCATTCAATGGATGAGTCTCCCGCCCGACAGCATGAGGCAGGAGCCCCATGATCACCACCTCGCATCGACATCCCTGCTGCAAACCCGACCAAAGGAACACCCAATGCACGAACTCAACACACCGACTTTCCGACTGGCGGTAGCGCAGTTTGATCAAGCGGCCGAGGCCATGGAGCTTGATTACAATTTACGCGAGCGGCTGAAACTTCCACAGCGCTCGTTGATTGTCAGCGTGCCAGTTCGGATGGATGACGGCCGGGTCGAGGTCTATACCGGCTATCGTGTGCAGCACGATTCTTCCCGCGGCCCCACAAAGGGCGGCATTCGCTATCATCCGGATGTGAATCTTGGAGAGGTTGCTGCACTCGCAATGTGGATGACCTGGAAATGCGCGTTAGCCGACCTGCCCTATGGCGGAGCCAAGGGTGGCATAGCGATCGCCCCAAAACAGTTGTCACGACCAGAATTACAACGATTGACCAGGCGTTATGCAGCGGAAATCTTCCCGTTGATCGGGCCAGAGAAGGACGTGCCAGCCCCAGACGTCGGCACAGACGCCCAGGTGATGGCATGGATCATGGACACGTACAGTCAGCAAGTGGGGTATTCGGTGCCAGGCGTCGTCACGGGCAAGCCCTTATCGATTGGAGGAAGCCTCGGACGTGAGGAAGCTACCGGCCGCGGAGTGGTCTATGTCACCATGGAAGCACTTCGCCACCTTAAGCTCGACATTCGGAACACAACCGTCGCCATACAGGGGTTCGGCAACGTCGGGTCCCATACCGCTCGCATCATGCAGGAGTGTGGCGCACGCGTTATCGCAGTGAGCGACGTGCAGGGAGGCATCCACAATTCGAGCGGTTTGGACATTCCTGAGCTCTTCACACGCTACAAGACCAGGGGCCAATCCTTCCGTGACACCAAGCTGGGAGACTGGCTCTCCAACGACGAATTGCTGCAACTCGACTGCACTGTGCTGGTCCCTGCCGCGCTCTCCGAGCAGATCACCAAACGCAATGCCGCAAAACTGCGCTGCCGGATTCTCGCCGAAGGGGCGAATGGTCCCACGACGCTGGAGGCCGATCGCATGCTGCAGGACCAGGGGGTCTTTATCATTCCAGACATCCTGGCCAACTCCGGTGGCGTAATCGTGTCCTACTTCGAGTGGGTGCAGGATGTGCAGCGCTATTTTTGGAAGGCCACTGACATTCAAGAGCGCCTGCAAGATATTCTGAGCTCCGCCTTCCATCGAACATTACAGTTTTCTGTTTCCAAAAACACGTCCATGCGTATGGCCGCCCTGATGAGCGGGATCGATAAAGTCGCCCAAGCTCATCTCCATCGTGGACTCTACCCCTGAACTCCACACATGATGAGGGTGGAGGTCGCTTACAGTCGGGGTCTCTCGTTCGAAGGACTATGCGTTGGCTGCGTTCGCCGGAATTAGGCTGGCCGACGACAGGGCCCTTATACTGGCTCCCCTTTACATCATCAAGCATGTCCGCGAGTTGCTGCAGCAGTCCTCTGCGATATTGCGGTGGGAGCTTTTCTCGATCATCGGAGGTGTCTTCTTGCTCTTCAGCTTGCAGGAACTGCCCTGCCAATGATTCTGGATGGTGAAGGCGGGAGAGACGAGCGCCAAAGGAGCCTTCCTGTCGATCGAAACGCGCTCATGGCGTGGACCAGCAAACGATTGGTGCGTCGGCCGGCAGGGCATCAACTACCGATTCCGTGGGCTTGGTCTCTGTACGCTTGCGGTCCTGTTACTCTATGCGCTAGGGTGGATCGGTCGAAGCTGAGTCACGCGGAATCGTAGAGGACTTCAGGATGGATCGAAATGCCGTGCTGTCCCTGTGGGAAGCCCACAAGGAGGAGCGCTGGCCTCAAGTGGGAAGCCAGCATGAGGGGCCGCTGATGACACTGGATACCGTGATCAGCGGATGCGTGGTGTATTTCCTCGATAGTCCTGAGGGGCTTGATGCCCAGCGGCTCGGGATCGTAGAAGATTGTGTCACCGACCTGGATAACCTGACCGACGAGCTTGAAGAAGGCTGTCGGCCCTACTTTCAACGGCTCCGGCAGCTCGGAGCCCTCCTAATCACCACCCATCACACCAGCTAGCCTCCTCCGTATAGAAGCGAGTGGGGACGGATCGGTCCGCCTCAATCGCTTCATGGTCTTTACAGAGTTTCGACAATATTCTTCTTCATCGGTTCAAGAAAACCCAGGAGTTCTCCCTTTTCCTGCGCCAGCACTTTGAACAAATCCAGCGCTTTTACCAGGTCCTCCACTAATACTCCAAACTCCCCATTAGGAATCTTCATCCCGGCATGGGTCGTCTTCATATCGCGCCCGCTGTAGGTGCAGGGCCCTCCTGTTGCCATACAGACGTGATTGACAAGGTGACCTTGAGTTTCCGAATATCAGTTCTCGCACACCGGCCATCGATCCTGGTATCGGCGGCCACATTGGCCAACAACTGATCAACAACTGCGGGAATCGAGAACTTTCCACCAAACCGGTCGCACAGAGACTTCCCTGCCGGCATCGGCTCAGTTCCCGCACAGCCAACTGAGACCACCATGACACTGAATCCTGCCACCCATCCCCACGCCACAGATTGCTTCGTCATATGACCCATCCCTCTTTAGCGAACGACCCGTCGCTGATGTACATGTGATAGCCCTGTCCCAATCTCGCTTGCAAATGCAGGATCTCGGTGAACCCCCGCTCGTATTCATGCCGGTAGAATATTGCCCTCGGAATATAGTGGAGGCGGAATGCGCAAAGGCGCAGATCAAGACCCAAGTTGTGCTCGAGATGACCTCCCACGAGCGCATCCTCCATGCGGTGGCGGAAGGAGCGGGACTCACGATTCTACCTGAATTGTATGTCCGATTAAGACTCGCCAGATCAGGGTTGCGGATTATCGGCTTGTGCGATCCTGTTCCGCGCCATTCGGTGGGGTGGGCCTACCGGAGTAATCGATACCACAATATTGCCGCGAGGGAATTGACCCCAATCGCGCATTAAGCCGTTCCTTGCAAGTTCCCCGGCCGTTCGATAAAATGCGCGTACACTGCATTGGTCCCACCAATTTCGCCAATAAATTTCACGCACCTACATCTCTCGGACCCATGGGGAAGGAAGAGTCGATGAAGTATTTACTCCGAGTCTTCACATTAACCTGCATGGTGACGTCCGGAGTCGGCGCATGGGTGTCCCCTGGGCATGGCGAACCCTACGAATTGAGCAAGAACGACGTGATGGACCCCAAGGCCCTGAAGAGCGCCGAGATTTCACTGTTTGGAGTCAAATTGGGAGACTCCGAAGCTAAAGCCTTGGACTCTCTGGTGAATGAAAAGATTCCTGGAGTGAAAGTGGAACAGGAAGCCTTGTTTATCTTCTTGCTCGATCAACGCAAACCGACCGGTCCTATGGCTGGCGTGCGCATCCAGGACGGCAAGGTCGACCTGATCTTTATCAATAATCGATTCTCCTATAAGACTCGCGGCATCTTTCGCAACGTGTTGAACAGCGAAAGCCCTGATGACGTGCGAAAACTATTGGGACAGGAAGAGTACGGGGACGAAAACGTGATGGGCGCCATACTCGCATACGATAAACAGGGGTTTGTCATCAACTATCTCGGGAAAGATGTTAATGTAGAGTTTTCCCCGCTTCGGTAGCGATGCGGGCAGGATGTTCGGCCCCAACACGTGCCTGCCGACCTAGAACACTTACCATCCTTCTTCCCGATCGCCAGCTTGAATTCATTCCCGCCCCGTTCCTTCCCCCCGGTTCCCACACTCCGTCACAAAGCCTGTAGGCCTTCGCTATAACGGCGGGAGGACTCGAACGGGCAGAGTGCGAGTAACCCTCCGGTTGAGACGGTCTTTTCGCCTCTGCCTACGTGCGTGTCGATTTGATCAAAAAGGGAAATTATTCAGTGCGGAGCTTCGACTGCCTGTAGTCCATAGGTAATGAGGTTCGTCGCGGTGTTCCAGCGACGCTTGGAGTTGAGGATCACGAGGAGAAGCTCACTCCCGTTCTGAGAGACTTTGGCGATGAGGCACCGCCCGGCTTTGGAGGTAAATCCAGTCTTGATCCCTTCGACGCCGGGAATACGCCCCAACAATCTATTCGTGTTATACAAGACGTATACATGCTGACCGTTGACAGGTGTTATGATCGCGCGTTCCTCACGGACCAACTGCCGGAAGATCGGCTGATCGAGGGCAATGACACTCAACGCGGCGAGGTCTTCGGCCGTCGAGTAATGGTCCGGGTTATCGAACCCGCAGCCATTACTGAAATGCGTATCAGCCAAGCCGAGGGCCTCAGCCTTGGCATTCATGAGAGTCACGAACTGTGCTTCGTCGCCACCCACATGCTCCACCGCTGCAAGACAGGCATCGTTCGCGGACATGATCAACATGGCCTTCAGCAGATCTTCCAGCCTAAAGACCTGCCCTGCCTTCATGCGTAAGTGCATCTTGTGAGCCCGTGCGGCATTGGGACTAATCGTTACGAGATCATCCAACTGACCCTTTTCCAGAATAACCAAGGCCGACATGATTTTCGTGAGGCTGGCGGGGGACATTTGCTTCCCGGCATCGTATTCATACGACACACGCCCACTAGTGAGTTCCTTGAGAAGGATGCCATGGGCTGGAGAGACTCGCCACGGAGGAAACTGGTGCGGAGCAATCGCGGTTCGGACATGCACGGGTTGAGCCGCTACGCTCTTCGCAAGGGCGATGGATGGAGTGACGGTCTCGGCACTGATCAACAGGAGACCGATGAACACGCCAGCAGCGTGAGCGAGAAATGGGGACCGATGGGATCTCGCGCAGTCTCTTGTCATCATGAACGGGGCACTCCTGGTCATAGCGTAAATGATTCCCGCACCTTCCCTCCGCGAAACCCGCTGTCGATCACTTTATGAAAAAAGCGGAGCAGGTCGGCAAGGTCAATCCAAAACCCGCAGTTCAAACAGCGGGCGTAGAGTCGCCGATTCACCAGCGTATAGTGACGCTCGACCATCATGAAGCCCTTACATCTCAAACAGTGCATCGACGCGCCTGTCTTCAGTTTCTGTGTCTATCGGAGTCGATTCATCACCAGTGCCAAGCAACCTGCCAACAATCCTCCGCCGAAAATCGTGGTGCCAAACGAAAGGTACGCGCTGGCCCCACTGCCGGGAGGGGCTCCGTCGAGCAGGTCTCGCACCCCCCCCTGTACCATCAGTACAGAGAGGGTGAGCAGCGCGCCAATAGCAAACCACCATCTAAAGGATCTCACTGGTGTCCCCGAAACAGAGCGCCAAGAGGCATGGAGGCGGCGCCATCGGCCACTGTAGACGAGGGTCGGCAGACTGTCAAGAAGACTGCTTTTTGATTCACTCCACCTCTCGACAGATGTCGTACGCGCCTCACGGGGGGGGCGCAACGGGAACAGACGCCGCTTTCAACCCTCGATGGAGAAAGATGGAAACGCTTCCATTGCCGTTGTCCGCCGTTACGAGTCCAGGCTCTTCATCTTCCTTCGTTGTGACGCGAAACGTCGCAAGGGCGAAGGGGCCTGATTTTGTCCGATAGTTTCTCGGCGGATACTCGAATGTCCCATCGTCCCTGCCGAAGAGAATGGAGAGATCACTCGATTGAAGATTGACGATGGCCACGTCGGTGCGATGGTCGCCGTTGAAGTCGCGAGCGAGCCCGAAATTCGGTCCTACGTCGGCACCGGAATCGCGCCCTGGCTCGAAAGTCCCATTACCTTTTCCGAGAAAGATTGTGAAGCTATCCTGTACGCCGTTGATCACAAGTAGGTCGCGTATCCGGTCACGATTGAAGTCGGCGAAACTCACTCCTAGCGGGCGCTTCCCAGTCCGATAGTCGGTGGGAGGGCGAAACGTGCCGTCACCATTCCCTATCCAGATGGAGACCGCATTCGACATCGGCCCCCCGTTTGTCACGGCCAAATCGATCTTCCCATCGCCACTCAAGTCGGCCAACGCCACCGACGTTGGCGTATCGCCATATTCGTACTGTGCCCCATGGGTGAATTCACCGGTGCCGGTTCCCAGGAAGACTTTGATCTTGTCGTTTCGCAATGCGACCACGAGGTCGGGCACCTGATCGCCGTTCAGATCGTCGCTTGCGATGGCAATGGGAGTCCGATGCACGGGATAGCGCGGCCCTTCTTCAAATTTTCCGTCGGCTCGGCCGAAGAGTACGGCCACTTCGTCGCCCCCGGAACAGGCCAAGACCACATCGGGATAAGGATCGCGATTGAACATCCCGAGAGCGAGCGAGCGAGGCTCTTTACAGACATTCAGTTGGACTTGATCGCGAAAGGTGCCGTCACCGTTGCCTAAGAGAATCGAAAGGGTATTGCTGCCGATATTGGTTGTCACCAGATCGGTAAAACCGTCCTGATTGACGTCAGCGGGAGTGACGGTCGTCGGGTTCTTGCCTACTTTGTAACTGGCAAAGTAGTAGAAAAGATCCGGTGGGGCATAGGGGTCTTGCTTGGTACAGCCGCTTGCCATAAATAGGAAGAGACTTGTCGCCACGACCACAAGGTTCCAGGCTCTACACCTGTTGTGGACGTCAACGCTTCCGATTACGCACCACTCCTCCTCGAGCGAGGAACCGGCGACGTGGTGATTCGTCCGTATGAGCACGCGCCCCTCAACCAGGCCTTCCCGCCGAAACGAGTGTGGCCAGTATACAGACCACCGCTTTCTCTTGGCAATCAATCCAGCTACGCAACGCTCCCTGCCAAAACGCGGTTTCCCCAATACTGGCTTGCTCAGCGACGCCTTTGAAAACGGCGCAGGGTTTGGGGTACAATGCCTCCCATAGTAAGGAGGAATTCATGAGCAAGATGATGAAGATTGAGTTGTCGATGTACGGAATCGCCGAAGTACTGCATTGGTGTCACGATCGCAATAAGGGGCGCGTCCCCGGGGTGGACACGGCAGGCTTCGAGAAGATGAAGGTGCTCTTGGCTGAGAAGCCGCAGTCAGGTGATTATTTTACCCTCGATCAGTTTTGGAAGAAGAAGGCCATCTTGGACCTGACCGAAGATGAGATGGCGACGATCGATCGCTGTCTCTACGATATCCCAAATTTCGATAGTGAGCCTCTCCCACAAATCCGACACAAATTTTGGCCGCAACAGACGGCTGCCCATTGAAAGACCAGGAGCCGTCCTCAAACGGCCTCTACCTCATAACGATTCGCCCAACCCGATCGGCCGAGATACGGCGAGAGCGACATAACGTATCCGCTGTGTTCATATGAGCTCGTGGAAATAAAGACCAGTGGGAGGAGCAGCCCTGGCAGGTTGCCGAACAATCCACTCTCAACCGCTGAAATCTGAGCCGACATTCTGCATACTGATTAATCGAGGCCTGATTAGGCATCGAGAAGCGGCAAGCCTGCTCATAGGCTATGTTGGGGATTTCAGCGACAGGAATACAACCCCGACAACCTTTGCGGTGTCCTGCTAGAGCGGCCCTTCTCCCTTAAGATACCTGCGAAAGCGGCCCATCAAGTCGGCACCGAGTGTCCCACCTTCCGGTTTCTTCACGTCCGGATCGGCAAAATGCCCACGAATTTCCCGGAGGCGTTTTTTCGCCTGCTCATTCCCCTGCAGCCGCTTTGTCTTCTCCAGCGCCGTATCGAACGCTTCAAATGTCAGCTCGTTGTACCCGAAAGAGCGAATCCGTTTGACGGCTTTCATCATGGCCTGATTCCGGAAAGTCGTCAGGTGTTCAGAATCGATCTCTTTGAGCCCAAGCTTCCGCGACCTGCGCTCGGCGGCCTTACGGATTCCGCTACGCACGAAATCCGGAGACGTCTGCAGCCGCTTCCACGCCTCATCGGTCCAAGCGACTCGCTCCTGGGGTGCGTCCCACAATTGAAGCAGCATCGACTCGTCGATCCGCGTCACGCCTTTCTCTCTCGCCAAGTCTTCGGTGTCCCGCCTCAACATGTCGGTGACGAATTCGACGGCGATCGGCGGCGAGTGTTTCAATTTCTCGTGAAGTTTGGCCAACGCCCCCTCGCTCCACTCCAACGGAGGAACCGAGGCCTCACGGAGGTCGCCCAGTGCTTCCACCTTTTCGAAGAGTTCGACATTCACCTCTAGATGGCCCCGTTCCCTGGCGATCTCTTCGGCAATTTGCCTGGTCATGCCGCGCATGAATTCCGGAACAGTATTCAGCCGTTCCTTGGCGGCAGCAGTCCAGGGGAGATGGCCTTGCTCCATTTGTTCCGCCGCGTCCGCCATGCTGGATTCGCCGCCCATACGGCCCATCATTTGGTTCTTGAACTGATCGAGAATCTCCTCCGTAATCTCCGCATAGCCAAGCTCTCGGGCCTTTTTTTCAGCCAGACGACGAACCATTCCGCGCAAGAATAGCGGTGCCCGCTCTAGACGCTTGGAGGCCTCGTCCGTCCAACGGACATCTATCCCGACCGCATCGTGGGAGTCTGATACGTTCATGATACGCGTCCTGTTATGACTGGTTCAGGAGTTCCTTCAATTCCTTGCCGGCTTTGAAAAACGGGACCTTCTTGGCAGGGACCGCCACGGTCGCGCCGGTCTTGGGGTTCCGCCCTTCTTTCATCCGACGCGCCCGCAGCCGAAAACTGCCGAACCCTCGAATCTCAGTCTTATCGCCGTTCTTCAATGAATCACGCACACAGTCGAAAATCGTATTGACGACGACTTCCGCCTGCCGCTTCGTCAAGGTCGTGATTTGTTCAGATACGCGCTCGATGATTTGGGCCTTCGTCATATTGGACTCCCCTTTCGTGGTGATGAATCGAACTGCGCGTTGATCCGACCGCGCTAGAACGCCATAAGATACTTGAGACTAACCCCGGAGTAAAAGTCCAACTTGGGGAAGAGTACCGACAATCGCGATTCGATCAACTCTCTGATCGAAAATCGCCGGCGCGGCTCAATGACTTTCGGCTGACCCTCGATGCCGGCCACATCCGCCGCAAGCTGGATTGCAGCTTCGAGATCACCGAGTTCGTCCACAAGCTTTGAAGCTTTGGCCTGACGGCCCGTAAAGATTCGACCGTCCGCCATGGCCTGCACAGCCACCAAGTCGAGTCCACGCCCCTCCGCCACCGCCTCAATAAACTGTTTATGGACATCGTCCATGACGGATTGGAGCAACTCGTGTTCTTCATCACTCATCTTCCGGAGCGGCGATCCCACATCCTTGAATCGTCCACTTTTGATCACGACACCTTCGACCCCAATCTTCTTGAGCAGCCCTTCGACATTAGCCATCTCCATGATGACCCCGATGCTCCCCGTCAACGTCCCTGAATTGGCCATGATTCGATCGGCCGCAACCGCAATATAGTATCCTCCTGATGCTGCCACCGTGCCCATTGAGGCAATCACCGCCTTGTTACTCTTGTTACGAACCCGCTGGACCGCATCATGTATTTCTTGCGACGGCACAACCCCGCCGCCGGGGCTGTCGATTCGCAATACGATCGCTTTAATGGAGGGGTTGTCGGCAAAACGCTTCAACTCGCCGATTGTGGATTGCGCATCCAGAATGACGCCTTCGATACGAATCAATCCAACCCGGTCCTCCATCGAAATGTCGAGATCGGGAAAGAACAGGTTCATCAGAAAGAGCAGGCCCAGCCCGATGACGAGCGCCCAGAGCACTCTGCGCAATATCCTTCGCTTGGCCGGTCTTTCTGCTGTTTCGTCACTCATGGATGTGCTCGCTCACAACGCCGGGGCACGAACGAGCCCCCGGCTTACACTGAGGCCCGGTGCATCGGACCTACATATCATCCTCGGCGGGGCCTCGCTTCCGGTTCTGCTTCGCCGCACGACCCAAGCTTTGGTCCAACGATCCTTGCGTGGCATGATATTCATCGACCTTTCGGCGATCGGAATCCATTTGATGATCGCGCAGGCTGAGCGCGATCTTCCGTTCATCACGATCGACCTTGATGATCTTGGCCGTCACTTCGTCCTGCAGCTTGAATTTCTCTTCGAGCTTGGCCTGCGGGTCGAGACCAGCCTCACTGATGTGAATCAACCCTTCGACTCCCCCGTCCAATTCGACGAAGATGCCGAAGTCGGCGACCTTACTGACCTTCCCAACCGCCACATCCCCGACAGCATACCGGTTCGGAATCTCGTCGTCCCATGGATCGTTCCTGAGCTGCTTATACCCAAGCGACAGCCGCTCCTTTTCCTTGTCGATCCGCAAGACCACGGCCTCCACCTTCTGCCCCTTCTTGAAGAGTTCAGAGGGATGCTTGATATGTTTCGTCCAAGACATGTCGGAAATGTGGATCAATCCATCGATGCCCTCTTCGAGTCCGACAAACGCGCCAAAGTCAGTGAGACTCTTCACCTTCCCTTCAATGCGCGTGCCGATGGCGTACGTCCCTTCCACCATGTCCCAGGGGTTCGGCGCAGTCTGCTTCATGCCCAGCGAAATCTTCCTGCTGGCTGGATCCACGTTCAGCACCGCCGCTTCAACCTGATCCCCGATGGACACAACGCGTGACGGATGGCGCACCTCGTGTGTCCATGACATCACAGAGACATGCACCAGTCCCTCGACGCCGGGCTCGAGCTCGATGAACGCCCCGTAGTCGGTCAGACTCACGACACGACCTCGGACGCGGGTCCCGATCGCGTACTTACTGGCCACGCCGGTCCAGGGATCGGCGCTCTTCTGTTTCAAGCCGAGTGAAATGCGCCCGGTCTCTCGATCGTACTTGAGGACCGACACGGCCCCAGGACATGTCCGTGATGTGGAGAAGCCCGTCGATGCCACCGAGATCGATGAACGCCCCGTAATCCGTGATGTTCTTCACCACGCCGTGAATCAGTTGCCCTTCCTTCAACGTGGAGAGGGTCGTCTTCCGTTTCGAATCCCTTGTCTCTTCCAAGAGCACGCGCCTGGACACGACAACGTTGCCGCGTCGATGATTGATCTTGATGATCTTGAGCGGGAACGTGCGCCCGACTAACCCATCAAGATCCCGCACTGGATGAAGGTCGATCTGCGAGCCCGGCAGAAACGCCTTCACACCAATATCCACCATCATCCCGCCTTTGATCCGCGCCACGATCTTGCCGTCGATGCTTTTACCGTCATTGAAGAGCTTTTCCAGCTCCTCCCAAATCTTCATCTTGTCGGCTTTTTCTTTGGAGAGAACCAGATTGCCGTCGGCGTCTTCACACTCCTCGATATAGACTTGAAGCCGATCGCCCACCTTGATGTTCTGAAGCTCCTCGGTGGAGAACTGATCGTTCGGGATCATGCCTTCGGACTTGTAGCCGATGTCCACGACCACCTTGTCTTTGGTCACAGCGACAACGCGGCCCTCCGTAATGGTGCCCTCTTCGAGGTTTTTGAATGTCTCCTCGTACAGGGCCGCTAAGGCCGCTCGGTCTAATTGCTGGTCACTTGATGGCGAAACCGTACTCATGGTGTGAATCCTACTCTTCCGACAAGAGTCGGGTGCTGATGGTTATACACCGACATTCACTCAGCCTTGCGAATACCGGCACTGGACTGCTGGGTCGGAGACTCCACGGCACCTAAGGAGGCGATGCGATCGATCACGGTACGACTCACCTCCTGATAAAACTGCTTGGCCTCTCCGTCCTCCCCACTCCGGGGACACGTGAGGGAATCCCCATAGAGAACGGACACGGGACGGAAGCGCGGCCACATGGTTCCAGACGGCAGCACGTCGTACGTGCCCTTGAGATAGGCCGGAACCACAGGACATCCGGTTTGCGCCACAATCACACCAATCCCGGGTTTGGGGGATTGTAACCGGCCATCCAAGCTGCGACTGCCCTCCGGAAAGATCACCACGACCTTTCCTTCCTTGATCAGAGTGACTGCCTTACCAAATGCGTCACGGTCCAACCTACCGGTCCGCAGGGGGATCCATCCCAACCATTGACAGATCGCCTTAAGGCCTGGAACCGGAAAGAGATCGTTACGCCCCAAGAACCAAGCCCGCCGCCGCATCCCACAACCCAGGAGGGGAATATCCAGGTAACTGGCATGGTTCGCCGCAACGATGAACCCACCGGTCCGGGGAACTGCGCCAACGACTCGATAGTGAAAACAGAGCCGGCCGATGGTCCGGACAAGAATCCACAGGATCCCATAGAGAACCGAACTCACAACCTGGCCGCAATCACAACCATCATCTGACCCACCACCTCCGAGACGGACATCGTCGAGGTGTCAATGAACCGGGCATCCTCAGCGGGAACCAGGGGGGCGATCAAACGGGAACGATCTCGTGTATCACGTCCCGCGAGGTCGGCTGTCGTCTCTTCAAGTGCCCTGGAATGTCCCGCCGCAACGAGTTCACGATGTCGGCGTTGCGCTCTGACAGTTGGATCCGCTTCGAGAAAAAATTTCACGTCTGCCGAAGGGAACACGTTCGTCCCCATATCCCTCCCTTCAGCCACCACCGCTCCACCTTGTCCCATTTGTCGTTGGATGGGCAACAACCAGGCCCGAACCACGGGAATTGCCGAGACCACTGATGCCGCGGCCGACACCGCAGGTGTTCGGAGATCGTCGCTCACGTCTTTGCCATTGACCAACACCGTCGCGGCCCCGTGATGGAACTGCATCTTGAGGGAGAGGGTGGGCAAAAGAGCGGCGACCGCCTCGGCATCCGCCGGATCCCGGCCAGATTCAATTACGGCCCAGGCCATCGCACGATAGAGGGCTCCCGTGTCAAGATACAGATAGCCCAATCGCGAGGCCAACAACCGGGCCACTGTACTCTTGCCGACACCAGCTGGACCATCGATCGTAACAACCAGCCGACTCGCTTGCTTTTCCTCCGGAACACATCCCACGTCGCCGCTCCGTATTATAGCCGTCACCGGCGTTCAGTCAATAATTCCAATAGTGTGTGATGAAACGCTGGAAATGATGTCTCGATGCAAGCCGCCTCGTCAATCAGGGTTGGCGCCGAAGCGGTCAAGCCTGCAATGGCCAATGACATCGCCACCCGGTGATCTCCATGGCTGCGGCCACGTGCAGCCTGCAATCGACCGTTATCTTCTGTTGTGCCAAGTCCTCGCACAACCATCCCGTCGTGTTTTTCTGTGATCTGCGCCCCCATCGCGCGCAGCTCTGCCGACACCGTCGCAATTCGATCGCTCTCTTTGACCCGCAATTCTCCGGAGATGATGGTCTCACCCTGTGAGACTGCAGCCGCGACACACAGGATGGGGAATTCATCGATCGTCTGTGGGATCAACTCCGGCCCGATCGCTACCCCACGCAGCCGTGCCGACTTCACCCGGATGTCCGCAACCGGCTCTCCTGCCTCCTCACGCCGATTGAGCAATTGAACATCCGCGCCCATTCTCGTCATCACGTCCAACAAACCTGTTCTTGTAGGATTGATCCCCACCTGTTGAATCGTCACATCCGAGCCAGGAACAACCGTCGCGCCCACGATGAAGATCGCGGCGGCAGAGAAGTCACCCGGCACGACCAATCGTGGCGCCGCATTCCACCCAACCGACGGTCGTCCGTCGATCAGCAAGGTGGGCCCTTCTCGTCGAAGCGCAATACCCAGAAACTGGAACAACCGTTCTGTATGGTCCCGTGAAAGACGCGGCTCTGTGATGCGAGTCGTCCCTTCGGCAAACAAGGCTGCGAGCAACACTGCCGACTTGATCTGCGCGCTCGCCACCGGCGAGGCGTAGGTGATCGCGCGGAGACGACTACCCATCACGGCTAAGGGCGCAAGTTCACCGCCCTTGCGTCCAGCGATGGTGGCCCCCATTTCCCGCAACGGCTTGACGATCCGCCCCATTGGACGGCGACGAATCGATTCGTCGCCGGTCAGTACCGTAAAAAAGTCCTGTCCCGCCAGCAGGCCGGTCAGGAGACGAATGCCCGTTCCTGAATTTCCGCAATCGATCGGCCCGCTCGGCTCGGTCAGCCCCCAGAGTCCCTTGCCATACACACGTAGTTCCTCGACCGATTCATCGATGCGCACGCCGAGATTCTGGAACGCGCGCATCGTATTGAGACAATCTTCGCCTCGACAATAGCGCGCAACCGTGCTGACCCCGTTCGCCAAGGCTGTCAGGATGATGGCGCGATGAGTGATCGACTTATCGCCCGGGACGGAAATCGTTCCCCGTAAAGGTCGGCCTGGTATGATAGTTAAAGACGCCATATGTGTGCTATGCGGACACCGCGAGTCGCGTAGAGAGTTTCTCTCGTTCCTGCCTTGCTCGTTCGAGTGCCTTCTCGATGCCTGCGGCATCGCCCACTCGAATGAGCTGCTTCAACTGGCTCAGCGAGCGCTCATAGGCCTCAATGAACGTGACCACATTGTCGCGGTTCCAGAGGAAAATATCGCGCCACGTTTCAGGGGAACTAGCGGCAATCCTGGTCGTATCCCGCAACCCGCCACCCGAGTGGCTTACCAGATCGAGGGAAGGAATTTGTTGATCGCGAATCTCAGCCAGGGCATTGATCAATGCAAAGGCCGCCACATGAGGCAAATGGCTCACCGCCCCAAGAATCTTGTCATGCAGATGGGCATCCATCGTGAGAACCACCGAGCCGGTTTCCTGCCACATCGTTCGAACCTGCTCAAGCGCCTGCGGATCCGTCGTTTTCGTCGGAGTGATGATGCAGCGCGCCCCCATAAAGAGCTGATCCGATCCGGCAGCCACGCCCGTCTTTTCCTTGCCGGCAATGGGATGGGCTCCGACAAAATGGACACCGGCCGGCATGGCTCGTTCAGCCTGTTCCACCAGCAGAGCCTTCACGCTTCCGACATCGGTCACAATCGCGCCTTTTTTCAAGTAGGACGCCCACTCCGTCAGATGCCGGTCATACGTGCCGACCGGCGTGGCCAACACGACCAGGTCGGCATCCCTCACTCCGTCTTTGGGGTCGACGACGTAGCAGTCGATCGCGCCCAGCTCGACTGCAGTTTTCAAGTTTTCGACACGCCTCCCAACCCCGATGACCCTTGCCGCCAACCCCTTTCGGCGAAGAATCATGCCGAGCGATCCGCCGATCAGCCCGACTCCGATAATCGTGACCTGGGTGAAAAGCAGCGCCATTCTTCAAACTGGACAGAGGCCGAGCCTCAATCCTGAGTCCTTCAAACACGGTCCCTCTGATTACAGCTCCCGACCGACCGCCACCGCGATCTTTCGCATGTCCTGCATCAGTTCCTTGAACTTGCTCGGCTTAATGGATTCTTCACCGTCACACAATGCACATTCCGGGTTCGAATGGACTTCGATCAGAATGCCATCCGCCCCCGCAGCCACTGCAGCTTTCGACATCGGCGCCACCAGATTCCACTTGCCGGTGGCATGGCTGGGGTCGACAATGACGGGCAAATGTGAGAGCTCCTTCAGGGTCGGAACCGCAGCGAGATCGAGCGTATTGCGATATTGTGTCTCGAAGGTCCTGATCCCCCTCTCGCACAACATGACGTTCTGATTCCCGCGGGACATGATGTATTCTGCCGACAGGAGGAATTCCTTGATCGTAGCCGAAAGTCCTCGCTTCAACAGCACCGGCTTGTCGTACGCCCCAACCTCCTTGAGGAGTTCAAAATTCTGCATGTTGCGGGCGCCAATCTGGATGATGTCGGCTTTTTCGAGAAACAATTCGATGTCGCGGGTATCTAGAATCTCGCTGACTACCGGCAACCCGGTTTGTTTCTTTGCCTCTACCAGGTAGTCTAATCCTTCACGCCCTAACCCCTGAAAGGAATAGGGCGAGGTGCGTGGCTTGTAGGCGCCTCCGCGCAAAATACTCGCTCCGGCCGCCTTGACCTCGTGGGCCATGCCGACTGTTATTTCGAGCCGCTCCACCGCGCAGGGTCCCGCCATGATGACCAGCTTGTTGCCGCCGATCTTCACGCCGCTCACATCGATAACCGTGCCTTCACGCTTAAACTCCCGGCTGACAAGCTTCCAGGGTGCGAGAATCGGCAACACACTTTCGACGCCTGGCAAGGCCGTGAGCGGTTGGTTATGCAGGATCCGATCGTCGCCGATGACTCCAATAATCGTCCGTTCCTGACCGGTCGAGAGTTGCGACTTTAGCCCCAGTTCGCGAAGCCGATCGATAGTGTGGTCGACTTCCCGTTCGCTTGCCTCTGGTTTTAATACAATGATCATGTTGCCCTCACCATGCACTCAATGCGGATGGATCACCCGCTTGAGCGTAGCCAAGAATTCCCTGTTTTCTTCTTCCAGGCCAATAGTCACTCGAACCATACGCCCCTCGATGTGACGAACGATGATGCCCTCCCTCAGCATTGCCTCAAACACCGCGCGACCGTCTCGTCCGACATCGACATAGAAAAAATTCGCTTCGCTCGGGATCGGCGCAAACCCGAGCGCGGTCAATCCCTTGACCATCTGCTCCATCCCGGCTGCATTCACCGCCCGGCTCCGCGCCACATGTTCGTCGTCGCCGAGGGCGGCGAGCGCGGCGCGCTGCGCCAGACTGTTGGCGTTGAAGGGAGGGCGGACTCGATTCAAGAAATTAGTGATCTCCGCTGTCGCCACACCGTATCCAATTCGCAATCCAGCGAGGCCATAGATTTTAGAAAACGTCCGCAGCACAATCACGTTCCGCCCCTGCTTTACATAGGTCAGGGAATCCGGAAACTGCTGGCTCCTGACGTACTCGTAATAGGCTTCGTCGAACACCACGACAACATGCGCCGGCACGCGCGAGAGCAGAAGTTCGACCTCATCGGCTGACACCATCGTTCCGGTTGGATTATTGGGGTTACAGAGAAACAGGAGTCGTGTCCGATCGGTAATGGCATCCGCCATCGCCTGAAGATCGTGCCGCCACTGCTTCAACGGGACGATGATAGGCTTGCCGTGGGCTGCCGTAACCTCAATTTTGTATATGACGAAGGTCTGATCGGCCATGACCGCTTCATCGCCTGAGGCCAAAAACGTACGGGCGAGCAGGCCCAAGATTTCATCCGATCCATTCCCGAGAATGACCTGATCCTGGGTCACCTTCCAGCGATCCGCCAGGGCTTCGCGCAAGCGAAACGCGCCTCCATCAGGATAGCGATGCAGGGTCGCGGTTCCCTCGCTCAACGCGGCGAGCGCCTTCGGGGAGGAGCCTAACGGATTCTCGTTGGACGCCAGTTTAATGGCGCGTGCAAGACCCAGTTCCCGTTGGAGTTCCTCAATCGGCTTCCCAGGAACATATGGACTCAGCGAGGCGATATCTGGATGGACCTTCAGTGGCATGGCATTAACTGTGGGCCGGATAGGACCCGAGGACTTTCATGAAAAGGCAGCGGCCAGTGATTTCTTCGACGGCTTTCTTGACACGCTCTTCCTCAATATGTCCTTCGATATCGACGAAGAAAATGTACTCCCAGGCTTTTCGCCTGGAAGGACGCGATTCAATCTTGGTCATGCTCAGGCCATGAGAGGCAAAAGGCCGGAGCAGATCGTACAGGGCACCGACTTTATCTTTCACCGAGAGCATTAATGAGGTTTTATCTTTTCCCGTACGCTCGGGCGGCTTCTGAGACAATATGAGAAAGCGGGTCATGTTGTTTATATTATCTTCGATGCGGGCCTTGATGACCTTCAAGCCGTACAGCTGGGCCGCCAACTCCGATGCAATGGCGGCGACAAAGGGATTCTCCATGCACAGTTCCGCGGCACGTGCCGTGCTCGCCACCTCCGACAAGGGCACATTGGGTAAGTTGGTTTCCAGCCAATTTCGGCATTGGGCAATCGCATGGGGATGAGAGTGGATGTTTTTCACCTCTTCCATCACGCCAGACTTCGACATCAAATGATGGGACACCTCCTGGAGGATTTCGCCATAGATCAGGAGGTTGGAATCAATGAACATATCGAGCGTGTGGTTGACCACACCTTCTGTCGTGTTCTCGATCGGGACCACGCCAAAATTGGCTCGCCCCCGCTCGACTTCACTGAACACGTCCTTGATGCTATTGACCGGAATATATTGGGGGGACGACCCGAATTTCTGCATGCAGGCCATGTGCGTAAACGTGGCTCTGGGACCGAGATAGGCCACTTTCTGAGGGCCCTCGAGTGAGAGGGAGGCGGACATGATTTCTCGATAGACTGGACGAATCGCCTCGGTTGGAAATGGTCCGGTGTTCTGCTGTATGAGGCGCTTGATTATCGCCGCCTCCCGCGCCGGGGTATGGAGATTGGCATCCGCATCCTGCTGTTTCTTGAGCTTGCCGATCTCGACGACGCTTTTGGACCGATCATTCAGCAGGCGCAAAATCTCGTCATCGATGCGATCGATCTCTTTCCGGTACTCGGAAAAGTCTCCGGACATAACTAACCCCCTATTTCCATCCCAGTGAGGCGGGCACCCGTCCGTCGGCTGAAATGGCACAAGCTAAGTGTGAAATGATACAGGAACCATTCCTGGCAATGCAAGGAGACCCTCGACGTTTCACGAGCTTGCGTGACGATCCCCGTCCCTTCAAATCTGCTATGAGAAGGACTTGTCTGGGGCCAGACGCATTAAGAGAAGAGGAGAGAGGTCGGCCTTTTGAAATGATCGAAGGCCAGCTTCGTGGCTTGGCGGCCACGGCCGGTTCGTTCGAGGAAGCCGGCCTGAATCAGATAGGGCTCATGGACATCTTCGAGGGTGCCCTTGTCTTCCTGGACCGCGGCCGCCAGGGATTCCACCCCGACCGGTCCTCCAGCAAACTTGTCGATGATGGTCAGAAGAATCTGACGATCCATCTCATCAAACCCCGCCGTATCGACACCCAGCCACGCGAGCGCGTCCTGGGCTACAGTCTGGGTAACTCGTCCCTCCGCCTTGACCTGGGCATAGTCGCGCACCCGTTTGATAAGCCGGTTGACGATGCGAGGGGTTCCGCGAGCACGACCGGCAATTTCTTGCGCTCCCTCGGAATCGATCGGGATCCCGAGCACCCCCGCCGAGCGTGTCACGATGGTCTGCAGTTCCGCTGGAGAGTAGAACTCCAGGCGGTGGACGAGGCCAAATCGGTCCCGGAGTGGGGAGGTCAGGGCGCCGGCCCTGGTCGTGGCCCCGACTAGCGTAAACCGAGGGAGATCCAATTTCACCGTTCTGGCTGCAGGCCCCTGGCCGATCACGAGATCGAGCTGATAATCCTCCATCGCTGGATAGAGCGCCTCTTCGACAGAAGCAGGGAGTCGGTGAATCTCGTCGATGAACAGGACATCGTGTTCTTGGAGGTTCGTCAGGATGGCGGCCAAATCGCCCGCATGAGCCAAAACGAGACCGGATGTCGAGCGGAGCGCAGCCCCCATCTCACGAGCAATGATGTGGGCAATGGTGGTCTTCCCCAATCCAGGGGGGCCATAAAAGATCGTGTGATCAAGCGCTTCGTTCCGCTGCTTCGCCGCCTCGATACAAATACGCAGGGATTCTTTCATCCGCTCATGGCCGACGTACTCCTCCAAGGTCTGCGGGCGCAGCACCGTTTCGATACTTCGCTCTTCGTCCGTGATCTGCGTGCTGACAACTCGCTCGGCCATCGTGAGGGGACCTCTCTCGCTGTGGACTTATTTCTTCTCCGGCGTTGGGCGGTACTTCGGTGGAGGCGGCAAGGCACCTTGCCCGGGCGTTGCTGTACTACCGCAGTCCGGCGGGCAGGTCTTACCGCCTTGGGTCGGATCCGGAAGGTTCAGCTCCATCTTCTCCAGCTGACATTGCGTGAGCCGCCCCCCATCCTGACTTCCGCAGCGAGCCGGCACAGACGAGTTGCCGATTTCACGATAGCCCTCAGGACAGGATCCGCAGACGGACAGCAGATTCGCCCCCAGTGGGACACACTGAACGAGTGTGAGATCGCCGTCCTTGCAAATCTCTTTGGACTCGGTCACGCCCGTGGTCGCATAGCCTTCAGGACACGTACCGCAGGTCTTGCGAATGCTTTTGGGTTCGCTCGACTCTTCGGCTTGCACGGGCATGGCCCCCAGCCCCAATAGGAGCACCACAAGTCCGAGGGACAATTGAGTCTGGACTATTCGTTGAATCAATCTGGTCATCATCCTTACCCCCTTGCAAGTTCCTTCAGGGATTCACGAATCATGTCTTTGAGCACGATGGTCTTAGCAGTGGATTTCTTCACCTGTTTCAGCGCCACCTTGGCATCTTGTGGACGATAGCCCAAATTCACGAGCGCCGACAGCGCGTCGTCGAAGGTTGCATCTTCCCCCTGCCTGGGTGACTCACTTGCAGACGCGAGGCCAGGATGGAGTTTTTCGACTTTATCCTTGAGCTCCAACACGAGACGGCTGGCCGACTTGTTACCGATCCCTGGAACCGTCATCAGCTTCTCGACATCTCCCGACTGAATCGCTGAGACCAGATTGGACACCGGAAGAGCCGACAATACACTGAGAGCCAGTTTGGGTCCAACGCCGGATACGCTGGTCAGCAGCACAAATGCATCTTTTTCCTGCGACGTTAGAAAACCGAAGAGCTGAATCGCGTCTTCGCGGACATGGGTGTGAACGCTCAGCGAGGTACTTTCACTGAGATTGGGCAACCCGTAGTAGGTACTGAGAGGAATAAAAACTTCGTATCCGACCCCGTGCACGTCAAGGACCAGATAGGTCGGCGCCTTGAAGGCCAATCGGCCTGTCAGTGAGGCGATCATGCGGTCTCATGCCGTCACCGGACGAAGCAAGGTCAGCCAGCGCTGCTGCTGCAGACCTCATCCCGCGGCGGCCACTTTCTCCATCACCTCGTCGGAAATATCAAAGTTCGCATGAACCTTCTGCACATCGTCATGCTCGTCCAAGACTTCCATCAACTTGAGCATTTGTTCGGCTGCCTTTTCCTCTAGCCTGATCGTGTTCTGCGGAACAGATGTGACTTCCGCTAGCACGGTGTCGATCTTCGCATCGGCGAGGGCTTTCTTCACTGCTTCAAAGTGATGCGTATCCGTGATGACCTCAAAACTTTTCTCGCCCACCTTCACGTCCTCCGCTCCTGCATCGAGCGCAAGGGACAGCAACGTATCTTCAACGACCGTGTTCTTCGCAATCGTGAGCAGTCCCTTCTTGTGAAACTGCCAGGAGACGGCGCCGGCTTCCG
>VBOL01000286.1 GCA_005887945.1 Nitrospirota bacterium
AAGCGCTTCCCGCGGCACTCTGGCCGTCGCGCCGTGTTCGCGAGATCATGTTCCCAGCGTCGCCGGCCTTCTGTATCCCTCCGGACTCGTCCGTTATGGAGGCGATGGAACGTGTGATCCAGGGCGGTTGGGACCGTCTCGTGGTGATGGAGAACGAAAAGATCGTAGGGCTCATCACTCGATCGGCCATTGCACACTTCCTGCAACTGCACAAAGCGTGAGACATAAGGCGTGAAATGTGAGATGTAACGCGTCAAGAGATTGAAAGGGTTTTCCCTCTCACCCCTCACGCCGTACGTTTTACGTCTTACGCTCAGTCGTTCGCGCGTGCGATGGAAATGTTTTGCGCAATGGCAATACGCACGAGGTGGACCACGAGCAGGAATCCGTAGACGACGCAGAAGAACTTGAAGGTGGCTCGGTAAAAGTCTGTCAGAAGGATGGGGAGACAGAGGGCAAAGAGCAGGCTTGCGATCAGCGTCATGAAGGTCAACCGCTTGCAGAACTCATGAGAGGATTCCCGGCCGATCTGTTTCAGCGCGCGGGCATAGCGCTCGGCTCGTTGAAGTCTGGCTGCCTGCATGGCGGCCTCGCCTGTGCCCCAGCATCGCAAGTAGCCATAGCCACCCAGAATCAGCAGCCAAGGCAATGCCCACAATGGCCAATAGGCCACTCCTCCATAGGTCTCGCTGCTGAGCAGGGCGGCGAAGGAGGGGGCATAGAGCAATCCCAACACCAGCGGCAGGATGCGTTCATCATTCGGACGTTCACCCTCCGGTCCGCCATGAATCAGCTCCCTTTCAAATAGGGGGTAGCCGTACTTGAGGACCACGAGCGCGATGGCGGCGCTCATGGTTTTGTCAGGAATATAACGGATCCAGTTCTGGAACCAGTTTACAATCCACCAACTCAGACTTTCGCCCCAGGTGAACCCGAAGAGGGATTCGAGGTAGAGATGCGCAGTGTGTTCCCATTGGAGTACGCGCAGGCTCACCGACTCGGCAACGTCTGGGTTCAAAGCAAAGGTCGTTTGCTCATGCAGTGCAGCCTGGACAAAGGTTCCCGGTAGGCTCATGACGATCGCGCTGCCGACCCCAAAGATATAGAGGAACCAGGCGTGGGACAGGGCGGAACTGCGTCCTGTGCGCAGATACTTTTGAAAGCCCGTTTGTTTGGCCATCCAACCCCAATAACAGGCGCCGGCCATACTCACCAGCGACCAGGGGAAAATCACCACATCCCCGCCGGCTTCCGGGTACAATAACCAGTTCACGACGGAATTTGAGAGGAGGGCCACGATGGCTCCCCACCAGGGGCCCAAGAGGAACGCGACCAGCGCTGTTCCAGTCATGTCGAGGAACAGGATGCTCTCCAGATGTCGACTCAACGTGAGCCCAACATAGTTGAGAAGCAGGCCTGCTGCGACGATCACGCTGGTTTCGTACAAGAGGAGATAGGAGACACCACGGAAGGGCTTCGACGAAAATAAATCGATCGTGGGAAACGAGTCAGAGGCCGGACGTTCGGTTGGGGAAGGCGATTTTCGTTCCTTCTTCGATGTCAGCCGGTTCTTGACATCCAGCAGCTTCTCCATCAGTGTCAACAACGCCGCGATGAAGCCAATCACGGTGCCACCGAGCATGAGCATGTCTTTGCCGAAGTCTTCGGGCATGAGGCGGTTCCCTTATAGTACCGGTTGCCATTCTAGCCACGAAGGGATATCCCCGCCAGCAAAAGTCCAGAAGCCGACAGGCTAATTTTGTTAGTGTGGTTCATCTGGTCTTTCTGGTTAATATGGTTTGTTTGGTTTAACCGGTTTGGATTTGTTCAACCAAACACACGAGACAGACCACACAAACCAAATAAGCGAGACAGACCAGATCAACCAGCCGCTCCGCCCGCCTCACGGTCTTCTTATGCTGGCGGACCATTCGGCGAGGCCGGGTCTGACTGAGCGGCTCTCGTGGCTGCGGCGGACAGCACCTGCGCCTGTTGTTGGAGGTGGTGGGCGACCTCAGCACCGATCAGCAAGAGGGCCGCGGAGTAGTAGACCCATAAGAGCAGCAGGATGACTTCCAAGAGGGTTCCATAGAGGTGGGCGTACACGGTCGCGTAGGTGCTATAGGTCACGAATAAGAGTTTGGCCGCAATCCAGAGCAGGCTGAAAGTCAGAGCCCCGATCATCGCCTCACGCCATTGGGGCGGCCGCCGTGGAACGAGCCGATATAATCCCGTGACCGTGAGGAAGGCCAACGCGAAGGGGAGCGTATAGGTGAGAAACAGATCATGGGCTGCGAGGGCCAGGAGATCGAGCCCCCAGAGTCTTGGCGCATACCCCGTTAAGAAGTTGACGATTTGGGTCGCGCCGTAGGAGAGAAGCAGCACAAGTCCGGTCACAGCAAGCAAAGCGACGGCGATGCCGGTTGAGATGAGGGGATGGCGACGCCAGGTACTCTCGAATACGACGTTCAATGCATAGTCGAGTTCATAGAACACCAACGTGCTGAACCAGGCGAACATCAGAAACACGGCCCAGCGGACGGTTTCCAAGGCGCTCACCCGATGCAATTCGTTTACGATATGTTCTCCCAGCGAGGGGAGGAAGCCCTCGAGGAAACTGAGGAGGACCTGTTCTCCGATCACGTCATGACTCACCACGAAACTCAGGCCGTAGAGCAAGAGGAAGACGAGCGGGAAGAGTGAGAGCAAGGAAAAAAATGCAAGAGAGGCCGCCAGACTGGCGCACCCATGGCGCAGAAATGATCGTACGAGGTCTCGGAGAAAACGAAAGGGCTGCATAAGGCGCGATTGGTGAAGGGCTTGTCTCCAACGTAGCACGAGTCGTCCTCTCGTGCACCTGCCTAGCCCGCATAATTCACGAAGGCTTCTACTGCAACCGCCGATACGTCGTTGCGACAAGCCTGACGGCGAGCGGGTTCGCCCCTCGTCTCGCGTGACGCCTCGGCGGCTTCGTCACGAACCCTCGTGAATAATGCGGGCTAGGGTATCGTCCGGTGAGAAGATTATTTGAGAGTCAGGACGGATTGGAGCGCGAAGCTGACGAGAGGGTTGGGAAAGAGGCCGAATAGAATCACGCCCGCGACGGCACAGGCCAACACGAAGGATAAGGCCGGCGAGGTCACGAGGCGTGGCTGCGCGATGGAAGAGGGATTCGGATCGCGCATATACATGACCATGACCACCCGCATGTAGTAGTAGGCCGATACGGCGGCAAAGATCAGGGCGATGGCGGCGAGCCAGGCCAATCCTGCTTCGACCGCCGCCATGAACACATAGAATTTTCCAATGAAGCCCGCGGTCGGCGGAATACCCGCGAGTGAGCCCATGAAGACCAGCATGAGAAAGGCTGCAAGCGGCTGGCGCTTTGCGAGCCCTGTGAAATCCTCGATCTCTTCTCCCTCGACTCCGCCTTTCCTGAGCATGCCGATGACGGCGAATGCGCCGAGCGTCATGAACGAATAGAGGGCGAGGTAAATCATGATGCTCGCAAGGCCTGGCGTTCCACCGGACGCACCGACCCCACGGCCTGCCGCCACAAAGCCGATCAACGCGTAGCCGGCGTGGGCGATGCTGGAGTAGGCCAGCATCCGTTTGATGTTGGTCTGCACGATGGCGACGACATTGCCGAGCACCAGGGTGACCACGGAGATGATCAGGAACAGGAGAGACCAATCTGCCTTAAGCCCGCCGAGCGCTTCGACGAAGACACGCATAAACGCGGCAAAGCTGGCAGCCTTTGAGGCCACCGCCATGAAAGCAGTGACGGAGGTCGGGGCGCCCTGATAGACGTCGGGCGTCCACATGTGGAACGGCACCGCCGCGAGTTTAAAGCCGAAGCCGACTGCAATCAGAATCGTGGCGATCAGTACGAGGGGATCATCCGCCCCGCGAGTCCCTATGGCGCCTGCGATCGATGCCAGCTTGGTGCTGCCGGCCAGGCCGTAGAGCAACGAGATGCCGTACAACAGAATCCCGGAGGAGAAGGAGCCCAGGACGAAGTACTTCGCTGCGGCTTCCAGCGAACGAGGCTTAGACCGGTTGAGCCCGGTCATTACATAGAGAGAGAGGGACATGAGCTCGGTGCCGAGATAAATCGTGAGCAAGTCGGCACCGGAGACCATGACCATCATGCCGGAGAGGGCGAGGAGGATGAACCCATAGTATTCGCCGAGGTGCACGCGCTCAGCTTTCAAATAGGGCAGCGACATCAAAATGGTCAGGCCGGTCACACCATAGAGGAGGATTTTCCAGAATCTGGCATAGGCATCGATTACCACCAGGTCGCTAAACGCAGACACCCGGACATTCAGTACGTTGATCTGCCCGCCGGTGAGCCCAAGACAGAGGGCGAGGGCACCCACACTCAGCCAGGCCAGGAGATCTCGTTGTGAGGCTGGGGTGATGGGGTCCAATGCGATGATGAGACAGGCCGTGACGACGATAATGAGCTCGGGAAGCAGGGCCATGAGGTCAGTGCCGTACAGACTCATCGCGATGGGCCCTGGGGATTCAGCTGCTCTCCGATGTCAACCAGCAGTGGCGCTGTCCCTCCGGCAGAGGGGTGGGCGGTCGGCGCAACCTTCGTGCGGGACATGGAGGCAATCGTATTGGTCACGCTCTGGTGCATCCGACTTACGAGCGGATTCGGAAAGAGCCCGATAAAAAATACCAGCAGAGCCAGCGGTACCAGCGTGGCGAGCTCCCGTTGGTTGAGATCCATGAGCTTCGGGAGGTGGTGTGGGGATGGGACCCCGAAGACCACTCGCTGGATCATCCATAGGAGATACGTGGCGGCGAGAATGATGCCCAACGACGCAAAGGCGGTCGCGGCCTTGCTCCATAGGAAGGTGCCGACGAGCACGAGGAATTCTCCGACAAAACTATTGGTGCCAGGGAGGCCGAGGGAGGACAAGGCGAAAATCACCAACAGGGTGGCATACTGAGGCATTGGCGCGGCTAATCCGACATTGTCGGCGATCAACCGGCTATGAGTGCGCTCATAGATTATGCCGACGCAGAGGAACAGCCCGCCTGTCGTAATCCCATGGTTGACCATTTGGAGGACGGCTCCTTCGATGCCCTGTTGGTTCAAGACAAACAGACCCAGGGTGACGAACCCCATGTGGCTCACGCTCGAATAGGCGATCAGTTTCTTGAGATCGATTTGGGCCAGCGCCATATAGGCGCCGTAGATGATCGCGATGATCGAGAGAGCGACCATCATGGGCGTGAAAGCGCGGCTGGCGTCCGGCAGCATCGGTAAACTGAACCGCAGGAATCCATAGGTGCCCATTTTCAGGAGGATGCTGGCGAGGATGACGCTGCCGGCAGTTGGGGCCTCGACGTGGGCGTCTGGGAGCCAGGTGTGAAACGGAAACATGGGGACCTTCACGGCGAAGGCGGCGAAGAACGCCAGGAATAGCCACATTTGCAACGAAGCAGGGTACGAACCCTGGCTTATGGCAAGGATGTCGAACGTGTGTCCTCCATAAAAGTAGAGGACAAGGATGGCAACGAGCAGGAGCAAGCTCCCTGCGAGGGTGTACAGAAAGAACTTGATGGCCGCATAGAGCCGGTTGGACCCTCCCCAAAGTCCAACGCGATGAATACCCCCACCATGGCCGCTTCCATGACCAGCAACACGGCCATGAAGCCCCGGACTCTTGTGGTGATCGCATTCCAGGATGCCAAGACACAGAGGGGCATGATCCCGACGGTCATCAAGACCAGCGGTAGACTGATCCCATCGAGACCCAGGCTGTAGTAAATGGGAGGGGTCGTGACCCAGGCGACATGTTCGGTGAACTGCATCTGAATGGCCTGTGGATCAAAGAGCCACCAGAGCGGGAGGGCTACGAACAGGTCGGCCAGTGTCGCGACTAGCGCAATCCATCGAGCGGTCGATTCCGTCGCGAAATACATCGCGATGGCTCCCGCAAGGGGAAGCACGAGGAGGAGTGAGAGCCAGGGAAATGAACTGTTCATCGGCTATTGGTCAATAGGCAATTGGCATTGGCAAGAGAACAGGTGTTCGTTGTTCCCATTGACCAGTGACTGTTGACCATTGACACTCCTTAAAAGAATAAGAACATCGTAAAAAGGACCACAGCCCCAAGCGCCATACCGAGCGCATAATGTTGCGTCTGTCCGCTTTGCATGACCCTCAAGAGCCATCCCCCCCAGGCGATCGCACGGGCCACGCCGTTCACCGCGCCGTCGATCACGTTCACATCCACGCGCTTCCATAGTTCGGTTGCGGCAGAAAAGGTGGGGCGGACGATCGTTCGGTCGTAGGCCTCGTCGACATACCATTTATTCAGTGAGGCCTGATACAACGACTCCCACCGTCGAGCGAATTGATCCGGCAGCGCCGGGTTGTGTACATAGACATAATAGGCGCCGGCAATCCCAAGTAATCCCAAGCCCGTGGCCACCACCATGATGCCTATAGCGGCTCCCCCCTCGTGAGCCGCGCCGCCTGCGTCTGTCTCGAACATCGGTCCAAGAAACTCCGGAATGCCCAGATAGCCTGTGAGGATGCTGAGCGCTGCCAGGACTATCAGCGGCAGGGTCATGGTTTTCGAAGGTTCATGTATGTGGGCTGCATGATGAGGGTCGACATGCGAGGGGCCCCAAAACGTGACGAAG
>VBOL01000287.1 GCA_005887945.1 Nitrospirota bacterium
CGTGCGTCGCGATATTCGACACGACGTGCCGAACCCAAAAGATGTGCCCGACCCAGAGATCGCGAAGGGTCTGCTTCATCTCCGCCACACGGGCTGGATTGGTATCCCCGACTGCTCGTGGTTCGTAGTCACAGCCCACCAGGCCAACGAACGCGAGTACCAACACTGCCATAGACCGAAGTATCTTGCTCATAACACCCTCCATCGATGTGATGTACAGTTGAACGCTAGCACTCCAAGTCCTAGAGGGAGGTGGAGCCTTTGTGTCTGTCTTAAGGCCTTTCCCTCGAAGGTACGGTAACGCACCAACATGAATAGCCGATGAACCCATGATGAAGAATGCTTCATGATCCTGAAGCGTCTTGCGCACAGACACACGCGGTGTGCGATCGCATCGAGCGATCTGACTCGGCGCTCTGGGCAACAATATGGAGATGAAAGCGAGTCGGGAGTTCGGAGTTCTTGCGAGCTAGGCAGGAATCGTCAGGTGAGTTGGGACCGGCAAACGCAGGGTAAAGACCGAGCCCTTGTCGACTAGGCTTGTGACCGAAATTGTTCCGCCGTGGGCTTCCGCGATTTCCTTGACGATAGGCAGCCCAAGTCCGGTACCACCAGCATCCTTCGCCCGTGCCCAATCGGTCCGATAAAACCGCTCGAAGAGATGAGGGAGATGTTCCGGCTCGATACCATGGCCCGTATCCTCGACAGCCACAGCAACCCCTTCCCCGACCGCTTGCAAGCGAACGGTCACGGCTCCACCAGACGGCGTGTAGTGAAGCGCGTTGTCGAGTAGATTGATCAGCGCTTGCTTGAGCCACTGTGCATCGCCGAGGACAGGTGGGACTGATTGGGATTCAAACGACAATGTGATTCGGCGGTCATCGGCTAGCAGGGTCAGTTCATCCACCATATCTTGGATCATGGGTTCCAGGGCGAGTGGCACGAGGTGAACGGGAGGCTTGCCACTCGTAAACTTCGCGAGGGTCAACAGGGAACGCGTCAGGGCGATGAGTCGTCCCACCTGCTCAAGATTGTTGATGAGGGCTTCGCGATATTCTTCAGAGGTCCTGGCTTTCAGGAGCGCGACCTCCAGGTTACCCTGCAGGATGGTCAAGGGGGTTTTCATTTCGTGGGCGGCGATGTCGCAAAAGCTTCGCTGAATTTCACCACTCCGTTGGAACCGGTCCATCACGGAGTTAAACGCCTGAGTGAGTCGACGGAATTCCTGATAGGGTGAATCCAGAGTTAATCGTTTCCCCAGGTCGGCTTCGGACATCGTTTCGGCGCTAGTACTCAACACCTCGATCGGCGTCAGCACTTTCTTGGCCAGCCATCCACTGCCTCCCCACGCGACGAGAAGGATGGTCCCGGATCCAGCGGTGAGTAAGATCACGAGGGCCTTGAGGGTCTCTCGGTACAGGAGCATGGATGCTTCCGCATGCAGCACATACCGCACCTGACCCTGCCGAGGGATAGGGAGGAACAGATGTCGAATGGGCGTGCCATCCGCCGACTCAACGGTTTCAAACACCGTGTTCCCGTGACGAACTCGTTCGAACACCGTATCATCTGGAACCGGATGCTGGGCTACCGCCTCGGGGCCTTTCCAGACCACCCGACCATCCGGCGAGAAGACCACAAGAGAATGGGTGACCTCCTGTAATCCATGCTGTTCTTTCTCGCTTCGGCTCACCTCGGCAGCGAGCGCACGGTCCTCACCAGAACTCTCGATGATGTTGGGGTGCTGCTCAACGATCGTAGCCAGGGTCTCCGCCAACCCTAACAGCCGGCCATCCACGAAGCGGCGCAACAAAGCGTCGCCTCCGGTGTAAATCAGAACAGAAAAGACCAGGAGGAGCCCTGCCATCAGGATGAGCACAGACTGGCGGATCAAACTACGCAGGGACTTCATGCAACCGATTCCGGCTCCTCCAGCATATACCCAGCGCCGCGTACCGTGGCGATCAGCGAGGGTGAAAACCCTCGGTCAATCTTCGCGCGCAGAGCCCGAATGTGGGCATCAACGATGTTCGTCATCGGGTCATAACTGATGTCCCACACGTGTTCGATGATCGCCGTTCGCGTCAACACCCGATTCTTGTTTCGTAAGAGGAACTCAAGCAAGGCATACTCTTTATTGGTCAGCGGGATTTCTTGCCCCGCCCGCCAGACGCGGTGAGAAGCCGGATCCAGCTCCAGGTTTGCGGCTTTCAGATGGACCAATTGTTGCGGACCTCCTCGGCGCAGCAAGGCCCGGATTCGAGCCAGCAGTTCTGCGAATGCGAACGGCTTCGGCAGAAATTGGTCCGCGCCGGTATCGAAGCCTGACACCTTGGCCTCCACGGTGTTACGCGCTGTCAACAACAACACCGGAGTCACGTTTCCCTTGGCCCGAACACGGCGGCAGAGCGTGAGGCCATCGAGCTTGGGTAACATGATGTCGAGGATTAAGAGATCATAAGGATTTCCCAAAGCCAACTCCAGCCCTTCTTCACCATCGGCTGCGAAGTCCACCGCGTACTGCTCTTCCTTCAACCCTTTGCGGATGAACTGAGCGAGGTTCAGATCGTCTTCAACCAGCAGTATTCGCATGGACTCCCTTGTTCCCAACTCCTGAACGACCCCCAAGGGCAACGATCCGGTATCGACTGAGCGGATCCCTTGACCGACGCTATTATGACACCTCTCGACTAGCTGGTCACCACACCGCGAGTCAGTCGGGATACCGTCGGATTCCTGGGAACCGTTTTGGATGGCAGCGATGCTCTTCTCCGATCGATCCATCTAATCTCCTCCGCAAAGAAGGCATGGCATTCGCTCGCCACAAACCTCCTTGAGGAATCATCCCCTCAACACCATCTCCATGCCCATTCCCAAGATTCCGATCATACAGAAGATGAAGATTCCCCCGAACAACATTGCACCAATCAAGGCGGCGGTCAGTATGACGTTCCTCCTTACCGCGAGAATCCATCGGCCGCTTGGACCGACGGAATGGTTGCGTTCAGTTGCGCCAGGCCGGTGTCAGGTCCCGTCCCCTGCAACCGCTTGTCGTCGTGCGCTTAGTGTAATGACTGCGCATGAACCGATGATGAAGCCACCGTGAAGAAGTTCTAATGGTTGGTTGTCAGGCCCCATTTCGTGCTGACGATCGGATAATGTTGATACAAGTATGAGAGGCGCGAAGGCCGTGCAGCAGCCTGGGAGAAAGCGACCCCTGCTGCCAAGACCGGCTGCCCTATCTCATGCTTGCTCAACACGACGATCACGATGGATGCGAAGTTAAAAGGATGACGTGTCGAACAGGAGGACAACTATGGCAACCAAGCTCAAGATTCCCATCGCGGCGAAAGTGAAGAAGTATTTCCAGGACAAGATGGCCTGTACTACGGGACCAGTTGAATAGGAACGATGGGTCAAACAGGGGAAATTGGTGAATATCGTGGATGTGCGGGCCTCGGAGGATTATGCCAAAGGCCACATTCCTGGAGCAGTGAACCTACCCAAGGCCCAGTGGCACGACGCCAAGATCGTGAAGACGCGGCTCAACAAAAAGAAGATCAATGTCCTGTATTATTATTCCCAAGTCTGCCACCCCGCGGCCACGGCGGCAGTCGAGTTCGCCAAGAGAGGCTATCCTGCCATGGAGCTCTGACCGAGCCTCCAAAATCGGTGCAAAGTTTGGCTCGAATGGTTTCAGGGCTACTCATGCGCCTCTTCTTTGTCGCAACTGGGGAATCGCGATCGCATAGAGGATTTTGGAGAAGGAAACGGATAAGTCGGCGTCGTTGTATTCTTCGAATAAGTCTTTCGCTTTCTGATGATAATTAGTTTAGCGGCTCCGCCCTTTCCAGATCAGCCCACCACACGCTGGCCGACAGTCCTTGTGATGGTTCGCTGCGGGGGACCGGCACCAACACAGTAAGGATTTCATTCTCAAACGTCGCCGTCGCCTTTTCCACTTGTGCCTCGTCGGGAATCGGAATCGTCCGCATAAACGAGCGGCAGAACCGTTCGGACCAATACATTCCTTCGCGCCGATCGTCCGGCTCTCGTGTGCGCTCACCGCTGATCGTCAATCCGTCTTGAGTGAGTTCCACCCTCACGTCGGCTTTGCTCAAGCCAGGCAGCTCCGCGCAGACCTTGATTTGGTCGTCCTTTACAGAAACCGCGATCGACGGGGACCACACGGTCATCGGTGAGATGCTCGTGCCTTCGAAAAGCCGATCCATGCCCGCAGTGAATCGCCGCATGAGTTCGGAGGGGCTGGCGGTCAGGAGGTCGCGTAGCGTCCGCGAGACTACGGACGCCGGGCCGGGCCGCGCCAGGCCTCGCTCGCACTCCGTGGCATGCCCTTGTGCCCGTCCCTGTAGTCCGCTTTGCCCCATATAGTAGATCATCACATCGGCCATAGTTGCCGTCTCTTTTTTTCTTCTGGCGTCTGCCCGATATGACTTACTGCCACCTGACCATCCACCTGGCTCAATGGAGCATGTCGATATGGATAAATTCAGCGGACACATATTAGGAAGATTTGCAGGTCGGCCCCTTGAGTCCCCGCGTCATCCGATATACGCAGCGGAAGGCTGTTTCTATCCAACTCTTGTGAATACGTCCCCACGCCCTTCCTTCTGGCTGAAGGATGGATTCTTGATCGTGATCCAGCTTCGGCCGATAGGATTGTCGTCATACGGACTCTCGGCCCGTTTCGCCACCATCCCCTCTACATCGACTTCGCAGGACCATTCGTTGTTTACGGGAGAACAAGCGGCACGGCCTCTGCTCACTATCTCCTTCCGCCCATCCAGGGGCCCGCTCGTAGAGGTTCGGAGGTTTCAGTGCCCCACAACCGCCTTCCGCCTGACGCGTCCGCGCGAGCCGCGCGTCTTCATGCGAAGGCGGCGAGGTTACCGGGAACTTGACTCACGCGATAGGCGAGCGCGTGGTCCGAGAGCCCACGGAAGTGCTCTATCCCGACGAGGACACTGGTATTCCCGGCGTCGATGGCTCGATCCTGGAAAGTGTGCATATATTCCATGCTGGTGTGGTCATAAATCTTTCCGGCCAAAATGAGCATATAGTTCGCTTTGGAGCCCTCAGGAACCACGATCTTCTTGAGCGCTGCGTCGAGTTTCACCAGATTCATGCACGTGACCGAAGATAGATAGATTTTGTAGGGATTCTTCATCTCTCCAACGGTGCCCCGTAACACCGCGTTCGCCGCAACGGTCATCACATCACGAGCCCCGCGGCCGTCTCCGATTCGGATGACGGGATTGCCGAACAATTCTTTCAATGCGGCCCCCACCCCACCGGGGGACACTCGTACGACATCCTTCACGAGCAAGACAATCTTCGTCGCCGTGCCCACGATCATGCCTTCCAACAGGTCCGAGGTCCATAACGTCACCACGACATTGACCAAGGCGATAAACATCTGTTCCTTGCCCACCGAGAAGATCCGCTGGAAGACTTTGTGCGAGCACAGTTTCCATCCGACCCATATGAGCAACCCTGCCAGGCCCGCTTTGGGAATTTGATTGATGAGGGTTGTGGCGAACAACAGGAAGATCAATTGAAAGCACGCATAGTAGAAGTTGGCCCAGAGGGTGCGGCCCCCTACGAGCATGTTGGTCGTACTCTTCATCCCACCGGGGATGATCGTCAATCCACCCAGCAGACTGGATGCGGTGTTGGAGACCCCCATGGCGCGCAAGGTGACATTGGGGTCCGACTTTCGTTTAAACGGATCGATCTTATCGATGGCTTGGATCGTGGCGAGCGACTCGGTGCCGTCGATGAGGACCAGCGTGATAATGGTGAGTAAGAAAGCCCAATATAAGTCTGGTCTGGAAAAGGCTTCAGCAAAATGGGGAAAGACGATGCCATGTTCAAACAGATCGCTGGGTACGTGAATGAGGTATTTCTCCTCGAGCCCCAGAAACCACGCGGTCAGGCCGGCCAGGAAGGTCACGACGAGGGGCACCGGAATGAACTTCGCCCACGTTGCTTTTATACGGGCAAGGATGCCGCTAAGAAAAAAGAGGAGGACTAGGCTCACGGCGCCAATGGAGCAGATCACCGGATTCATGCCCATGATCTGTTCGGGGATCAGCAAGATGGCTTTGGGAATGGATTTGATGGGCGGCGTGAAGTACCCGAGAAATGCCGGGATTTGTTTAATGATGATCAGCATGCCGATCGCCATCAACATGCCTTCGACCACCGAGATGGGAAAAAACAGCGCGAATCTCCCGGCATTGAAGAGGCTTAAGATCACCTGAACGACGCCGACGATACAAATGGCCACCAGCGCGAGCGGATAGCCCACCGCCAAATCTCCATTCCCCAACAAGATCATGCTGGCTAATATCGCCGGCGCCAGGCCGGCGGCCGGCCCGCTGATCGTGATATAGGCGCCACCGAGGAAGGGGAAGACAAATCCGGCGATGATCGCCGAAATCACACCGCAGACAGGAGGTGCGCCGGAGGCAATCGCAATCCCGAGCGAGAGCGGGATCCCCATCATAGCGACTTGCAGCCCCGCCATCAGGTCGTAGCGCCAATGTTTCAGCCCTGCCACCCCATTTTGGGGTTTCTCTTTTTCTGGGATATCGTCTATTGTGAGAGTCTGCGATCCGTGCGTCGACATGCGGTTCCTCCTGAATTTCCGGTTTTCCTAAAATGCCTTGACGCTATACGCGCTTCTTATTTTTCCGACGTAGACATTGCTTCATTGTCCCGCTTGCGGTGAACTCTCTGCAGAGGACCGTCACATCCGATCGGCCCTGCTAGTTCGCGCCACGCACTTGATCATCATGATAGGCTGGTGCTGTAGACAGAATGAGCAGTGGTCGGCT
>VBOL01000288.1 GCA_005887945.1 Nitrospirota bacterium
TAAAACTCGCTTTGCACGACATAAAATTCTTTGTCTACTTTCTTAAGCCCACCAACCGGCTCAACTAAGATCCCGCCATACATGCCATTCGCAATGTGTTCAGGAATGGATGGAGACGCGGTGGCGCAGTGATAGAAATAGAGACCAGCACTGAGGGCCTTAAACCGTAACTTGCTTTCCTCCCCTGGCTCGGTATTGAGCATTGCTGCTCCGCCACCTGGCCCAGTGACTGCATGAAAGTCAATGTTGTGACTTTCCTTACTGTCCTTGTTGTTCTTCAAATGGATTTCAACCGTATCCCCCACCATCACTCGGATCATTGGCCCTGGTACAGTTCCAGTCCCTCCTGCTGGTCCAAAACCCCAGAACTTATATTTGTTATCGTCGCTAAGATTACCGACCCACTCGTGAGCTTCAAGTTCAACCACGATGTTGGCAGGCGCTGTTCGTGTGATGGGAGGGGGAACATTGGGTGCGGTCGTCACTTGGGCTTTGATGGTCTCCGCCGCCGACACCAATCCTGGAGTGAAGGCAAAACACGGAGCAATGACCAATGCGCTGATCAATCCGGCATTACGCACGTTACGCGAAAAACTAATAGACATCGCAGTCTCCTTTGATTATGGATTGCTCTGACGGTTTCTTCTTTCAGCTACTTGGTACGTCCCGAATGATTTCAGCCCTATCAGGGCATTCAGATTTGCCTCCTGTTTAGGGTTTATAATCCGTGTGTTCGGCTGGTTTGTTCTCGTGCGAGAACTGGTGCTCGTACGCCATCACCTGCCAGATCTGCTCTTCCGACAGGAACTGCTTCCAGGCCTTCATCTTCGTCTTCGGGACCCCTTCCGACACTCGCCAGAACCAGAAGCTGTCCGAGAAACGGGTGGTGTTTTTGGGGTCACGAAGATCCCGCGCCCCCTTTTTCACCGGTTTACCGTCCTTGCCGTGACAGCTGCCGCAGTTGACTAGCGGGTTGGCCTCGCCGGTGAAAATCTTCGCTCCCTCCGCGATGGCCTTAGGATCCGTCCACCCTCCAGCCGGCATATGTTTGCCGGCATAATCGGCCGGAACTTGAGGCAATGGCACTGGTTCCTCAGAGTAAGCCATCCCTCCTGAAAGAAGCAGGGCAGATGCCATTAACACGACCGACATCCCGACCTTCCTTATCGTCATTCGCACCTCCTTTTCCGATGGTGATTATCGTCTCTCGATGATGTCCTGCCCATGGGGCTCAACACACCGATAACAACTCGGACTGCTCACGCTCGCCGACCTTACACTTGTTCAGAGTCGTGACCCGATCGCCAATCAACGCATCGAACTCGGCATTGGTGATGCCCATGCCCGCATGCGCGGATTTCATATCCAGGCCGGCGTAGCTGTAAGGCCCTCCGCTTGTTTGATACGGCTACCGCCCTGATTCTTCGCCCGGCGAAGCTAACACCCCTGGTCAATGCCGCCCACAATGCCTTACGTGTACCCCATTGTCAAGACACAAAAAGCAGGAATTTAAGGTAGCAGGATGCTGAAAAAGTCCGCCAGCCTCTCGAGCGCGCGACAGGCGCGATCCGAAGTTCAGAATTCGAAGTTCCGGGAACCTCGAACTCCGAACCCTCGCCCTCCCCGCCAGTCTCGCACAGCGATCCTGCGGGGGTGTTCTCCTCTTGTCCCACACGTGCGGACCATTGAAGCTCTAGGGTACTAAAACAGTTTCCCCGTAGCCTGCTGGGACTGAAGTGGTTTCTTCGATCGTCCGCTTGCTCTCCAGTGCTTCCAACACCGCCCGCGCCCTCCCCTCACCGCTGCCGTCTGAAGCTTCCAGCCACAAATGATTTTCGCTTGGACCCTGTCCAATCTTCGAGGTACATCATAGCCCTCCTTGCGAGAAAGAATAGCGCGGCGATGTGAACTGGGACAATAAAGAGGCCGGCTCTTCAGTAGGGAGTCCGATGACTTAGTGGTCGATAGGCTACGTGGATGGTTGACCAATAAATATGACGAATGTCACATTTGTGAAATTCTCTGTGCGGCGGTGTAAACTCCGAGGGTGAGGCTGATGGGGGCTAGAGGCAGGCGAATTTCTTCGGGCGAGGCAGATCAAGGATGACGAGTCGCTTGGCGGTGCAAAACATGAGCTGGTCACGCTTGAATTGGCTCATGATCCGAATGGCCGTCTCCGTTGTGATCCCGACCATGTTGGCCATGTCTTGCCTGGTCATCCGAACCATTAGACGAATTCCGTTCGCATACTTGATTCCATTGCCTTAATGGGCTTCGGTCAGTTCCTGGAGCATACGTTGGCGCGCCGGTCCTGACAGAATATTCAGGAAAGGAATACCGTCCAATTTATGAGGAAGGGCGGTGCGGAAGGGCTTATTTTGTGATTTGTTTGGCTGCCTCGACAATCGATCGTGCTCCGATGCCAAAGTGGTCGACGAGTTCGTCCGGCTTCCCGCTGTGTGGAATCGTGCGAACGGCGAGCTTATGCACCTTGATGCCTTCGGGTCCGACCGCGCTGAGAACAGCATCCCCGAGGCCGCCGTGCGCATAATGATCTTCAACGGTGAGGATGCGCCCCTGCGTGGCCCTGGCGCTGTCCAGCAACGTGGTGCGATCAATGGGGACGATGCTATAGAGATCGACGATCCGCACGGAGACGCCGGCTGCTTTCAATGTGTCGTAAGCCTTCAGGGCTTCGAAGAGCGTGACGCCGGCTGCGACGATCGTGAGGATATCCGACGCGCTTTGGCGAATGACCTTCGATCCGCCGATCTGGAATGTTTCATCGGGCCCGTACAGAACCGGAGACTTTGGGCGACCGGCCCGAATGTAGACCATCCCTTTGTGCATCGCAGCCGTTTCGACGAGCCGATACGTACAGGTCGCATCGGACGGATACAACACGGTCACGCCCGGTTGCGCAGCCATCATCGCAATATCTTCCAAGCCCATTTGCGAGGGACCGTCTTCCCCGATGCTCACGCCGACATGTGTGCCTACAAGTTTGATGTTCGAGCCGCTGATGGCAGCCATGCGGATGAAATCGTAGGCTCGCGTATAGAACGCGGCAAACGTGGCAACGAACGGAATTTTCCCGCAGGCAGCTAAACCCGCTGCGGTCCCCAGCATATTTTGTTCCGCGATAAAATTTTCAAAGAATCGATTGGGAAACTTCTTGCCGAACTTATCGGTATAGGTCGAATTTTTCAC
>VBOL01000289.1 GCA_005887945.1 Nitrospirota bacterium
TTGGTGTTTCCCCGGACCATGCGTAATCCGTCGAGCAATGTCCGGGTGAAGACGTAGGCTTTCCGGAGGCCTGCTCCATCGGTGCGCGAGACCAACCCCGCATTCACCAGCGCGGCGAGTGCCTGGAGGGTATTCGGCGTACGCAGGCTCGGGTGGTTGTGTCCGTGCATCACTTGCAGGTATTGCGCGGCGTATTCGATGTCGATGAGTCCTCCCGCGCTATACTTCACGTTGACCTTCCCGGGCTCGACCAGTTGCCTGAGCTGTTGTCTCCGGAGCTCCAGTGCCGCGGGAATGTCCCAGGGAGCTTCTCCGTAGACAAAAGAGTCTCGGTGTGCTTCCAGTTGATGGCCCAGTGCGGCGTCGCCGGCGATATGCCGCAGCTTGATCAGGGCTTGCCGCTCGAACGACGCGGCAAGTCCGGTCGGACTGTAGTAGCGACAGACCTCCTCGAACGCATTGGCCAGCGCGCCCTTGCCTCCGTGTGGTCGAAGCCGGACATCAAGGCGAAAGATGCCTTCTTGCTTGGCTTCGATCCACCCCAGGAGTTCCTGCGCCAGCCGTTCGAAGTATTCGCTGTTTTCAATTCCATTTTTACCGCTTGTTTTGCCCGATCCATCGTAGACGAACAGTACCTCGATGTCCGAGGCGTAGCCGAGCTCTCGTCCTCCGAATTTTCCCAGGCCCAGGACGGCAAAGGGGCAGGGTTTCGCGTTGGCGAGCCGTGGGTGCCCATACGATTTCTCCAGCTTGGCGCGGCAATCCGCGATGCTCCGTTCCATGATGACCTCCGCCAGTTCCGTGAGCGCGAGCGAAAAGTCAGGGAAATTGGTCGAGGGCTCGACGATGTGTTTTATGTCGATCCGGAACAGCTCACGGTCTTTAAACCGGTTCAAGGCTTCTTTTCGCGACTCGTCTTTTGTGGCGCGAGCGACCAGACGGTCGAGCTCTTTCCGGAGAGTCGCCTGCGGCTTGATCAGGGGCGCATCCCGGTATTTTGTGAGCAGTGGAAGGAGGTTGCTGTGCTGGCGTCGGAGAAAATCTTCCCACAAGAAGTCGCTGGCGCCGAGCAGTCGGGCGAGCAGGGGAAAGGTTCTTTTATTGCTGACGAAGTCGAGCGCCTGGTTCTTGCCCTTCTTGCCCTGGTCTTTCACGATGAGATCCAGGAAATGGTCGAACGATGCAAGCGCCTTGGCCGGGTCGGAAGCCCAGGTCAAGGCATGCGTGAATTGTTTGATGAGCACGGCGGTCAGCCGCAGTTGCTCCTGATCGGCGGAGTCGAGCAGCTTCTGCCCATCGCGATTCCTGACATAGAAGCGATCATGCAGCTTGGCGGCGCCATTACTTTCGATCTTGGCCTTGGTAATGTAGATGTTGCGCATGGCCAGGGCATTCGCAAGAGCGTAGAGAAAGGCCGGAGTATCATCCGATCGGATGTCCATGATCGTATCTGTCGGTGATTGGCTATTGTCGAAGGTAATCCGTACCGTACGGAGCAGGCCGGTAAAGGCACTCCGCTGCTTGTCCAATCGTTCGACGAGCCGGCGGTTGACGTATTGGCGTGCCTCTTCGAACCGACCGGCATCCAGCAGTTGAATGATCTCGGTGACCGTCTGTCGGAGGGCATTGTGTTGTGGTGAGGGAAAGCCTGTGCGGTCTATGGGATGCACCAGGAAGACATCGACGATTTTCTTGCGGCTGAGGCCGGGCCGGACGGTAGGCCGGTCGGTTGTTGAGGGAGCCTTCCGGCGCGGCGATGGAGAAGGCGTGGCCTCCACAAAGGTATAGATCTGTCCTTCTTCGATATTGAGTCCGAAGGCCGAGAGCACACCGCAGATCGCTGCGAATTCCGAGAAGTAATCATAGGCGACGATGCTGATTTCTGATCGCCCCGCTCGTTTATCGAGCACCGACAATTCGCAGGGGTGGTCCGGCGTGAGCCGGCTGGCAAGCTGAATATGGTGCGCGATGGTGTTCGGTTGGAACCGAACGAAGTACTCGGGGTCCATCCGAGACACGAAGTCCCGGAGTACCTCATCATCGACATCCGGACAGAGGGAGGTCAGGGTCTTGATGATCGACTCGTGTGATCCAGGCCCATCCGTCATGGCCGGGAGTATAGCCGAAGCGGGTTCATTGTGCGAGCGCGAAAGTATCAGTATAATGCCTGCCTATGACAACTCGTCCCAAGGAGCAAGTGCCGCGCTATTGTACCGTTCCTAAGCTCGAGTGGGCTGCTCGACCAGATCCAACCCCTGTCCTATTAGCGTCCGGGCTGGAACCAACCCAGGTTGAAGCGATCCTTCAACCCTACGGACTCCATGGCGTTCAGGATGCCGATGCGAATCTGCAGTCGATGGCGGGCGATCCACACCAGCGACGCCAGTTGGCAGAGATCCTGCCCGCGTTACTTGAGGCCATTGGGCGGACCGCTGATCCAGATCAGGCCTTGAATCACTGGGAACGCTGGCTCGCTAGCGGAGTCAGCCGGTCGGCCGTGTTGGAATACCTGCGTAGCGCTCCCCGCATGTTGGACCTGGTGTGCGCGATCTTCGGGAACAGTGACTCGCTCGCCTTTACCCTCGTCCGCGATCCTCTGCTGCTGTACTGGCTGGCCCAACAGAATGTGTTGTCCACCGCGCCGACCAGGGCGGGGATGGAACGTATGATCCGGCAAAGTCTGGAGGGTGTCACCGCCACTGAACTCAGGTTGGACGCGCTCAGACGATTCCGCCGTCGAGAGATGCTGCGCATCGGCGTGCGCGATCTCGTGCGGTTAGCAGATGTGGTAGAAACCACCGCCTCCCTCTCGGATCTGGCCTCGGTGCTCATTGATGCCGCCTATCGCATTGTGGATACCGATCTACGGGCCCGGCACGTCATTCCCATGCACCAGAATCGGCAAGGGCGGTGGGTGGAGACCGGCTTCACCGTCATTGCGATGGGGAAGCTGGGCCGACATGAGCTCAATCATAGCTCCGACGTAGACGTGCTCTATGTCTGTGAATCCCATGAGGGAGAAACCAGGCCGGCTGCGTCCGGACGTGCGAAGGCGAAGACCCCTGCGCAGCGCGTGCTGTCCAATGAAGAATACTTTGAAATTCTCGCGCGGGAGCTCACGAAGGCGCTGACTGTACAGACGCATGAAGGGTACGTCTATCGCGTGGACCTCCGCTTGCGGGCAGAAGGTTCTGTAGGGCAGCTCACTCGCTCGCTCGACGACTATGCCAAGTATTATCGGACGAGAGGACAAGTGTGGGAACGGTTGGCTCTGCTGAAAGCCTGGCCCATCGCTGGGTCGCAGGAGGTCGGGAGATCGTTCATCAAGATGGTGAGGCCCTTTGTGCTGGCACCCTCATCGAAACGCCCGGATGTCGCACAAGGGCTTGCGATCGTGGAGGAGGTCCGATCGGTCAAGGAGCGGATTGACGCGAAGATGGCGGAACGCGGGCATGAGCAGCGCAACGTAAAACTCGGTGTGGGCGGGATCAGGGAAATCGAATTTCTCGTCCAAACGATCCAGGTGCTGGCTGGCCGGCGGTTGCCAGGGATTCTTGGCCGGGGGACTCTCGGTTCATTGGTGCGGCTTCAGAAGGCCGGTATTCTGTCAGGAAAGCAACAGGCCGATCTGACCAGTGCCTATCAGTTTCTCCGAGACGTGGAGCACAAACTCCAGATGGTGCATGATCTGCAGACGCATGCTCTCCCAGATCAGCAGAAGGAACTAGAGCGCTGTGCAATCCGCGTGGGCTATGACAGAGCTGATCGACCGATCGCGCTCAAACAATTTCAAGCCGACCTCGCCGGCCATACCACCCTTGTGCATGACATCTTCCGCTCGTTCTTCGAAACGCCGAAGACCTCCAAGTTGTTCAAGGCTACTTTGCGAGCCATAAACGAGCACTAGGAGCCTGCCGACATTGACCGTTCTACTGCGGCGAACACTCCGCCACCATCTGCGTCGTTCTCGGCCAGAAAAAATCCTCAATGTATTGGTATTGCGGCGAATACACCTTGGGTTTTCCAGGCCTGCGGCCTCGCATGTGGTCGCACCTCCTTCGCCTCGTCACGAAGGCAATGTCGGACAGGCTCCGAGCCAAAACGACCGGCTGAGAGACGGTGATCGCAAGTGATCACCGTGCAGGTTTCTGCTGCCATCATAGTAGTTCGTCATCTCTAGGCTCCTCACCACGCATCCTCAACATCTATTCTGGTCGTCCCGTCATTTCATTCTTCAAGATCGCCTCAGTGTGGGGCCGCTTTGGGCTTGCGAACAGGACTGTTGAATCGTGTTTGAAGGCAGGAATGAGTCGATGGAAGAGGGAACGAGGTCAAAGATGTAGTGCCTGGAATTGCGACTGTCCTTTGAATGTGTCTTTGGTTCTACAAGGGCGGAGGAAACTATTCTGTATAGCGCAGATCACGGTCACTGGCGAGCGACAGGTAGGTTTCTCCCCATTGATGCGGGCTTTCGAGATTCCAAGCTTCCTCGATGTGAATTGGCTTGAATCGCAGGCCGTAGAGTCCTCCATAGACTAGATGCGTCAGTCCTGCTCCTGAGTCCTCAACCAGCTGAGCATAGGCCTGGCAGGCAGGTGTCTGCTCATCGTCGCTCCAGCCAGTGATCCAGTACCACTCCCCGGTGGGATTTTGGTCGTAGAGCTTAACCTGGTTGACCGGCCGCGCGGGACCGGCTTCCTTGAACCGCCCGAAGAAACTGGTTTCGCAATTGTCATTACTCTCGACTTCTACGATCATGGGAGGCCTTGTTCCAGATCCATTGTTTAGCACCCCCCGCGACTTACAATTGTTAATTGTCCAAAAGTAGTTTTACTAAACATTCAGTTCGAGTAAGCCTCAACAAGTTTCTGCTTCGATAAAATCCGCTTTGAATCCCTAAAATCTGAGTCTGATCAGGAGACCACAGTTCACTATCCCTGATCTTCGGGATCGTCCAGGCCCCACCTCCGCTCATCCCTTTGGGGTCCCATGTTTCTTTGTCATGAAAGTAGTCTGTGATGAAATCGATGTCAGGATTCAGAGGATTCAACTGGTCCAGTGATTTAGGAATGGCCATGATTTGCTGCCATGCAAATCACGTAAACACTGCCACTCCAGGCTGCCCCGTCACTCTATGCTCGGCATGCAGTGCAAGTTCTCCTGGAAAGCCACAAATGACTACAGGTTTACCTTTGGGGATATCTATTTCCCCTTGGCCAGAAAGATCGTGGAAAATTGTGTGCGGCAGATCATTTTGCACATTTTCGACCTTGAGTGCCGCAATATCTCCTAGCGCGTTGCTCTCAATGCGTTCAGTGATGGTAATGTGAGTGCCAGTCGAAGATTTGATCGGGCCATGAGTTCGTTTGAAGAAAGCTTCAGGTATTTTCTGTTTTTCCACCTCCTTTAGAGTGGAATCGGGTTTTCCGATTATGAGGAGCTTTTCATTTCTTGGCTCTCGCTTCAAAACGTGAGAAGCAGTCACAATGTAGTTCTGATTCCTGTACCTAACGGCAACTCCGGTTCCATGTTCGAATCCTGGTGTCTCACTATTAATGATGACAGAACACGAGGCAAAGTAGTGCTGAAGTGCCTTAGAACTTTCCTCGTCAATCACTTTCACTAAAATAAACCGGTATGGTCCTCCCTTTACTGCACGAAGGACTGTAGGCCGACCCGGTGAAGTTGTAAAAAGTGACGGAACAAAAAAGGCCGGGCGGCTTTCGCCACCCGGCCCTCTCTTTAGCTCCGAGCCATTAGCTAGAGGCTATCAGCTCTTTTCTTCTTAGTACATGCCTTCCATGCCGTGGTTGTGTCCACCTCCGCCACCGGCTAGCTCTTTCTTCTCTTCCGGCAGTTCGGTGATCATCACCTCGGTCGTGAGCATCAATCCAGCCACGCTCGCCGCGTTCTGTAATGCGCAACGCGACACCTTGGTGGGGTCGATGATACCGGCCTTGATCATGTCCACATATTCCTCAGTGGCAGCATTGTACCCGCCGTTGAGATTCTTGTCATTGCGCACTTTTTCCACGATGACGGAACCTTCCATCCCGGCGTTCACCGCGATCTGACGGATCGGCTCTTCGAGTGCGCGGCGGATAATATTAACACCCACCTGCTGCTCAGGGTTCAGCTTGAGCGAATCCAACGCGCCGAGGCAACGGAGATACGCCGTTCCGCCGCCAGGGACGATCCCTTCTTCGACGGCTGCCTTGGTAGCGTGTAATGCGTCCTCGACGCGCGCCTTCTTTTCCTTCATTTCGGTTTCGGTCGCGGCGCCGACGTTGATGACGGCCACACCACCCACGATCTTCGCGAGGCGCTCTTGGAGTTTCTCCCGATCGTAGTCGGAGGTCGTCTCG
>VBOL01000290.1 GCA_005887945.1 Nitrospirota bacterium
TAAGACCTTTTCTGGCATAAACGCCGACTTGATCCAGATCACGGTTCATAGCTTTCGCCAAGACTTCCGCAATCTTGAGCGCCGTCCCGCTCGGCGCATCTTTTTTTAGACGATGATGAGCTTCTATCACCTCAATGTCGTATTCGTCCCCCAGCGTGATCGCCATCTCGCTGATGACCTTGTAGATCAGATTGACACCCACGCTCATGTTAGGGGACAACACGCAGGGAACTTGATACGCAAGCGATTTCAGCTCTTCGAGCTGGGGAGCGGAAAACCCAGTCGTGCCGATCACCATGGCCCGTCGATGTTGCGCCACCGTGCGTAAATGATGCAGGGTCGCTTCAGGAGCGGAAAAATCGACGACTACTTCGCCTCTGTTAAGGAGCGCCCCGAAATCGTCGGTGATCTGAAGACCCGCACGGCCACAGCCAGCTGTCTCCCCGGCATCGTCACCCACAGCGTGATGGCCCTTCCCTTCGATCGCACCGGCAAGCCTCAGGGTGGTCGAATCTTTGATAAGGGCAACCAGCCGGCAACCCATGCGACCGGCAGCCCCTGCGACAATCACGTTGATCATAGAATGAGTACCCGAGCCAAGACCGTCGGGTTTACTAAATGAGGCCTGCGTCCTTTAAGGCTAGCGTGAGTCGGTCTTTCGTCTCGGTCGCCATGGCACAGAGCGGCAGCCGCAACTCCGGATCGATTTTTCCCATCATGCCTAATGCAGTTTTCACCGGAATGGGATTGGTCTCGTAAAAGAGCGCGTTGAACAGCGGCGACAATGCGAAATGAATTCGGCGTGCCTCGTCGATGCGTCCACTCAAGAAGGCCTTGACCAATTGAGCCATCTCGGATGGAGCGACGTTCGATGTCACGCTAATGACCCCTTTCCCTCCGACTGCCATCATAGGCAACGTCAGGGCATCATCTCCCGCCAGGACCGTCATCCTATCTCCGCACGTCTGCGCAATCTCAGAGGCCTGCGGAACTGACCCACTCCCCTCTTTGATCCCGACAATGCTCTGTAACCCACAAAGCCTTGCGACAGTGGATGGCAACATGTTCACGCCGGTCCGTCCGGGAATGTCATACAGGATCTGCGGAAGATCCACGGACTCCGCAATCACTTTGTAATGTCGGTACAATCCCTCCTGCGTCGGCTTATTGTAATAGGGCGTGATCAGCAACGCCCCATCGGCCCCTGCTTGCTTGGCGTGTTTCGTGAGGGACACCGCTTCTGTCGTGCTGTTGGAGCCGGTCCCGGCAATCACGGGGACGCGCCGGTTGACCACCTCGACGGTCAGCTCGATCACGCGGTGGTGTTCCTGGTGCGAGAGGGTGGCTGATTCGCCGGTGGTGCCGCAAGGCACAACTCCGTTCGTCCCGTTGGCAATTTGCCATTCTATAAGGTCGCCGAAGGCCCGTTCATCAACCTTGCCATTCCTGAATGGGGTCACAATGGCAATCAATGTACCTGTAAACATGCTCACTCCTTCGCCGCCGAGGCGTCCACCGCGCCCACTCCTCAGTCGAGAAATGCCGGAATCATTTCGCCCTTCACCAAATCATCATAGGTTTCTCTAGTCTTGATGACGTGGATCTCCCCGTCTTTGATCAGGACTTCCGGTACCCGTGGTCGCGAATTGTAATTGGAGGCCATCACAAATCCATAGGCCCCCGCACTCATCACCGCAAGCATGTCACCCGGGTTGACCTCCGGCAGTGACCGGTCCTTCGCCAGAAAATCGCCGGACTCACAGACCGGGCCGACAACATCCACCTGATGCTTGGTCCGCTGCAACACCGCCTCGGACAAGGGACGAATCTCGTGATAGGCCCCGTAGAGGCTCGGTCTGATCAGGTCGTTCATCGCCGCATCGACGATAATAAACCGTTTTGCTTCGCCGTCCTTCCGATACAACACCTTCGTCACGAGAATGCCGGCGTTGCCGACGATGACGCGGCCTGGCTCCATGATGAGGGTGACATTCAAATTCTTCAGCAATGGCGACACGGCATCCGAAAGGTCCTGCGGCAGCGGTGGCGTTTCGTCCGAGTAGGTAATGCCAAGGCCGCCACCGATATTGACGTACCGGATGTTGATGCCCTGGGCCTTCAAGGCTTCGACCAGCTTCACCACCTTCTTCACGGCCTCGACGAACGGCGTGACTTCCGTCAACTGCGACCCGATATGCTTATGAACCCCGACGACATCGATGTTGGCGAGTGAGGAAGCCAGCGTGAATTCTTCGAGCGCCCGATCGGCGGCGATCCCGAACTTGCTTTTCTTGAGACCGGTCGAAATGTACGCGTGGGTTTTCGGATCGATGTCGGGATTGATGCGCAGGGCAACCCTCGCCTTGGTCCCGACCGAAGCCGCCACCTCATTAATCGCCTGCAGCTCAGCCGAAGATTCGACGTTGAACATGAGGATGTCGGCCTTCAAGGCCTCACGAATCTCTTCAGAGTTCTTGCCGACGCCCGCGAATACGATCTTTGAGGGAGGAACACCTGCCTTGAGTGCCCGAAAGAGTTCCCCGCCGGACACAATATCCACCCCGCTCCCCTCCTTTGCCATGAGACGGAGGATCGCGATATTGGAGTTGGCCTTCATGGCGAAGGCAATTACATGGGGTACACTCTTGAAGGCCCCATCATACGCCCGGAAATGACGAACGAGGGTCGCGTAACTGTAGATGTAGCAAGGGGTGCCGACCTCTTTCGCAATCCGGCTGACAGGCACCTGTTCGCAATAGAGCTCTCCATGTCGATACTCGAAATTATGCATCCTGCGAATCTTCATTGAGATGTTCGAGGCCTGCGAGCGAGAAGCCCTGCAAGCCTGCGAGCGAGAAGCCTTGCAAGGAGGCCTCGAACGCATCCTTAAACTTGCGAAAGCGGACCTTCACATGCGGAATTGCTACTTTCATCGCGTCTGAATCCACCAACGCCTTGAGGGCATCGGGCGTCGCCAGCTTGAGGTGCTCGAAGTTGACGATGATGTCCATGCGTGCCTGATTGGCCGCTTCCTTGATCCGCTTAATCAATTCCAAAGCATTCAATCGATCGAGGGTACCCTCAAGATCCACGAACAGAGCAGCAAACTTGTCATGCCGCTTGGCCTTGATGTGGAGCATCAATTGTTGTGCCGAGAGCGCGTTCGGATCGAAGTGCTGTTTCAGCGCATGCAGCGCGCTAGGAATCAATTGCTCCTTGTCCAACACCGGGAGCTTCGCTTGGAGATTCTTCAATACCCCCGCGAGCGGCGACAGGGACGCTTTGGGGCAGGTTCGCTTGACCAACTTCCGAAACTCCCGATTCATCTCCCATCGCGGAATCAGCCGCTGACTCGTGCCCGACAGTCGTTTCCAGATCGAAGGGAGCGAATAGAATTGGTGGTTGGCCCAGTGGAAGCCGTCTTGTAGTTGCTCGGTCGTCATCCGGCTCGGCTGGAACACCACATGCTTGCCGTCGTACTTCGCCCAGTCCCGATCGAAGATACGACCGGCCTTTTCGAAGCGGTCGAATAGCGCCGTACCAGGAAGGGGTGTCAGCACGTTGAAGTAAGCCAATTCCACCTGGTTCTTCGTCAAGAAGTCGACAGCCCGTTCGAACACGGTCACATCGTCGCTGTCGAATCCGAACACGATCCCGGGATTCACCATGATCCCGTAATTGTGGAACATCTTGATCTCCCGAGAGAACTTCTGGACTCGGTTAAACGGCTTGTTCGTTTCATCCAAGGCCTCTTCATCGAGCGATTCCATCCCGACGAATACCGACACGCAGCCACTCTCGGCCGCAAGCTTGACCATCTCTTCGTCGTCAGCCAGGAACATCGTGGACTGGCAGCCCCATTTAATCTTGAGCGGCTTCAGCGCGGCCCAGAGCTCACGACAATAGGCACGGTTGCTGTTGTGCAAGTCATCGACAAACGCGACGATGCTGCCATCCTCGATTCCCACCCGAATCCGAAGCGCCGTGACGAAAGCGTTCCACAGCGGCTCGTCGCCCAATCGTTCGACCAACTCACTTCGAATCCATCGCTGAACATTTCGAAGTTCCGTGACCACCTCCTTCACCGGCCGCCGCCGCGTGGTCTTTCCGTTAAACGGGGACACGCTGCAGAACTCGCAATCGAAATGACATCCTCTGGTCGTGAAACTACACTGTCTTGTCATGTACGAGTCGGGGCTCAGCAATTCGACACGGGGGCTCTTGTACCGCTCCAGCGAGGGTAACGACGTCATCTTATACATGCGCTGCATCTTCCCCGCCTCATAGTCCGCAACCAGCTGTGGCCAGAGATCTTCGGCTTCTCCACAGACGATCGCGTCGGCATACCGAAGAGCTTCGTCGGGGCAGTATGTGGGATGGACGCCCCCCATGACGATCGTCTTGCCTCGCTTGCGAAATTCCGTTGCGATCTCGTAAGCGCGAGGGGCATAGCAGGTCATGATGGAGAGGCCGACCATGTCACAAGGATAGTCGAAATCGATATCTTGAACCGCTTCATCGATCAGATTTACTTCCCAATTCTCCGGGGTGTAGGCCGCAATCACCGGCAAGCTCAACTTGGGAAACCACACCGCGCGTCGTTCCGACGCGGTCAACCGATAGGGGTTATTGCGCGGATAGGGGTCGACCAGCAACAGCCGCTTGCCTGGTGCGTGCTTGACCGTCGCCGCATGACCAACGAGCTGACTGTGCCGCGTGGGTTGAATAAGCTCCATGAATCGATCCTCCTCACCTCTATCCGGCTATCCGGCTGAGGTTGTCAATAAGCTCGTTGAAATGTTCTGAGTTGCTCCCATGGTTGTCTCACGCCGCCTTCTTCGTTGGAGCGGACTGCGGCTCCGCTCGCTCGGCCTCGATAGCCGCGAGGACCTGCGCCATCCCCGCACAGAAGAACACCTCGCCGTCCCGATGGATCGTGTCCGGGAACAGCGTGCACTCCGAAAAAACGCGCTGGGAACGCCCGTAGCTGTCGGGCCGTCAGCGCCACCCTCTTTTGAAACACCGAAGACGGCGACACGCTGAACGCCTACACCGAATCGATAACGGGCTCGGTATGTTTCTGCGCGGAGACTCCTCGCAGGATTTCCTTCATCAACTCTTCGGAGAACTGCCCGGGGGAAGTGCAGGAGCACGTATGATGGCTTGGGCGCTTCTCCCTGCGCGACATGCCTGAGTCGCGGGTGTGACACCCTGCTCTTCTGGTCGCTGACCAAGAACGACCCTGCACTCATGCGCCCACTACTGGAGTGCGAGGTCGCTTCGCATGACGCTCTCGGCGACCAGCCTTCCCCCCTCCAGCATCACCGCATCGAACACCTGTTTGCCCGAGTACACTCTCAATCCAGCCATGGCATAGTTCCGTTACCTTGTGTCACTTCTCATTGGCGATTTCTTTCGTTATCACTACCGTAGAATATTCCACGGAGGGAGGCACGCGTCAACATTCAACGGGTTATAGTATAGCGTTATCCAGCTACACAGGTCCAGCGGATGGCGGTATCAACCTTACCGGGTTCCCACCGGTTGTAACGGGGGAAGGTTGACATCCTGCCCCTGTAGCATCAGGTCCGGTTGTGGCTCGGTGGATTCGGCTTCCGCTGCGGCCTCATTCTGTTTCTCCTCGAGCGCCTCTAACTTCTTTTGCCGCTCAATGGTCGGATTCACCCCGACACTTTCAGGAGGAACCGGCGACCCCACGACCCCGCAGGCCACCAACATTGCCATCGTCACACCCGCCACGATGGCCGTCGCACTCTGCATTCGCACCTTCACGAGAGCATCCGTTCGAGTTCTTTAATGCGCCGCTTTACTCGCGTTCGAGCAGTTCCACCCACCTGAGACTTCCGGTCGATCGCGGCAGTGACCGTCAACCGCAAAAACAGACCCTTTTCAATTCGGTCGGAAAATGTCCGAAGCTCCTCGAGCGAGAAGACCGTGAGTTCACGGCCTTGATCCAATGCGGCCCGCACCAGTCGGCCCGTGATCGCATGCGCTTCGCGAAAAGGTACTCCTCGGGTCACAAGATAGTCCGCAACCTCCGTGGCCAGCATTCCACCATCCTGAACCGCCTTCTTGAGGACGTCCCGGTTCACGGTGAGCCGGCGCATCAATTCCGTCAAGACCTCCACTGACGCGGTGACGGTATCGAGGGCATCGAAGAGCGCCGGCTTATCCTCTTGGAGGTCTCGATTATAACTCAAGGGCAGGGCCTTGAGAGTCGTCAACAGATTGACCAAATGGCCATAGACACGTCCCGTCTTGCCCCGCACCAATTCCGGCACATCGGGATTCTTCTTCTGCGGCATCATGCTGCTACCGGTACAGAAGGCATCGGGAAGCTCGACAAATTGGAATTCCTGGGAAGACCAGAGGATCAATTCTTCACTGAGCCGGGACAGGTGCATCATCGTGATCGACAGTGCCGAGGCCACCTCAATCATGAAATCCCGATCGGACACGGCATCGAGACTGTTTTGCGTCACGGTGGGAAAGCCCAACAGCTCGGCGGTGAACCGGCGATCGACTGGGTAGTTGGTTCCCGCGAGTGCACCGGACCCCAACGGCATGACATTCAATCGCACCGACGCATCGTGAAATCGCCCCTTGTCCCGCTCGATCATTTCCACATAGGCCAAAAGATGATGCGCTAATAGTATCGGCTGGGCACGCTGTAGATGTGTATAGCCCGGCATGGCGACCGTTCGATTCGCCTTTCCCTTCGCCACCAAGACCCGCTGAAAGTTTTCCAGATACCCCACGAGCTGACTGAGTTGATCCCGCAAATAGAGCCGAACGTCCAGGGCAACCTGGTCATTCCGGCTCCGGCCCGTGTGCAACTTGCCGCCGAGCGGACCGATCAACTCTATCAGCCGGCGTTCAATCGCCATATGAATATCTTCATCCTGAGGGGTAAAGCGAAAGCGGCCCCGATCCAGCTCGGTCTTCACCGATTCCAGACCCCGCACAATCGTCCTGGTTTCAGAGGCGGTCAACACGCGTGCCTTCCCCAACGCCTTGCAATGGGCGATGCTGCCCTGAATGTCATGGGCGTAGAGCCGGCGATCGACCGCCACCGAAACGGTGAAAGATTCCACCAAGCGGTTCGTCTTTTGTCTGAACCGCCCGCCCCAGGCCTTTCCGCCTTCCGACGCGGCAGAGCTGCGGCCCGTTGCTCGTGTCATCAGGAGGAGGCCTTCTTTCTTTGAGCTCTGATTTTCAGCCGCAACGCGTTCAACCGAATGAAACCCTCGGCATCTTTCTGATTATAGACTTCGTCCTCTTCAAACGTGGCGATGTCGAGACGATAGAGCGAATTCTTCGACTTACGCCCAGCCAACGATCATCTCTCGTTCCGGGCTGAACCAATAGCCGTTGTAAATAAGATCGGCGAAGCGCGGAATCAAACCGTCCCTGAAATGCAGCACCTCGCGATCCATCGTCAACGACTCGAGCCCTCGATGCGCCACATGGAGGATCGTCCGACCCGGAGTTTCATAGACCCCGCGAGATTTCATCCCGACATAGCGATTCTCCACCAGATCGATCCGCCCGATCCCATGCGCACCGCCCAGCTTATTGAGGCGGGCCAACAACGTCGCCGGGCTCATCTTCTTGCCGTC
>VBOL01000048.1 GCA_005887945.1 Nitrospirota bacterium
ATTGAACTGGGGATTGTAGCGGGATCGAGGAACGGTCCGGACATCGACGAGAAAACTGATCTGATGGGCGCGCAACAAACCGATGAATTCATCGATCTGTCTCGTCGAATGTCCGAGAGTCCAGAGGGATAAAACCATCTTTCGTTTATTATGGCACAGCGAGGAGCCAATCTCTAGTGCGGAGCCCGCAGGATAGCCGAGCGAGACTGGTGCATGGCGAGACGAGCGAGGGTTCGAGGTCCAATGTTCGAGGTTTTCCGAACTTCGAACCCCGAACTACGAACTTCGGATCGCGCCTTTCCCCCCGTCTCGCGCCTCACTTGCTACGGTCTGTGCCGCCGGCGGACTTTTTCAGCATCCTGCTAGTCTGGAGGGAGTATTGCGGGATTAAGTTCCAGCAGGCGGTGGTGGCCGTTGGATACATGTTCGATTGTGAAGAGACGATCGCCAACGTGGATAGTTCCCGCCATCACGCTTCCGTTTATGAAAAAAGTAAAGTCCCCGTGAGAGGCGTTCTTGAGGAGCCCGCGTACGGCGGCTGAGTCGTTAATCCGGGAGATGGTGGAGGAGATATCCAACTCATACCGGGTGCCATCGAAGAGTTCGATGAAGACAGGAGGATGTGGCCTGGCGGCAGCATCTTTCAAGGTCTGAAGCGACTGGGCATTCAAGGCGATGGGTCGGTCGCGGAGGACCCAGGGCTTTCGTGGGACCGGTGCTTGATCGGGCCCGCTCTGCCACACACTCGAAGGCAGAGGAGGCTCATCGGCCCACACCGTATGTGAGGACAGACCGGCGAGTAGCCCGGCGAAGAGCAGGCGCCGGAGCATTGAGCGGTTGAGACTGTGCAACGCGAAAGTCATCAGAGGTTGCTGGCCTGCTGAGCCCATATCGTCAGCTCTCCCGCATCTTCCAGGACGTCCAGCGGGATTTCGTAATAGGTATTGAGGGTCTGTTTGGCGTTGGGCCTGAATGGTTTCATCTCGCGCTCGCGATATCGTGGCGCCGTGGCCGCATTCGTCTTGAAATAGAGCCGGCCCTTATGGACGATGCCGAAGAACACCCTACCACAATACAGCCCGTATCCGCCGAACATCGCGTGGCAGCTCACGCCGTGCAGATCGCTGAGTTGATCCAGCACGAAGTCCTTGAATCCGTCGTACTTCGGCGCCACGGTAGTCTCACAGAGGTTTGCGTGCCGCGACCATTCGGATGGCGAGGGGGAAGGTGATTCTGTTGCCACGCTGGTATTGGGTTGCAGACTGGGTGATGAGACGCCTCACCTCTTGTATTTGGGGCGCCGAGAGTGTTGTCATGAGATTCTGAATCGGCGCCGCGATTTCCATGAGGCTCGTATAGTACTCATCGGCTGACACATACGACCATTCCGCCAGAAATTCCTGGTCTGTCACATCGACCAATCCGGTCTGTTGCAACATCCCGGCGAGATCGCCGGGCTTGGCTAGCCGAAAGATGCCGGGGGCAGTGGGGTCTGGTGTCGGCAGTTCAATCACGCTCTTGATCGCCTCCATCGAAAGGCCGATCGAGGGATTCTTCTCTGGCGCAGACCAGACAGCCGCCGCGACCCAGTTTCCGGGCCTCAGCACACGCGCAATCTCAGCGGTGGCCTTCGGAATCTCCGGCAAAAACATCAAGCAGAAGCGGCTCGTGACGGCATCGAACGAGTTCGCATCAAATGGAAGCGCGGTCACGTCGCCCGTGCGGAACGTCACGTTCGCGAGGCCCAGCGTCGTGGCTTTGCGTCGCGCGACGGCGAGCATTTGCTCGGCGAGATCCAGCCCGATCACGCTTCCACTCGACCCAACGGTTTGTGCGCCGAGCAGGGCGGGATAGCCGGTGCCCGAACCGAGATCGAGCAGGCGCATGCCGAATCGCAGCCGCGCATCGGCCACGAGCCGGTGATTCAGAAACGCCATCTGCTCGTCGAAGAATCGATCCCACTTCTCCCAGCCCCCTGCGACACGGTTCCAGTCCTGCCGTTGGCCTTCGATGAGCTGTTGGGAAGATTGCTGTGTCATGTGTTTTCCTTCCGTGGGGCGTCGGCACACCTGTCGACGGAGCGTCAGCCGCCGCTCAAGGCACAGATGATGTGGATCTGATCCTCTGGTTGAAGCGCGACAGACAGATCCCGCACCTGGTCTTCTTTGACGAAGATTCTGATGTGCTGTCGAATCGTGCCCTGTTCAGTGATGATGCGAAAGCGTAGGCCGGGATAGCGATGATCCAATGCTGACAACACTTCGGCCAGGGTCTGGCCTTCGGCCGCTACTTCGCTCTTCTGCTTGGTGTAAGAGCGAAGCGCACTGGGGATGTAGACGGTCACGGTCAGAGTTCCGCTGCTTCCACCGAGTAAATTTCAGGAAGGTGCCGGGCCAGACAAGTCCAACTCGTGCCGCCCGTACGACTCGCCCAGACCTCGCCGCTAGTCGTGCCGAGATAGAGTCCTACCGGTTCATGGGCGTCTGCCGTCATGGCTTGCCGTTTCACCGTCCACCAGGCATTCGCTCGCGGAAAGCCCTTGTCCTGTCTTGTCCAGGTCTTACCGCCATCGCGCGTGACGTAGGCAGCGGGTTTGCCCCCGGGGCTCACGCGCGGCCACACCGTCGAGCCGTCCATTGGGAACACCCAGGCGGTATCGGAATCGCGCGGGTGGAGGACCATCGCAAAGCCGATATCGCCGACCTTCTTTGGCATGTTCTTGCCGATGCGAAGCCATCGGCCCTCAGAGCGATCCATCCTGTAAATTCCGCAGTGGTTCTGTTGAAACAACCGGTCTGGATCGGTCGGACAGAGCCGGACGCAATGGGGGTCGTGGAAGGTGACCGTAGCTGCGTCAAATCCTTCGACCACTTCGAGTCCCCGGACGATGGATGTCCAGGTTCGGCCGCCGTCCACCGATTCGTGCACACCACCCCCAGACATGGCGAAGTAGAGGTGGGCGGGATCGCGTGGATCGATGAGGATCGAATGAAGCTTGGGGCCATCCGGTGTCCCGTCCTGCACGGTACCCATCCACTTTCGGTATTGCGGATCGTCGTTGATGTACGAAAAAGGCTCCCACGTGATGCCGCCGTCGTTGGAGCGGAAGAGTCCCTGTGGTGAGGTGCCGGCATACCAGAGGCCCGATTCACTGGGATGTCCAGGAGTGAGCCAGAACACGTGATCCACCACCCGCCCGTTCTGGCCCTCCGGCGCTTTCGGAAAGGCCGGCGGAGTCTTCGCTTCCTTCCACGTCTTGCCGAAGTCCGTGGACCGGAACACCGTCGGTCCCAGATGCCCCGTGCGTGTGGCCATGAGCATCGTGCGTCGATCTCGCGGATCCGGCATCAGATGATGCACGGTGTGACCGAGGAACATTGGGGCGGACAGCTTCCAGGTTCGGTGCGATCGATCACTGCGCAAGATGAACGCACCCTTGCGGGTGCCGATCAGTAGTGCCACAGAGCCAGTTGCAAGTTGCGGTGAAGGCGCCTTCCTCGATTTTGGCATCGGTGCTCTCACTTGTGAGGGGTTACTGGATCGTCTGCAGCGTCTCGCGCAGTTCCTTCAACTCGACGCTTAAGAGATCAAGATGCAGATCGCGCTGCGGTTGACTGTCCTTGAATTTCCACAGGCGCCAGAAAATCGCCGTCAATTCCTTCTTGTGCGTCACGGCCAAGTCGTAGGCCGGCGTTTTGGCCTGCGCCTCAGTCACACCACAGTACGAATCACGGAGCGCATGAAACTGATTGTGCAGATCGTCGAAGGCGGTATCGACACCTTTGCCACCCTTGGCCTTGGCTGCCGTTGCCTCCATCATATTGGCGAGGTTGATCATGGTCTCGACACCGCTGGCGCCTTTCGCTTGCGTCGCATAGTCGCCTGCTCGGGGATAGAACAGATAGCTACAGCCAGAGAGCCCGACCAGCAGCATTGAAAGAGCAAACAATCCAATCATCCGTTGCATGGGAATCTCCTTGTTATCGTGAACGCCGGGCCGTGAAATATTTTTTTCATGGAGTCCAATAGTATTTCGTCCAGCCCGTTTTGATTGGAAGATAGTCGTAGTCGGGCATGCCGACATGAATCAACTCGAACTGCCCGCTGCGACCGGCCTTATGGAAAAGCAAGATCAGGATCGAGTCGGGATGGCTCTTCTTCCACGGTTTCGCGCGCCACGACTGGACGATCATCCGATTCGGGGCGATCACGGGGTTACGCCCCCGCAACATACCTCAGAACGCCGTGAACCTCGCACCCACCTTACGGCCGATCGACACCCTGTCGTCGATCGCTGCGCCGTGCTTTTTCGAATCGAGATAGATATTAAACAGTTCTCGAGGCGACGTGCTAAACATCACCTTCTGATGGATGATGCTCACCATGACGACTTCACTCCGGATCAGCCGGTCAGGGAGATGCTTCCCCGGTGCTGATGAACACAGGGGAAGCATCTCCCTGCGTCAAGATTTCTCTTAGACCGTGACGCTCACGGTCTTGATCGCCGCCTTCACTTTGGCAGCCATCTCCGGAGGCAGTGATTCCAACTTATGGCACTGCTTCGCGTGCAGGGCCACTTGTTGCAACATCTCTGCTTCCGTTTCAGCCCGCACCTGGAATGCGCAGCCGGCTTTGGGGTCAACATCCAGACATCCCAGTTGCTTATATTGTTTCGTCGCCATGGTCTTCTCCTCCTTTATGATTATGATCGGGGTGGACGATACTTTCCCTACTTCACACGGGCAAATTCTAACCGATGTGGCAGTTCCTTTCCATCCTTGCTGAGGACCCATTCCTGGGAGAAGTGATTCCGATCCTGGAAGCTAAACGACATGTTGTGCATGGCGCGTCCGTTCGCGTGGCGAGATTCGTGGCGGCTACGAAATTAAAGGCCAGCGTCTTGGCGTCGCCTTTGGGCATGGCGGCACGCATACGCGGTTGGTTGCCGAGCGCACAGTAGAGGGTCAGAATGAACTCGCCCTTGTCGGCGTGATACATCGTCGTCATCGTCGGCTTCTCGGTCATCGTCAGCGTTTCCACAAGACTCGTGCCGCCACTGGCACATTGATACGACGCGGTCATCGGTTTCCCTTAGGGGTCCTTGCCTTGCTACTCGCCAACGAGAGAGGCCAAGGTGCCGAAGTCGGGAGGTTTTGGGGTATCGGCCTGCGTCCGCTGGAACGGCATCGCGACGGGCAGCAGGATGAGGGAGAGGGTGACACACCATTTCATGGGAGGCCTCCTAAGGTGAAACGGTAAAATGTGTAGTTCGGCACGTTGTCCAATCCAGGTCAATGTTGCCTAGCCTCCGGCGCTTACATCGAGTAGAAGAACTCCTCCTTGACGATTTTTCCGTTTTGTACCGTGTAGAGACCTGTCTCATCCATACTCATGCGTTTTCCCATGTGCTTGGGCGTGACGTCATATTTGAACCGCACAATGAAGCGGTCTCCATGGGGGAATGGTCTTTCGGATACGCTCCTATGGATTTCGTGGTTATCCGTCCACCATTGATTCTTGCCTTTGATCTTCGCGATCCCTCTCTGGGTCGGTTCCATACCCGGCACAGCGAGGGGTTTGACGCTCTCGATATTCGGGGAGTAGAGTCGATCGATCGCCTCCTGATTTTTACCCTACTTGCACAAGGTGACCAGTTCTTTGCCGATCTCCATTGTCGTCATGATGGCTCCTCCTATTCCGGTAGTCGCGATGGCCTATCTGTTCTGATCTTGAGCCGATACGTTGACAGCGACGGTTGAACATCTTCTTGGCGCGTCTCCTGCGCACTCATACCGCCATGACTCCCCCGTCGACAGGCAGAATGCTGCCGGTCGTCCAGCGTGACTCATCGGACGCAAAATAGATCGCAGCTTCGGCTACTTCCTCCGGCTCCCCCAGGCGACCCATCGGATGGATGCCCTCGAATAACGCTTTAGCCTTCGGGTCCTTTAGCATCTCCTGGACCGGCGCGGTCAGTACGCCCGCGGGACAGATGCAGTTGCAACGGATGCCCTGCTTTGCGTACTCGACCGCTACTGATTTGGTCAGCATATTCACGCCCGCTTTCGCCGCCTGGTACGCATGGGCCTGAAAGAAGGGGATGGCTTTCATCCCCGCGACCGTTGACACGTTGAGAATCGAGCCCCCGCCCTGCTTCAACATCAGCGGGATCGTGGCACGAATGAATCGGAATGTCCCTTTCAAGAACAAGTCGAGCGTCTCGTCCCAAATCTGGTCGCTGGTTTCATGCAGCGGCCCGGCATAGAACAAGTTGCCTGCGTTGTTCACAAGGATGTCGAGTCTCCCAAATGTTCGGACCGTGGATTCCACCGCTTCACGTACATCCGGTTCATTCGTTACGCTTCCCTGAAGCGCCAAGGCATGGCCGCCCTGTTGCCCGATCTCTTTGACAACCCGCGCTAATTCCTCCTTCCGCCGACCTGTGATCGCGACCTTCGCGCCCTCCCGCGCGAACGCCCTCGCAATCGCTGCTCCAATACCGGTCCCTCCGCCCGTGACAATAGCTACTTTATTTGCGAGTCTCATGGGTGCACCCTCCTTGAAAGAATTGTGTTGAGCTGTCTCGCTTCATATCTCCGTGACACAGTAAATCGTGATGAGTTTCTTATGCAACCATCACAAGTTCCTTCAGCCGTCGTCGCCACAACTGATCTGGCTCGGTCTTGTGGGCGGTTTGATGATGAGCTGCGATCAAAGGATCGACGATCGCGCCGCAGTTGAGACAGCGCCAGCCAGAGATCTCGTATCCCGCAGAGCCCAAGTCAAGATCGTCATACCGCTCTCGAACCATCAGTCCATCACAACGTTGACATGTCATACGGCACCTCCTTTCCTGGATAACCTCTGTAACTTCAAATGTGGAACGATCGTTCCATAATAGGTCAAAAAAAGAGATCGGTTCAGTCCAAGATCGAGAGCGCGGTCTCCGCTGTCTGCTTCACCACGTCAGCCGACGCTCCGGCTTTGATACTCATAATGGTGCCTTGCATCATCGTCGTGAGAAAGCGCGCCAGCGCACGCGGGTCTTTGTCCTTCGCTAGCTCGCCTTGTTCCTTGGCTCGCATGAGGATCTTGAAAAATGCATCTTCGCCCATCTTCATGGCCTGACAAACTTTCCCGGCAATGTCCTGTTCGTGCGGCGCGAGTTCCATGACCGTGTTGGCGATGAGGCAGCCTCGGCGTTGCGGATCAGCGAGGCCGCCTTCGATCATGCCATGGATAAACCGACGGAGTGTTGGAAGCGCTGGCCCTGGTTGATCAAGCAACGAGAATTTCTCGCCGACGAATCCGTAGCAATACCGGTCTATTACTTTCAAAAAGAGCTGCCGCTTGTCGCCGAACGTGTCGTAAAGCGAGCCGCGATTCAGATCCATCGCG
>VBOL01000291.1 GCA_005887945.1 Nitrospirota bacterium
CCGGCGTCACATCGAACGCGGGATTGTAGACGGCAATTCCGGCTGGTGCCACGGGATGGCTGCCGTGAATGGTGGTAACTTCTACCGGATTCCGTTGTTCGATCGGAATGTCCGCTCCTGTTTTGGTCTTCAAATCAATCGTGGAATAGGGCGCGGCCACGTAGAAGGGAATTCCATGGGCTTTCGCCAGCACTGCGACTGAGTAGGTACCGATCTTGTTCGCCACGTCCCCATTTGCCGCGATCCGATCGGCCCCCACGATACAGAGGTGAATTTTCCCCTGCCGCATCAGTGTGCCGGCCATATTGTCCGTGATCAGCGTCACAGGAATCTTGTCCTGCATCAATTCCCAGGCCGTGAGCCGCGCGCCCTGCAACACCGGCCTGGTTTCGTCTGCGATGACTTGAATCTGCTTCCCCTGCTCCCAGGCCGCACGAATGACGCCCAATGCCGTTCCGTAGCCGGCTGTGGCCAGCGCACCGGCATTGCAATGAGTCAGAACCGTTTGACCGCTCGCAATGAGTTCCGCTCCGTGCTGTCCCATTGCCTTACAGAGGACGATATCTTCATCGAGAATAGCTTGTGACTCCTTCAGCAGAGCGGCTTTGATGGACGCAACTGACTGCATGCGTAACGAGGTGAGCAGGCGTTTCATCCGTTCGATGGCCCAAAACAGGTTGACCGCCGTCGGCCTGGTCGCCGCGAGGCGATCGCAGATCACGAGCACCGCCTTGGCGAAGGCCTCGTAATCGGATGTCGTGACGGTCTGCGCACCAAGTGCGACCCCCATCGCCGCAGTCACACCGATCGCCGGAGCGCCTCTGACCTTGAGGCTGCGAATCGCGTCGGCAACGGTCTGATAGTCCCGGCAGTCCAAAAACTCGATGTATTCCGGGAGTCGGCTCTGGTTAAGCAGCCGTACTGCGCCGTCTTTCCATTCAACGGTAGGAACCATAGAGGAATCTTGTAGCGGGAACTGGGATGCAGTGCAAGGGGTGGCTAACGTTTCTGGCGGCCGCTCCACTCTAAAATCGTGATCATGACCACAATCAAGCAGGCTTGCACGAGCAGCAGCAGCGCCTCAGCCGTTCCGGCATCACGGAGGGCCAAGGCTGCCAGCCCGAGGCAAATCGTCATGAGAAAAATCATCGCGACACTGGCCTGGCGAGACCCCAACGCGCGCTCCAACCGGTGATGGAGATGGTCTTTGCCCACGTAGTCGAGCCATTCCTTGATGGAGCGCACTTTCCCTGTCGCCACCCGTTCCACGCTGATATGGATCATGTCGTAGATGAGCACGCCGAAGATGAGGAGCGGATTACTGAATGAGACGATCGGATTATGATCCGCCCAATTCCCTTTGACGGCGAGACAGGCCAGCGTGAAACCGAGGAAGGTCGCCCCACCGTCTCCAAGAAAAATCACGGCGTGCCTACGTCCTCGAAAATTGTAGGGGAGAAATCCCACCCCTGCCCCAATGATGGCAATGGCAAGCCAACCCAATCCCGGCTGGTTTGTTTCAAATGCCACCGCCCCCATGAATCCGGCTATGAGAATCGCAAGTCCCGTGGCCAGGCCATCCATACCATCAAAAAAGTTGAAGGCGTTCGTGATCCCGACGATCCAGAGCAACGTCAGCATGACGTTCGCAATATCGCCGACTGGACCGCTTGGAAACAGCGTCAGCACCTTGCCCGTGGCAATGACGATCCCGGCTGCCACAAGCTGAGCGACCAGCTTCGAAGAAGCAGGCAATTCCCAAATGTCATCAATGATTCCGACGATCAACAACAGCGATCCGGCCGCGAGGGTTGCGATCATCCAGTCTGGTAGGATCGAATTCATCAACACCGAACCAAGGAATCCAAGATAGACGGCCGCACCACCGAGCCTGGGAGTCGGGTGCGCATGGATCTTACGATCAGACGGTTGATCGACCAGCCCCCACTGATGACTGAGATGCACCATGAGCGGCGTCAACGCGCCGGCGCCGAGAAACGCAAAGAGAAGGATGTAGAGCCACCGAAGACCTTCGAACACGAAGAGTTGACGAACCGTGGGGACCGCCAAGGTCACCGCTCCCAGCAGGGCCCCCAGCGCAGCCGGTGTCAGCCAGCGCCGGCTGCTGCGCAACGCGAACGGTGAGACCTCGACGTCAATGGCTTTCACGATAGGACCTTGGTCAACGATTGTAGAATTTGATGGACTTCGTCGTCTGTGAGACCAGGATAGAGTGGGATCGAAAGCGCTGTTCGATCCGCTTCGTCACTGTTGGGGAAACCAGACTGATCCAGATACCGGTGGAGCGGTCGAAAAACGGGCTTGCGACAGTGAATCCCCTGCTGCTCCAATGTACTGATGAGGCCAAGCAAACCCTCAGGATCGGTCCGGAGATGCGGGAGTCTAATTGTAAATCGATAGTATCCATGCGTCCTGCCTGGAGGCACGCTTGGACAGACGGCGGCCTTGGAGGACAGTGCTTCCCGATAGGCTGTCGCGAGGAAGCGGCGCCGTTCATGAAAGGTCGATAGCCGTCCCAGTTGAGATAGCCCCAGCGCTGCTTGCAAGTCGGTCAGCTTGAGATTGCAGGAGGAAGGGTCTAGTTTCGGTGCGCCATCATATTCGCGCAACGACCTGACTCGTTCGAGTAACGCCCCCTCATTCGAAAGTACCATCCCGCCTTCTCCGGCACACAACAGCTTTGTCGCGTAGAAGGAACACACCGTGAGTCGCCCGACCGTACCAACAGGCCGACCCTGTTCCGTTGACCCTAGCGTCTGCGCACAATCCTCAATCAGCGCGATCCCCAGCCGCTCGAGTGCCGTCAGATCAGCCGGCAGGCCGAACAGATGTGGGATAATGATCGCACGAGTCCTATTGGTCACCACTTGGCAGACTGCGAGCGGATCGATGTTGAACGTATTCAAGTCAATGTCGACGAGCGTGGCCTGTGCCCCGACCCGTTGCGTCGCGAGCCATGGCGCCGGACAGACGTAACTCGGCATGATGACTTCATCACCGGCTCCAATCCTGAGCGCCCGCAGCGCCAGTTCGAGCGCCGCAGTCCCTGAACTGACGGCCACCCCACCCTGCAGGCCAAAGAACCCTGCCATCCCACGTTCGAATCGCTCCACCCACGGCCCTTGGGCAATCTGCCCGGAACGAAGCACCTCGGTCGTCGCTCGGAAGTCCTCCTGGCCGATCGCAGGCCGTGAGTGGGGAATCATTGTCGCCACAGTCGTCATACGCCAATATTAATAAACAACCGCAGCGGAACAAAGCCTTCTGCGTTTTTCACCCGACCTTGGATGCCGCGGAAATGCGCCCCGGCCCGGATCACATCCACGATACTCAGACCTTCGATGTTGGTTTTTTTCACCTGCGATGCGTGGGTCTCGATCGATTTGACCTTCTCCTCAAGCACCTGGTCGATATCGACAAAGACGGTCGGCGAGAAGTTCTGGGTTGTCGGTCCTTCGTAGAACAACACGTTCTTGGTATAGCGGGTCGCGGTGATCGTACTCATCGCCAGGTGCCGATGGTCCTGATGGGTATCGTCGTGATAGTGCGAGAAAATAAAGTGCGGCTGAACCTTCTTCACCACCTCTTCAATCTCCTGAATCAATTCGCGTCCCATCGGAACCGCCGTGTCCTCATACCCGCCCCAGAAAATCTTTTCGGCCCGTAATTGTTTCGCCGATTCTTCCTGCTCGCGCTTGCGTACGCCGCTCGATCCACCCTTGTCGCCGGCTGTCATCACCATCAAAAAAATGCGATGCCCCTTTTGCGCATACTTGAGCAACGTTCCGCCGCACCCGGCTTCAATATCGTCCGGATGTGCGCCGATTGCCAGTATCCGCATCGGCACTCTACGTTCGTTCGCCATCTCATCCCCCTCGCTCGGTATCAGCCCGCAATATTCACGAAAGCTTCTACTACAGCCGCCGATACGCTGCTACGACAAGCCTGGCGGCGAGCGGGCTCGCCGCTCAGTCGGTCAACATACTGTTTCAAGTATGCCTCCCTCCCTCGCGGCTCCGCACGCCCGTCTCGCATGGCATCTCGGCGGTTTCGTCACGAACCCTCGTGAATAATGCGGGCTGGCCCGCCGTGACCACGTTCTGTCCCGACCGTGCATCGCGCAATCGCGTCAGCGCCTCCGGGCCGCAACAGAACAACAGATCGATTGCCGACATGGCCGGCATGAATGGTTCATAGACTTGCTGATACATCGGATGTTGGAACTGTTGAATCTCCAGCCTCAACCCGGACGATTCAAACCGCGCGGTGTCCAGATACTGCTCCCCGCCTGGACCGGAGAAATATCCCGATGCTCCAACGGCATGGCAGAGATCGATCAACCGGTCGGTGGGCTCTTCGCGCGCCTCCCACTCCGACGCACAGCGAACGGGCGTCGTAATACCGAAGGCCCCGAGCAGCCAGCGAATCACCGCCATATTCAGCTCGTGCAGCCGCTCCCATGACTCCTTATAGACGCTGCGCAACTCCGGCAGATAGCGGTCGCGGAATGGCGCCCGCGCATAGTGCATCTCAATGGCGCGCAGGTGCTGACTCCGCCAGGCCACGGCTTGATTGATCCGGACATCTTTCACCAATTGGCCAAAGTGATGGAGGACCGGCACGGTCACCCAGTGGCACCCGTCTGCAGTTCTGATTCGATTGCGATTTTGCCACTCGTTCTTCTTGAATTGCACCGAATCCAAGGCAATGAACAGATCCGCTTGATCGATCTTGTCCAGATACCCAAGCCAGGGCAGAAACTGCGGTTGATGAATGGTGACACGCATGAGATCAAGTAAGAAGTCTGAAGGCAAAAGGTAAAAGTTTCATGCTTATTTTGCCTTTACACTTTTTCCTTTTTACTTTCGGCGTCAACAGACGACGAAATCGGTCCCACGAAGATCGGATTACTCAGGAGCTCGCCGCTGCCGGTGATCTCCACTCGATAGGTCATCCGTTCTGCTGTCGGCACAGTTGTGTCGGCCCAGTCGGCGCGGAACGGTGTCTCACCTGCCAACAGAGCGACCACCTGGCCGGAACGAATCACCCGCACCTTTACAGGATGGCGCTCTCGATCGGTCGCCGTGACGGAGAGCCGGACCATGAGATCGCGAGCCCCGCCTGGATCCAGATTGTCACCAACCGATGCTGATTTGGTTTCACCCTGGCACAGAACTCGGAACTCATCCAGTCGAAGCTGGACGTGATGATCGCCATCTCCCACCGCATAGGAGTGACCGGACCGAAGCGCCTCTAGCACGCCAGCGGCTGTCCGTTCTTTCACCCAAAGCGCGGTCACAAGTCGATGCAGGTCCTTACCGGCATCGCTCAATCCATGAAACGCCAGCTCCCCGATGAGCACCGGTGTTGGCCGCGATTCATTCGCAGGCAATTGCAGCAGCCGATCCCATAGTTCACCCGGCTTGACGCTTGTTCGCCCATCCTGATAGAGCCCGCCAAATCCGGTATACCCCGTCGTCTGCAGCAATGCCTCAGAGTGGGGCTCCGTCTTTACCGTAACGGTTCCCAATGGCCCAGCAGCATATTCATGAAAGTCTCGCGCTTCAGTCATCGACCAAAAGACAAGCCCACCCTTGTCCCTCACATCATCGATGAGGGCCTGATAGGGACGATACCCCAGCCGGTCGTCATACGAACTAAACGCAGGCTGACTCAGAGGCCAGGCATTGACCACCAGCGCCACCGCAAGGACGACCAGGATACAGGCGATAGTTCGCCGTGAGGATCGCCGATCGGTACTGCGCCTGAGTGGCCGCCACAGCCAAACTGCGGGAACGACCAACAAGATCGGCACGCCATTCACCGCCCCCCGCCAATCGAATGTATAGGAGCCCGGGTTCCCACTCGCAGGAAGGGACCGATAGTCCTCCGGATTGGTCAGGCCGAGCACCAGCAGATTGCGTTGGGCATTGTGCATCGTCAACGTTTGTCTCAATAGTGAACCGGTCCAATGGTAATAGGGGGCGACCTCGACACCCGGCAGGATGATCAGCTTCGGGTGACGGCTCTGCACTGCCGCAATCTCGTCCAAGTACCGTTCGATCCCATACTCCAACACAGATGGAAAACGGACCTGTCGTTTCAAGAGACCAGGCAAGGGCCAGAGTCCATACTGATAGCGGAGAGAAAAGTTGTCGGTCAAAATCAGTACATCCAGCCCGAGTTGTTCCGCCCGTTCGGCCAGCGCCTCAACGGTCAGTTCACCGGTACTGGCAGTACTATGGACGTGCACCGTGGCCAACAACTGCTGTCGGTCATCCGATGCCTGTGCGCGCGCAACAGAACCTGACAGGCATGACACCACGATCATAGATGACAGTATCAGTCGACGCGTACATTTCATCTGTCCGTCTCGCTTACAGATGAACACTGAGCGCCTCGGCAAAGATTGATTCGATTGCATGAACCATTGAGACCGACCCATATCGGCTGTCCACGCTACAGCTCGCTGCCAGGCCTAATTGCGTTGCCCACTCCGGTCGATCAAGTAACCGACGCAGTGCCTCCGCCAATGCACCGGCATCACCAGGAAGCACCAGCAAACCAGTTCGCTCGTGGCTGATGACGGCTGGAATTCCACCGACGCGGGAAGCAATCACCGGCAGTCCGGCTGCCATGGCTTCGATCAGCGCACGCCCCATCCCTTCATTGAGCGAAGGCAAGACGAACAGATCCATCCCGGCGAGACAGGCCTCGATGTCATCCCTGTGACCCAAGAGATGTACGGCATCGCGGAGACCGGCCAACTCCGATTGCTGCAGAAGTGCGTCATGCCGATCCCCACTACCGATGATCACGAGATGGAGGGAGGGAAAGTCCGGCTTCAACTTAGCGACGGCCTCGATCAGGTATTCATGGCCTTTAACATCGGTGAGCCACCCGACCGATCCGACGATCAGCGCTTCCGGTGGACAGCCAAACCAATCCGGCTGCTGTTTCCCCTGAACCCTCGCCCGTCCGAACCGCTCACGATCGATCCCGCTAGGCACGACGACGAACCGGTCGGCCTCGCCGACAGCGCGATCGAGGTGATCCTGCCGTTCCGCTTCCGTCAGCGCAATCAATCGATCCGTGAGCACACTCAGCACCCGTTCGATCTGAAGAAACAGCCAGGATCGGAAGGGACCGAAATGTCCGTAGAACACATGGCCGTGCGGCGTATGGACAATGACTGGCACTCTCGCTAGCCAGGCAGCCACTCGTCCTAACACACCGGCCTTCGATGTATGGGTATGGACCAGTGCCGGCTGCTCTTGCCGGAACAGGCGAATCAATTGCCACAGGGCCTGTGCATCCTTGATGGGATGGACCTCTCTCGTCAGCGAGGGTAGCAGCATCCAGCGAATTGCAGCCTTCTCAAGTTGCCGACAATTCTCCTCGGTCGCTGCCTGGCCGCCTTGCGCATCCCAACAACCTGGATATCCGGCGACCACAAGCGGCTCGAACTGCGCGCGGTCATGGCCGAGTGCGGTCAGCATCGTGTTCTGCGCTGACCCGCCATAGTCGAGGCGCGTAATCACATGGATCACCTTCCGCGCCCTAGGAGCCTGTTTGTCCTTCGACAGGCTCGCGAATAGACGATCCAGATCGGCCGTGTGCGCCGCCCAGTTGTAGCGCCGTTCCACGACCTCCCGACCTTTCTTTAAGAAGCGCTCTCGCTTACCCGGTTGATCACGAAACCGCTTCAGCAGCAATCGTAATGTCTTTGCGAGAGACAATCCGTCTGTCCCTTCCGTCACAAGCAGCGGATCGACCGTGCTCAATACTTCTGGAATCGCGCCGACCGGGGTCCCCACCACCGGCGTGCCGCAGGCCAGCGCCTCGACCGTCACTAAGCCGAACCCTTCGAGTTGCAGCGTCGGCAACACGACCAAGTCAGAGGCCTGGTAGTATTTCGCCAGCTGATCCTCCGGCACGAATCCGAGCAACTGCACGGAGTCTTGTAATCCCCTGCTGTGAATCAGTTCCTCCAGTCGAGGGCGCAGCTGGCCCTCCCCGCCGATCAGGAGCAGAAGATTCCGCTGCTCCTCCCCGAGCATCGTCATAGCCTCGAGAAGATTTTCCAACCCCATGCGGGGTACCAGATTGCGAACCGTAAACAACAGCGTGCGGCTCTCCGGTAACTTGAGCTCCCGTCTGATCTCGTTCCTATCGTGTGCCGGATAGAACGTGGCCGGATCGGCTGCGCCGGGAACCACGGTGATGTCCTTCGGCGCAATTCCGTGCGTGGCCATTACTTGTTGCTTCATGAATTCGCTCAAGACGATCACATGATGACAGCGGCGGATCACCATTCGTTCAATCCAACGACGGGCGCGCCCGCTCAGCCGCCGCCTGACCCGTTCCAGCGTCGTCGCCGCCTGTTCTGCCCTGGTGAGGTACTCCTCATGCGCCAATGAGTGACAGACATAGACCCAGAGGCTGACCATCCCATAGCGGAACAAGATCGGGCCCAGTCCAGCCAGTGATTGATGAATCATAGCGATATCGACAGGACAGGCCTGCCGCGTTAGATCAAATGCCCGAAGAGAATTCTGTACTGAAGACCAGACAAAGGCCGGCTCGCTGGTTCGCGTCACAGGATACCGCCGTTCGGTCACGCTTCCAATCGATAGGTTGGCCTCCGCAGACTCGAAGGGAGCCCGCGCGATCACGTGCACGTAATGGCCCAGTTTGGCGAGCCCCAACGCCTGCTGCCGGAGGACTCGCTCGGCGCCACCGATTACCCGTTCGACCGTGACTTCTGCAAACAGGACGATCTTCATGCCACGCCCACTCCCATCGTCCGGCAGGAAACAGGCTGAGCCACCTGCCGGTGCCACAGTTCCAACACCATGAGCGCATAGAGTTGATCCGTGAAATTCCGCCGGCCACTGTCGTGCTCTGCGAGCAGCCACTGCACATAGGCAGGATTGACATAGCCCCGCCGGCGGATTGCCTCATCGGAGAGCAAATCCCGACTCATTTCACGCAGATCCTCTCGCAGCCATCGCCCGATTGGCAGCATGAAGCCTCGCTTAGGGCCAGAGATAATACTTTCAGGCAATACACCTTGCAACGCTGACCTCATAAATCCCTTTAACTTCCAGCCTTGCAATCTGGTCGCTGCCGGCAATGAACAGGCGAAGGCCAGCAGATGGTGGTCGCAGAACGGGACACGCAGTTCGAGTGAGTGGACCATGCTCATCCGATCGCCCATCCGCAACAGATCGTCCGGCAAATAGGTTTGCAGATCAACGCCCATTGCGCGATCGGCTGGTTCGTGTGAAGGCCATTGGCCGAAGAGACTCCGGACATTGCGAAGCGCCGAGCTGTCGGCCACAGCGCAACGGAGTCCATCGGCAAACAGTGGCGCGTCCCATCCAGCCGGCTGAAACGTCGTCCAGCGGAGGTATTGCTCATCTAAAGGGCGATAGCCATCCAGCAGAAATCGTTTGATGCGGCCACGAACGTCGCGGCCTCCTGAACCATCCTGAAGACAGGAGGCGGCACGAGACGCAATCCATGAGCGCATCGCCACAGGAAGCGCCGCATAGCGAGCCGCTGCGCGCAGCCCAAGATAGCGTGGATAGCCGCCGAAGAGTTCGTCGCCGCCAATACCGGACAGCGCAACCGTCACGGACTTTCTGGCTACCTCGGACACCAAATACGTGGGAATGGCTGAGGAATCAGCAAATGGTTCCCCCATGCCGGCCACCACGCGAGGAAGCAGCGAGACCGCATCGGGACGCAGCACGGCTTCTGTGTGGTCCGTTCCGAAGTGTGTCGCGAGGAGCCTGGCGGCCTTGAGTTCATTGTAGGATTGGTCTTCCGGTGCGTCGTAGCCGATGGAAAACGTTTTGATCGATCCAGGAATCGTCTCGCGCATGCAGGCCAAGATCGACGCGGAGTCCAACCCACCGGACAAAAACAAGCCGAGCGGCACGTCGCTGACCAGATGCGCCTGCACGGAATCACGTAGCGTGTTCAGAAACCGCTCACGTTGGTCGCCCCGTGGAGCCTCAACCTGGGACAGGGCCTCTTCTTCTGGACGATAATAGCGCCAGAATTCCAACCGACCCCGTACAATCTTGAGGGCCTCTCCTGGTCGGAGCTGATAGACGCCCTCCACAATCGTATCGGGGCCCGGCACATAGAGCAGCGACAGAAAATCTGCGATGGCCTGCGGACGGATCGTCCAATCCGGCAACCCTTCCAGCAGTGAAGGCAGTTCCGACGAAAAGAGTACACGATGGCCGGCGCCCGCTTTCCCCGGTTGGACAGAGTAGTACAGGGGTTTGATCCCCAACCGATCGCGGACCAGCAGCACCAGGTCCCGCTCTCGATCCCAGATGGCGTAGGCAAACATCCCCCGCAGCCGGTAGACCGCTTCTGGTCCCTCCTCTTCATAGAGATGCACCAGGACTTCGGTATCACAAGCTGACTGAAAACTGTGGCCTTTCTGGGTCAACTCCTCGCGGAGTTCGCGATAGTTGTAAATCTCCCCGTTCAAAACAGCCCAGACAGAGCCGGTCTCGTTCCGAACTGGTTGATGACCGCCAGCTGGGTCAATCACCCGTAATCGCCGCACCGCGAGGGCCACGCCTGCGTCGTGATGCGTCCCTTCGTCGTCCGGCCCCCGATGGACAAGCCGGTCGAGCATCCGGTCAAGCAGGACCGGATCGCTGTCCCCCACAAGGCCGCAAATACCACACATGGAATGGCGACTCCAAATTGACCCGGCTACCGACTCTTCTCCGTCAAGACGCGAGACCTCCTGAGGCGGCACGTCGACCGGCTCGTATCGGGTATGTTTGGCAGACCCCACCGACGTCAGCAGCGACCGCACTCCGAGCGTGGCTAATGCGCCAAGCAGGCAGAGCGCAACGATGATGCCCAAAAATCTGATTGAGCGCCGCCACAGCCGGTGTCTGAACCAATGGGATGTACTCATGACAATCCATCACCCCGCTCGGCAATGAGCTCAAACGATGGGGCCCAGACCATGCGCCCTCCTGTCACCTTATAGAGCACCTCCGCACAGGACCAGAACGCCGTCGCACCAATCCGCCACTTTAGGCGGCTCATCCATGGACTTGCCGGGGTGAGAGGCCCTCGACTCGGCACCGAATTATAGATCGCGATGGTGTGCAATCCGATCCCCTTCAACATCGAGCGGAGCGCCTGAGGCGAATACAGAAAGAGGTGAAACGCTTGATCATAGCGAGACCCGACCCACCGGGCCGGTGTCCTCATCGGCAGATGAAATGCCCCATTGGTTGCTCTGATCACGACGAGGCCCGATGGCGTCAGTGCGCCCGCGACCTGCCGTAAGAGGCTCGCCGGATTCGTCACCGTCTCCAATACGTTCACGAGGGTAATCACGTCGAACGGTTCGCGCTCCCCGGTTTGTTCCAACCAATCGGACGGAAGCACCGTCAGCTGACGACGAGCCGCGCGCACGACTGCCTTCTTCGACAACTCTAGCCCATAACAGGTCCATCCCGCCAACTGACAGAGCGACAAGAACGCGCCATCTCCACAGCCTACATCGAGCAGCCGACCGGGAGGCTGCCGGTACAGGCCAAGACGGCGCGTGACACTTTCAAAAACCGGGTGGCGATCCGACGACGCCTCGGCCTCGCCGTAGGCCTCGTCGTAGTCTTCACGGTAAAACTCCTCTACCAGAGTTCCCAACGGACGAGGATTCAGAAACACGAGATCACAGCCAGGACAACGCACATAACGTCTGGTCGGCGTCTGAAACACATCGACCGGCAGCGCTTGACTGCCACAGGGACAGACGATCTGTTCTGTCTCTGGCATGGCTGCCGTTTTCACGCCACCACCTGTTTCTGAACGGGTGCTGGCAAGCCCGCGTCCTGCATCGCCGCATCAAAGATCGCCGTCGTATTCGCAACCATTTGGTCCACTGTAAACCGCTCCTGTACCACGGCTCGCCCTGCTGTTCCCATCTCCGATGCAGGGGTTGAATAGTTCAATACTTCCCGAATCGCCCTCGCCAGCGCTTGGGGATCTCGCGGGGGCACGAGCAATCCTGTCTTGTGGTCTTCAATTAATTCCGGAACACCGTTGACTCGCGACGCGACCACAGGACAACCCATCGCCAACGCTTCCAACAGTACAAACGAAAACCCTTCGGATAGGGACGGCAACACGAAGACATCCGCCGCAGCCAGAATATCGGCGATGTCCTCACGGACCCCCAGAAACCGACAGGCCCGTTCGACAGCGAGTTCTACTGCTAGGCGATGCAGTTGGTCACGAAGCTCGCCGTCTCCCACGAACACACAACAGAGCTGTGGCCATGTTTCGAGTAGGCGAGGAAGCGCCAGCAAGAGGTAGCGATGGCCCTTCTGTTCCGTCAATCGCGCAATCGTGACCAACACCGGTCCCTGTATAATTCCCAACTCCTGCCTGACTTTTTGGCGATCCGGCTCCGAAGGGAAGGCCGACGGGTCCACGCCGTTGTAGACCGTCTGCGTCTTCGCCGCCGCAGCCGGGCACTCATCGATCAGGTCGCGACGATTGGCATCCGAAACACAGATAATCTGATGGACTAGGGGGAGCGTCAGACGCAATAAGAACGTATAGAGGCCTCGTCTGAGCGAACGGACCTCGTAGTCTTTCAGCGAATTATGGACGGTCGAGATAATGACCGGCACAGCAGCCAGACGTCCTGCGATTCGTCCATAGAAATTGGCCCTGGCTCCGTGCGTTTGGAGAATCGTCACTTGCTCACGCGCAAGCAACCGCGTCAACCGCCAGAGGGCAATCGGGTTAAACAGCGGCGCCAAGTGGACAAGATGCGTCTCCACACCGCGCTCTTTCATGCGCCCCACGAACGGACCAGGCTCCGGACAGATCAGCAGCGCTCGATACCGAGCCCGGTCGAGATGGTCAAAGAGCAGCTCCAGATACCGTTCACCGCCTCCATAGGCCGCAGACCCGGCCAGTTCTGCGAGGACGATTGGAGTCACGGCTTTCTCCCTAGGATTAATAGACTCCCTCGCAAGTGCGGGATGAGATAGAACGGCACCTTGGCCCAGTTGATTGCGCTTTGGCAAGCGGTCTGTTGGCAGTCCTGCGTGTCCTCGCCAAGAAAAAACCGTGACAGAGCGATCTCAAACCCGACGTGGCGCAGCATTTCTGCCAGTTCATGCATCGCGTATTCCCGCGCGTGCGGTCGCCATTCATCGTTCGGATCGTCGTAGCCGGGAGGGGCCAGCCGATCGTTGGGCGATCGACCGATCAACAGCTTGAAGATATTGCCGATGCGAGTAACATTCGGGGTCGTGATCACGAGATGGCCGTCGGACTTCAAAATTCTGTAGGCTTCCGTCATCAGATGAAACGGCGAGGTGAGGTGTTCGACGATTTCCAGCGCAAACACGAGCTGCGCGGAATGGTCGGGTAACGGGACTTTTTCCTGGTACCCTTTGGACGTGAAGTGTTGCCCGACCGGATCGAGGTTGACGATGAGAATCTCCACATCGGCATCCTGTCTCATGAACTGCACGAACTCGGGACTGGCCATCAGCCCTGCGCCAAACAGACGGGCCGCTCTCGTCGGCTCGATTCCACGCAAGAGACGTAACAGACTGCCTGGGAAGGGACCGAAATCCACGATCGTTTGTGGTCCGTCCGGCAACCGCTGCAATCCGCTTTGGAGCGCAACATGGAGACGATCACGACATTTCAATGCGTGATTCATCGGCGTAGTGAAGCGCGCGTCCTGCGTTCCAAACGTCTCGTACTGAGAGGGTCGGTAGGCTCGCACCAGGCGATTGAATTGGCTTTTGGTGAGGTTACAACCCATTGGATTCACGGCCTCATGGGAAGAGGTTGCCGACGGCACAGAGACACCATCGGGAGACCCGCCTGCGCCAGAACCGCCACTGATAGGACCATAAGGCACGGTAGCACAGGCAGCGCATACCGGCCAGCTTCCACTGTGAATGGTATGTAGCCCAACATCAGGCCGATCGGGAATATATAAAGCGGCAGGAGCTGCCGCCAACGAGACCGATGGGACCAGGCACTCCATAGCGCCAACACGACCAACCCGGGAATTAGCAGCAGTCGTTTCGCCACGCTGTAGGTGGCTACCAGCCAACCTCGGTCGGCGGCATCCCCCGTGAGCCCTTGCACAAACCCTAGATCCGAATTCACCAGATAGAACGAGTTCCCGATCCAGAAATCGAAAGCCCGTGTCAGGGTCAGCCAGAGGTATCGGACCGGCTCATCTGCAATGCGCGCCCATCCCTTCGCGCGCAAGAGCCGATCGGTCGACACGTCATACATCGCATGGGCATAGGGCAACGGTGTAATCCCGGCGCTCTCCCAAATCTGTGCCTCGGTCTGGTAGGACATGGGCCAACTCCCCCGCGAAAGAGGATCGCTGCCCATCCAGAGACCCGCGCCTATTCCCGCAGAGATAGGAATCACTGCATCGAACGTCAGATAGTTACGTATCGTCCAGGGCACCACGATAAGCAGACAGGCGAGTAGATAGACGGTCGCGCAGCAGGTCTTGATCCCTACGACCTCCGTCCCCTGATAGGCCAGCGCGGCGACGCCGATGCCAAGCAGCATCGCGGCCGGCTTGCAGAGAATGGTCAATCCGGCGAGCAGCCCCGCTATGGCGAAGGTCTGAAGCCGTCGGGAATCGATAAAAACAATCGTCGCCCACACCCAGGCGCTCATCAGCAGCGTTAGCAAACCTTCGCTCCTGATCCGAGGGTCGTATGTCCAATAGGCTGGATAGAGAAACATGGCGGCCGCCGCGATCGCACCGCTCCAAGGGCCGAACAGTCTAGCTCCGACACGGAAGATACAGAAGCTCGTGCCGACGTCGCAAGCGACGTGCAGATACTGCACCCATTCGGGTCGGTGACCGGCCACGCTATAGAAAGCGGCCAGGACGACAGGATACAGCGGACCGACGTGGGCCGACGGCGTCGTGCCGTCCATGGTGAACGCTCCCAGCGACGCCAGATTCCAGGCCAAGGCATCGAACAGATCATCGACGGCATATCCTTGTCGTGCCGTGTGGAGAATAGTCCAGGCTCGCGCCAGCAGCCCAAGCGCACCGGCCAATATCAACAGCGCGGTGGGAGACCATAGTCCGGCTAGGCTCTTGTCGCTGACCTGCGTCATTTCATACAAATTCCGATGAGATTCGTATCGCCGGCCACACCTTCCTCATATTCAATATCTTCAGGGGTGATTGCCTCCAACGTGGGCCCACCCTGAAGCCGACTGACCAGACCACCGAGCCAATGCCGAATCGGGCGCGGAACAAGATTGCGGAGGCCGCCCGGATCGAATCGCCGCACGGCATCCATCGATCGTTCAGCGACTTTCAATCGCGCGCCTTGGCGGCGGCCGAACCAGCGGATGGTCGAGAAGTATGGCGATAGGATGTCTCGAAACTCTTCCTGGTTGTACTCCCGCACGTGATAGGGGTCTTCTGGCTTGCATGCCACACCCTTCCCGTGAGGCGTAAAGATGACCAGCGTGCCGGTCTTGCGTAAGACGCGCGCGACTTCAGCCACGAACCGTCGATCGTCCATGATATGTTCGATCGTATCTTGCGACAGGATACAGTCGAAGGATTCGTCCCGAAAACCGAGCGCACAACCATCCATCGCCAAAAACGACGCGCCTGAATGACCATAGCGGGCACGGTTGCGGGCGACGATCTGAGGCGCGCAGTCCACCCCGACGACTCGACCAGCCTTTCCGCTCAGATAGTCGGATCCATAGCCCGTCCCGCAGGCAAGATCGAGCACCCGCAACTGGTCAAGCCGTGGGACCTGCCTGGCTGCCCACACATATCCAGACAAGTTCACGATGTGTTGTGTGTCGGTCGGATAGGCACCGCGTCGTTCCATCAGATCGTCCTTCTCCCTACCCTTGCGGTCCGGAGGAATAGGAACTCACCTGCTCGACCGGCTGCGGTCCACTCCATAATCGACGGATCGTCATCAGGCAACTCTGTATCCGCCAGCGCCGGTGCGCCGCCGGCGCGCACCCCATCGACTGCAGCAGTCGCCATCCCGCGCCGCCCGCAATCCACCCTTTCATGAGCCGGCGCTTAACCGGAGAAAAATGTTTCTCGATGTAGCGGATGCGACTCAACTCCCACTCGAGGTTCAATCGATCGACAGCACGTCCGCTGCTCCGCCCAACAAGGTGCACGATCTCCGACTCAGCAAGATGGTACACGCGATACCCTTGCCGATGAATCCGCATACAAAGATCTACGTCTTCGAAATACATAAAAAATCCCTCGTCGAGTCCACCAAGCTGGCGCAACAGCTCGGTACGCACCATCAGGCAAGCGCCGTTCGCCCAATCGACGTCTTGGGATTGTGTACAATCGAATTCGTGCGTCGCCGCGGCAGTCGCTTGCATGGTAGGGGCTATTCGTTGGAACAGGGCTGAATAAAACAGGTGATCGCGAATGGAGGGAAAAGGGAAACAGGTCCGGCTCAAGTTCCCTTCTCCCGTCCGTTGTTTGCAACTCACCGCGCCGACGTCAGGATGGCTGTCCAAATATCCGACCATCGTCGCCAGAGCCTGGTCCTTGACGATCGTGTCGCTATTCAGCAAGAGCACATGCCTCCCGCGACTCACGGCAACCGCTTGATTCACCGCCTTCGCGAAGCCCCGATTGTCCGGATTCGCAACGACCCTCATGGCAGGATAGACATCCTTCAACGCGGCCACCGTCCCGTCCCGCGAATCATTATCGACGACGATTGCTTCGAAGGTGGTGGCGATTGTGTGGGCATGGATAGAGCGGAGACAGTCGATGAGTACCTCCTTCGTGTTGTAACTCACGATGGCGATAGATAGATCGATCATCGAAGGAGTCATGAGTGTGTACCAGTTGTCATCCGTCAGCGATGCTCCCAGAGAACTTTCATTCGTGGAACCTCCACCAGCCAGAGATAGCAGCCATAGAGTCCAAGTCCTCCCAGGCAAGCGGAAACCAACATCCAGGAAGCCGGCGGCGTTGATTCTGCTCCCGACAGCAGGAGAATAATTCCGGCAAGGAGCCCTGCAAGGAGACAGGCTCTTCCAATCGACCAAAATGTCCCATTCGCTGCCGTTCCGATGAGGGCTCTGGTCCCGATACCTTGCAACAGTACTCCGACCGCGTAGCTGACGACGAGCGCGGCGGCAGCGCCGGTGAGACCAAAACCCATAGTGAGTGGCACAATCACCAGGGCGTAGCAGAGGAACTGCCCCCTCCAACTCTTCATCTGCAGATCCGGCCGGTTTGCCCCATAGTGCAAAGCGGTCATGATGCTCAAATACCCGGCGCAGACGGCATACAAGCAGAGCATTCTGAGTGGGCTGACGATGGCGAGCCACTGAGGACCAAATGCCACTGGCACAATGATTGGAGCGAGCACCGCAACGCCGGCCGCCAGTGGAATGAAGATAAGTCCAACCAGGCCCATTTGAAGTTCGAATACACGGGCCACACCAAGTCGATCCCGTTGAAGCAACGCGTAGGTAGGCATGCTGATCTGATGGATCAACACCGTGGCCCGCACGCCCAACAAGAGAGGAATCGCCAGCGCGATCTGATAGAGACCCAACGCCTCTTGGCCGAGTACGCGACCGATGACCAGCTCTCCCCCGCTCATGACGCCGAAGATACAGAGCGTTGTGACATTCAATTGTTTTCCATAGCGCAGAAAATAATTGCGTGCAGGGCGGTAGAGCGATAGACGTGGCCGGAACGGTGCCACCCAAAATGACAGGAGGCTGCCCACGCACATTCCGGCCAGCTGCCCAAGCAAGAGCGCCCATACGTTGCGGAGCCACAACGCGAGAGCGATGATCGCGCCGGCTTCAATCACGCGTCGGACGAGATCCATGGTGACACGCAGTCGCAAATCCAGGTTCTTTAAGACGATTGCCATCGCCGGACTCTGTAGCCCCTGCAGCACGAGCAACCAGGCATGCACCCGCAACAACGACGCCAGTTGAGGCATCTGCATGGCCTGGCCGATCACATCGGCCGCTGCCCAGAGACAGGCTGCCATGGCGACTCCCCGCGCAATCGCTACTGTCCACGCGACAGCCAAATCCTCACGGTTAACCTCAGCCTTGGCAATCAAGGCCGATTCAAGGCCAAGTTCACTGATTGTCATGAATGCCAGGACGATGGTGGCAGATGCAGCCATCACGCCGAAATCGGCCGGAGTTAACAGGCGTGCCACCACCATGAGTTGGATCGCCGCGATCACTTTATCCAGCACAAATCCAGCCCCAGCCCATCCACCAGCCTGGAGAATCCGATGGCGCAGACGAAGCGGGGCTGGTTCAGCCATGTCTTGCTTCACCTGAGACTCTGTCAAAGCCATATCGCCACTCGTCATCATGCTGTTCGCCGCGTCGCGGCAAACGCCGCGCTGCACACGTGTTCCAATTCTTGGGCTCGTGCTCCCCACGTATGGGCCTGGATCACTGCCATCCGTCCTCGTTCACCCATCTTCATTCGCTCATCAGGGTCCTTAAGAAGCCGGACCAATTGCCGGGCCAAATCCTGCGCATCGTCTGGCTCCGCTGCGAGCCCGCAGCCGATGGCCTCCACCGTCTCTCCGTAGCCGGGCCCAACCGTCGTGACCACGGGGCGCCCACAGGACAGATATTCCCACAATTTCATAGAATCACCGGGATAGGATCGAGTCTGCCGATGCAACACGACACAGACATCGCAGGCCGCAATCCAGGAGGGTACCTGCGCCCAATCGGCCCGACCGACAAAGTGGACGATATCCATCAATCCTTGTTGCTGGACAAGCTGTTCGAGCGCGTGTCGTGTTTGGCCTTCTCCCACCAGCAAAAACCTGGCGGAGGGGACCTTGTCATGCACGAAAGGCACGGCTTCGATCAACGTTTCCAACCCATGCCAGGGAAAGAATCCGCCGACAAATCCGACATAGGGGCCTGTGACAGGAAGTCCGAGGACTTTCCTGGCAGCATCATGCGATTGAGGATGGAAGCGATCCTCGTCAACTCCGTTGCGAATCACGTGGCAACGCTCCGGTGGGATTCTCCAGGTATCCTGCATCTGTGTCACGATCTCGCGGCAGATGCTCACCACCGCCTGAACACGGCGCACAGCTGTTTTCAACGCAGCGCGAAGCACCCATCGCACGAACGGGAGCCGCCAGATCCCTTGCACCTCTTCCTCCGGCAAACCATTTACAAATAGCACGCTCGCACAGGGATGGTTGGACAGGGCTAGCAGCGGGGCCATCTGCCCTGGCGAATCGAACCACAACAGCACGTCCGGCCCCCACGCCGTCAGCTCATGCCGCAAGACGTTCCATGAAGCAATAAGAAACGAGACGGGCCGAAGACCAGCCACCCGCCAGACAGACACGGGCCGGAACGACAGCGAGGCGAACTCCTGCGCGAGCTGATGCCCTTGAGCAGGCTGGGGCGCCACGATCCGGATGGTATGGGTGCGTAGCGAAAGGGCCTTGGCAAATTCCAGCACCTGCCGGGATCCGCCAGCCGCAATGCTCAGGTCTTCATCGCAGAACACGAGGATGCGCATGGGGTATAGGCGCCTGCTCGGTGGCAAGCCACTCTCTCAAGCGATTGGTGAGGTGTGTCCAGCTGAACCTTTGTTTAACAAAGCGCCGTCCAATGGATGCCATGCGGACCTGCCGGTCCGGATCGTTCAAGAGTACCATCACCGCTTGAGCCAATGCGGCCGGATCGTCCGGCGGAACCAAGGCGACTCCGGCCTCTTGAAGAAACGTGGCGGAGACAGAGGGGATCGCGCTGGCGATCACGGGCCTTCCGCAGGCAAGGTAATCAAAGATTTTGACCGGAGACGTTTCGCCCCGGTCCCCACGGAACGGAGCCACACAGAGCGTCATGGCACCAATCCACGTGGGAACCTCCTGATAGGGTATCCTGCCGGCCCAGGTAATACACGGATTAAGTGCCAAACGATCCGCCTGTTGCTTCAACTCCAGGGCGCCTTCTCCGTCACCAACCAAGAGTAGATGCACGGATGGTCTGGTGCGTCTGATGATGGCGAACGCATCCAACAAACACTGCAATCCTTGATAGCGGTAGAAACTCCCGACAAAACCGATGTAGTCCCGGTCTAGCCCCAACCCGATTTGACGCCGACATGCCGCTGCGTCCTGAGGGATAAACAAGCCTGTGTCCGTTCCACTCGGCAGCACGGCAATTCGCTCAGCGGCAACCCGATAGCGGCGAACAACGAGATCGCGTAGTCCATCTGTCAGGACGACCACGCGATCGCAGCGGCTGAGGGCGAAGGACGCCAGCCAGTGTTTGAGTCTCCTCTTGAGCGTGCGGTCGGTCTCCGACCAGTCAGGCACCGGCTCCCCGTTCACTTCACAAACGCACTGCGCTCCAACCAGTCTCGCGAACAACAACGGATGAGGACTGTCCATCCACCGGTAATACACGACATCCGGTTTCGACCGATACGCTCGCAAGAAACCGGCGATACAGGAGAGAACCGCGTAGGAAACCGGACGCAACACCGGCCAAGGAAGAAGTGGAATCGGCGCAGTTGAAAATCCTCGCTGGAGCAACGAGGAGCGATACCGTGGAGGAAGGACTGTTACGCTGTCGCCTCGTTCGACGAGTTGGCGCGCCAAGGACCAGAGACGGACGAGCCCTACGGGATCGGATGGTGCATCCGGCTCATACCAATAACAGAAGAGGAACCACCTCATACGAGCGCTCGCTGAGGGGCAGGGTCCGTCTGCTCCGATGTCAGGCGTGGCAAGATCATGACGAGCCCCGCGCACAGCCAGAAGGGCTCCATGATGCGGATGATAATGAAGGTGTTGGCTCCGATACCATGCGCGAGCATGGCCACCATGCCGAGTAGCAATCCATGAGCCAATCCCTTACAGAAGGGATCCTGTTCGACCAGAAAGGTCTCGCGCGCGCGCCGCCACAAGCGGAAAATCAAGAAGATGAACGCGACGAGGCCAGCGAGACCCGTTTCGCCGAGGATCTTGACGTATTGGGCGTCCGCCCAGGCATAGCCGGTGACACCGCGGCCGAGCACAGGACTGTGGAGCCAATCTTTCAGCACATACTGCCAGGAACGCAGCCGCTCTGTCGTGGAGAGATCCAACCCAACGCGTCCCACTGTGATTTCGCCCCCGTATTGACGTCCGAAAAATGTCTCATTGACCCGATCCTTCACATTAGCAGGCGCGGCAAAAGGGAGCACGACCGCGAGCAGGAGCATGAGTGCGAGCACACCAGGTCGCCGCCATTGCGTCGCGGCGACCGCCAGCATCAAGCTACCAGCAGCCAGGTAGGACGAGCGGGAGAGGGTGGCCATGAGAGCCAGACTGATGAACCCCATGAGAAGCACGAGCATCACCCGAATTGGTCCGGACTTCAAGTGTAGGAAAAGGCCCATGACAATCGCCATGATAAAAACCAGGTACCCGCCGAGGGTATTGGGTTCGCCACTTTCCCCTTCAAACGGCGCGCTCGCCCGTTGTCCGCTTGGGATCTGAACGATCGCATAGATACTAATCACGAAGCAGATCGCGAGCAACGCCATCACCAGACTGACAACCTGTCGTTTGGTCGACACATGATTGACGACCATAAAGAACACAAAGAAGTATTCAAAATATTTCAGGATGAAAAAGAATCCCGTGAGCGGACGGACGCGACCGGCGATGACGCCGATCAGTGTCGCTAGCACACAGATCAGCATGTAGTAGACGATGGGCCGATTGATCGGAGTTTCGCGAATGAGGGCTAGATCGCGATAGATGATTGTTTTGACCAGCCAACTGAATCCGATGATCACGAGCAAGAGGTCGTCCACTCGTAGCGAGAGATCTCGCAGACCAACTCCTCTCCCATCCACACGCCCGACCGCGATTTCCGGAGAGAGCAACATGGAACAAATCAGCAGAAAGAGCGAAGCGGGAACCGACGTGAAAGCCACCAGCACAATGAGAAAACCGAAGACGGCTTGTACCCCGACCATGGGGGTCGTCAGCGTGAGGCCGAGCGCAAGGACGGCGGCCAACACCGAGACGATGACGACATCTTGTGGTTTCACCATCGACGCATGCATGGGATGTCGGCTCCTACTGCCGCGTCAGCGATACTCGTAGCGGTAGACACCGTAGTCCGGCGTGACCTCGGATTTCACGTTCGTCAAGACGATGCCCATCACATTGGCCTGCGCATGGTCCAGGAGGAACTTGGCCCGTTTGAGGGCATTCCGACCGATCCGCCCGACTTGGTAGACCAGGATCGTCCCGTCGACGCATGAGCTGAACGCCACCGCATCCGTGACCGGGAGAATGGGAGGAGTATCGAAGAGTACGAGGTCGTATTCCTCATTCATCTCACTCACGAGCATCTTGATCTTGTTCATGTTGAGGAACTCATTCGGATTGCCGACCTCCGACCCGCTGGTCAGAATATGCAGATTGTCCAGCCCCGGCGTGCTCATCACCCGATCTGCTCCCATCGGCCCGAGCATCAGATCCGTCGCGGATCGCACGTGACTGCGCCAAGAGGTACTGCCCACCAAGGCATCCGCCAGGCCGGGGACCCGCTCCAGACCCAACCGCTGATGCACAATCGGCCTCCGAAGGTCTGCGTCGACGAGCAGTACCCGCTGCCCTTCCTGGGCGAGCATGATCGCCAGATTGGTGACACAGGTACTCTTGCCTTCTCCAAGGCCCGCGCTGGTGAAGAGGACGGATTTGACCTTCCGATCCATGCTGGCGAATTGAATATTCGCCCGCAGCGACCGCAGACTCTCGGACAGGACAGACTTCGGATCGATTAGGCAAATGAGTTTCGAGAAATTTTCCACGGTCGATGCAGAGGCATGGGCTGGAAGCCTCGCGCGAGCGGCTTTCTCCATTTCCTTACCGTCGAACTGCGGGATGACGCCGAGGACCGGCACCTTGAGAAATTCTTCGACCCCCTCGATGGTACCGATCGACGTATCGAACGATTCCCGCGCAAAGGCTAAGACGATCCCGAGAAAGACCCCCATGAGAGAGCCAACCATAAGGTTCAGCCCCGTGTTGGGCGCATTGATCGGTGCACTGGGTATGATGGCCGGCGCTACAATCGTCACCTCTTCGATCCGTTCCGCACTCTTGATTTGCAGTTCTTGATGCTTGCCCTTGAGCGTCGCCAACAAATCCGCGTTGACTTTCACATTACGCTCAAGGCGACTCATCTCAATCGCCGCTCGCGGGAACTGTAAATACCGGTTCCGATAGTGATCGCGCTGATCCAGAAGCGTAGTTTCTCGGTCTTGCATGGTCTTGAGCTTGGCTCGGAGCTCAAGAAGCATCTCGGCTCTGACGTTATCGATCTTCTTCTGCTGCTCCAGGACTTGCGGGTGATCCGTTGTGTAGTTGATCAGGAGGGTATTTCGTTCCTGGAGGAGATCAAGGAGGCGCTGATTCAGGATCGTGAGCAGCGCATTCTGTTCCTCCGTGAAGATCCGACCGGTTTGGTTCCCAATCACCGCATCGGTTCGCTTGAGCACCGAGATCTGCCGTTCCCCCTCCGCCCGCTTTCGCGTCACTTCATTATGCTGCTCTTCCAGCTTGGTGAATGTCTCCAGCGCGGCGCGCGCCTCATCGGTCAGGAAGACCTGCCCTTCCCGTTCCCTAAACGCCCTCAGCGCTTCTTCCGCATTGTTCAACTGCTGTTCAAGCTCAGCCAGCTGTTCCTCGACAAACCGTTGCGACTCCATGACGAGACGGTTCCGGGTCATGATATTTTCAAACCGATACGCATTGGCCACTGAGTTGGCCGTCTTCTCTGCCATCTCTGGTTGACCCGAGGTGGCCGTAATGCGGATAATGTTCGTATCGCCTTCCCGCTGCGTTTTGATTTCCTGACCGAGGTTATACACCTTGTTGAGGTAGGTGGCCGATCGCTTTTCGTCCTGCGCCACATTTGCGGGTACTAGACCTAATTCCATCGCCACGCGCTCCATCACGGGGAACCCCCGGATAAACTCGGTCTGGGAGTTGAGGTCGTTGGCGTTGGAGTAGGACATGGTTTCCATCAACTGTTGGGCCACGGTGCTCGTTCGATCGAACTTTACCCGCGCAGACGCTTCATATAGGGGATTCGGCTTGAAGATTTCAGAAAACAGAAACGTGAACAACACCACCAGCCCTGCCGCCAGTAGAATGAGGTACTTCCGCTTTTTAACGATCAACCAGTAGTCGATGACGTTGAGTTCGTATTGGGCCATCGGATTAGCGTCCTTCTCTTATCTTGCCTATGACTATTATCGCCCCAACACTGCATTAAAAATGAACGCCGGATAGAGCGGCATGATCGCAGCCTGGATGATCGGCATGATCTTTTTTCCAGCTTCAGAGGCGTCGCCCAGATGTTCGCGCGGTACAAATACGATGTCGTTTTCCTCCAGCGCGAGATTCCTCGTCAAATCGCCATAGGTAAACGCGCGCGCGAGATCGGCCATGAGAATGCGCGGCTTTGCGAGGTCGCCACCTCGGATGACCCGGACTTCCTCCATCACCGCCGTTTCCTGATACATATCGGCGGCCGCAAGAGCTTGAAGCACGGTCATGTGTCTCGGCATGGGAACCATCCCTGGCTTCTTCACATCCCCAAACACGAAGACGCGTTTGACCTTCAAGACTTTTTTCTTCAGCAGGACCTGCACGCGCGGCTCGCGCATATAGGGCACTGCGGCTTCCCGGACACGGGCTTCCGCCGCTGCAGCCGTGATGCCCCCGACATCCACTTCCATAAATCCGACTGAAATCTTCCCGTTCTCCCGCACGACGCTGGCGAACTTCTCCTCGCCGGCACCACGACGAATCACCAGCTCAAGCGTGTCACCCGTTTCGATGGGCGTTTCCGAGGTCGGGACGGTTTCATCAGCATAGACATCTCCCTTCGGCAACGGTGGGACCGCAGTCCCGGAGGGGCTGATTGCCGACGGTGGCAAAGACGAGCTGGCCGGATTGTGGCACCCGAGAAACGCCACAGCGAGAACCGCACCAGCACCCAGAAGACCAATGAGATATCGGGGTATTAGCTGTCGCACGGCCTCATCTCCTATTCTCCTATTACGGATCAACCGATGGGCACTACTTCCACAATGTGTACGGAGGCCGCGGTTCGTAAATCTACCGTCTTCGATACCGGTACGTGAGCTGATACAGCCTGTTGCGAGACTTGCAAGATCGGACGGAGCGGGTACTGCCGATTTAACTGAGACACAACTCCGATCTCGCCGGTGTTCAGACGAACGGTCGTGCCTAACGGATAGATCGAGAGTTGGTCGACCAAAGCCTTCAGAAGATGATATGGAAACACCGTCTTGCCGTTTACGAGCAGCGCACGGATCGCCCGATGGGGCGACACGCCAATCCGATAGGGCCGTGAATTCATCAGAGCGTCAAAGACGTCTGCCAGCCCGATGACGAGGGCCATCTCATCGATCTGATCACCAGTCAGCCGGTTGGGATAACCGCTGCCATTCCATCGCTCATGCTCTTGGAGGATCACCCTCCCCACCCATGGATAGGCTTCTCCGACATCCTTGAACAGGCGGGCTCCCTGCTGTGGATGCTCCCTTACGTACTGGAGTTCTTCTTCCGTCAACGCCTCGATCTTGTACACCAGAGAGTCCGGCAGGGCGAACATACCGAGATCGTGCAGCAATCCCGCTAACGCAACCTGTTCGAGCTTCGCCGACTCGTATCGGAGCGCTTCCGCAATCTTCACACTCACGATTGCGACGCTCACGGCATTTCTGACGAGATAGTCTCCGGCATCTTGCTGCAGAACCATCTGAACCAACTTGTCATTGGCTCCAATAGACGCCACGACGCCGGATGCGATCCGGGCTAATTCATCGAGCGTCCAAGGCTGCCTCGTCTGAACCGCACGCTTGACTCCCTGAAGCTCATGGCATGCACGCCGATACCAATCAATCTCCGCAACAGACGGTGAGGACGTGGAATGTGGAATAGGGAGGTCGGTCCGCGCAAGAAGGCGAGTGGAGCTTTTCACATCGGGACCAACGGCTTCCTGACTCGATTGTCCTCGAATAAGATCGGTTAACCGCGTCACTTCCCCCCCAGTCTCTCTCTCTAATGCTCAGACGTGTCACGACCGCTATCGGATATTCACTCGTTTACCAACTGGAAAAGGCGTCACAGGCTTCTCCTCCATTTTGGCAAACTCCCGTTCCAACATGGCCCTGATGAAGCCACTAGTTGTGTACCCCTGCTGTTTTAGCTTATCGAGCTGGGTTTTGAGATCGACGGGTAACTGAATCACGATTCGTACGAGATTTGGCATACCCTCGCTCCCTTAAAAAAAATAGACACACATATGCTAAGCCAGCACGAGTGACTGCACATGCTATGCCTTGCTAGCAAGTGATGAAAGATGAATAAAATTGAGGTCTTATGCTATGAAACCTTCACTGGGAGCGACAGGAGAGACGAAAATCGCCTTGCAAGACGTGAAATGTGCACTTTTTCACTTGCTCGGATTCACCTGAAAATCAGCAACTGTGTTCCGGTAACGTAGGTCAACCCCATGCGGCCCAAACGGTGGTCAATGAGGGTCACGCCATTGATTCCAAATCCGAGCCCAGTTCACCTGTTCGCAGGCCCACAGACACGAGGCGCTATTCGTCGGCTGCCACAGCAACTCGCTCGCTCGATGTACGTGGAGCATCGCGTCAGAAACTGCCCCGGTAAACCACACCCCGCCGTCACGGTCGGTTCGTAACACCGTACTGCTTTCTGACGCGTAGGCATCGAGAACGTCCGCGGCCGGGTGTCTGTAGGGATTATGGCGACCAGCGGAAAATACGGCATACTGGGGATGCAACGATGCCAACCAGTCACGATTCAACGAGCTCACCGCCCCGTGATGAGGCACCTTGAGGACCTCGATCGGACCGTGAGATGGTGTGCGGGTCATTCGTGACAAGCCATCTCGCTCGACATCCGCAGCGAAGAGCATCGTATGATTACCACAAGTCAGACGCGTCACCACTGAACGATTATTCAACACATGTCCACCCACATGGTTATCGTGGAGCGGCACATCGAGTTGCTCGCCCGCTGGTGGGTTGAGGACCACCATCCGACAGGAACCGGACGACACGATCTCCTGTCCTTCTCTGGCTACCTGTTCTTGTAGCCCTTGATCGGCCAGTGACTGCTGCAATCGTCGATAGAACAGTTCTTCGCGGGTCTCTCCCGACCCCCAATAGCGCTTGACGATGAAATGACGGACCACCCAGGCAAGACCTCCGACATGATCAAGTTGGGGATGTGTGCCAATGACATGGTCAATGGCATGAATCCCCCGGTTCCAGAGAAACGGAGCCACCACCCCACGGCCCATGTCGAACCGCTCATACGCCGCCCCTCCGTCGATCAACACCACCTGTCCATCAGGCAACTCAACGACCGCGCTATCACCTTGCCCGACGTCCAGAAACGTGACTCGGAAGTGATCCCCATCAAGAAAGATTCGTGGGGACCAGGCCCACCACAGCAATACCAATAATACTCCGGTGCTTGCTGCCAATCGGAACGCCGCGCGGCCCACTCGCTGCCACAGCAATACAAGACAGCCATAAAATAACACTATGGTGAGAGCGGAAGGGGCCGCGACATGCCATTCCCCTCCCGGTATCATCGATACCCGACGGATCGCAGCCACAAAGTACTCGAGGAACCACTGATTCAGCGAAGCCAGGGGCAGGATGGTTCCCCCAACCACGATCTGCCAAATTCCGGCACCAAGTCCGATCGGAACCAGCAGAATCCCCATCACGGGAACGGCCACCACATTGGTGAAAAGACCGAGCCAGGGCAATTGATTGAAATAGTACGCAACAAGAGGAAGGGTCACTACGGTGACCACCCCGCTCATGACCACAGAGTCTCTCCCCCATCGGGCGCAGGTTTTCAGGAACGACGCCTCGTTCGGCAGCTCCACCAATTCAGCCGCGGTCGGCCAGGAGAACCACCCGGCAATGGCGATGACGGACAAAAATGAGAGCTGAAAGGAGATATCGAATAGCGCCTGAGGATCGTGCAGCAAAATCCCCACCGCGGCGGCAGAGAGGGCATGGAACATACGGCGCTCCTGGCCGAGCCAGATCGCACTCAGCCCCACAGTCACCATCAGCAACGACCGCATCGTTGCCAGTTCTGCCCCGGCCAGGCAGGCATAGCCTGCGACAGGAAGGAGCGTACAGACAGCGGCCATGCGAGTCGGCGTGATTCTCCGAGACAGCGCAAGAAGCCAATCGGCAGGCAACAGAATCATCGTCCATCTGACGACCGCGAAGATGAGCAGAGCGACGAGGCCCAAGTGGCTCCCTGAAATAGAAAGGAGATGGACCGTCCCGGTCACCATGAACTGATCACGCAGATCCGGGTCCAAATACCCTCGATCACCGATGATGATGCCCACATATAGTCCCAGTGCAGGCTGGGGAATGGTTTGCAACGCGGCAAGACGGATACTGCCTCTCCACCGATCAAATTGATTCCAAATCGCCCACCAGGCATGCGCACGCCCAGACTCAAGAAACTGCACTGCCCCGGATCCGGTCACCGTGGCTATCGCATCAATCCCATGCCGCTCAAGATAGACCGCATAGTCGAACCCACCAGGATTCAATGACCCGCTTGGACGGCGCAACATCCCTCGAAAGCGGACCCGATCGCCCTGGAAGAATATTCGTTCAGGAGTGCGCCAGGTCAGCCGGACACGTCTAGACGCTCCCGATGCATCGATAGAATCGTCCGACCTGATGATCATGACAAGTCTGTCTGGCGCCTGTTGCACGGGTGCCACGATTCGACCAGTCACCTCGATCACCGCATCGGACGACTGCTCGCCCATCGGGTCATGGGCAGCCAGGTTGACGGCCACACTCCAATAGACGACTCCCACTAAAAGTGCTCCGTAAAACCACGTCGCTTGGCGGACGGAGAACCGATTGAGTCGTTCGAGGACGACGGTGCCTAGCGCAACGAGGAGGAGCAGGAACGACACGGACAGGGGGAAATAGGGAATCTGCGATCCGACGAGGAGCCCAGCGATGAAGGCAACGGTGAGGGACGGCAGCATGAGCCTCCCTCAATGGGGGGCGACGACTCTAACCCAGATGAATCTTGACGACGTCGACAAGATGATTGGCCACTTCACGAATCTGGTCATCTCGCTCACCCTCGACCATCACCCGCAAGAGCGGTTCGGTCCCGGAGTAGCGTACCAACACGCGTCCGCTGCCGTTGAGACGCTGTTCACTTTCTTGGATCGCGCGTTGGAGTTCGGGGACTGTGTCGAGGTTCGGCTTCTTCGTCACATTCACGTTGAGTAATACTTGTGGCACCGCCGTCATGGCTTGGGCCAACTCGGACAAGGGCTTCTCCGTTCGCTTCATCAGCGACAAGATTTGCAACGCTGAAATCAAGCCGTCCCCGGTCGTATTATGATCCAGGAAAATGAAATGCCCCGACTGCTCCCCTCCAAAGTTATATCCCTCGGCCAACATCCGTTCGAGCAGATATCTGTCACCGACGGCAGTCCGCGCGAAGACGATACCCGCTTTGGTCATGGCAAGCTCCAATCCGAAATTGCTCATGACGGTCCCCACCACCGTCTGCTTCGCCAGTTGCCCTTGGCGATGAATATCGAGCGCCAACATCGCCATAATATGATCGCCGTCCACGACGCGTCCCTGTTCGCAGACGAAGATGGCGCGATAGGCATCCCCGTCCAGCGCCACTCCGAGATGAGCCCCGTGCTCGCGGACCGCCTTCTGCAGCAATGCGGGATGCACCGCGCCACAGCCGGCATTGATATTCATCCCGTCCGGCTTATTGCCGATCACTTCGACCTTCGCCCCGAGTTCGCGCAACACCGTTGGCGCGACCTTATAGGCTGCGCCATTGGCACAATCGACCACCACGTTGATCCCCTGAAAGTCCAGCTCCTTCGGGAGAGACCGTTTGACGAACTCGATGTAACGCCCCTCGGCATCATCGATTCGATAGGCTTTCCCGATGGCGTCGGCCGTCGGCCTTAGATGGGCAATCTCGTTCGAGACGATGAGCCTCTCAATGCGAGATTCCATCTCATCGGGCAGCTTGAACCCGTCGTTGGAGAAAAACTTGATGCCGTTATCCTGGTAGGGATTATGCGAGGCTGAGATCACCACCCCTGCATCGGCACGAAGGCTCCTCGTCAAGAATGCAATCGCCGGCGTCGGCATCGGACCGACCAGCAACACATCGACACCCATCGAGCAAATCCCCGAGGTCAACGCCGACTCCAACATATAGCCGGAGATGCGGGTGTCCTTGCCGATCACGATCTGATGGCGTCCGGATCGGCGCATAAACAAATGTGCCGCGGCTCGACCCAGTTGCATCGCTATTTCGCTGGTCATCGGATCGAGATTAGCGACCCCTCGGACCCCATCGGTACCGAACAATTTACGCATGTTGTGCTTTCATGGAAACGGTCGTCTGTCGATTAATCGCCGCTGTCACCTGCACCACATCCTTCATCGCCCTCACGTCGTGGACGCGAAGGATTCCAGCCCCACGATCCACTGCCATCGCCACCGCCGCCGCCGTACCCCATTGCCGCTCCTGTACAGGACGATCCACGAGCTGCCCGAGGAATGCTTTCTGTGAGACACCGACCAACAATGGACATTCAAACTGCGCGAAATGGCGCAATTGGGCTAACAGCGTAAGGTTATGTACCAGCAGCTTACCAAATCCGATACCCGGATCAAGAATGATTTGTCTTCGTACAATGCCATGTGCCATCGCGAAACGGATTCGTTCCTCGAAAAAATCTGAGATCTCGCCGACCACATCGTCGTAGCGGGGGGCCTGTTGCATCGTACGCGGCGTACCGTACATATGCATCAGAACGATTCCGGCTCCCGTTCTGGCGACCACATCGACTATGGCGGGGTCGCCCCGTAAAGCCGTGACATCGTTTACGAGAACCGCCCCCGCGTCGAGGGCCGCGCGTGCAACAGCAGCTTTTGAGGTATCGATTGAGACTGGAACGGTGACGGCTTTTACAACTGCCGTCACAACGGGAATCGCACGACGACGCTCTTCTGCCTCGTTCACGACATCGGCACCGGGACGCGTCGACTCTGCGCCGACATCCAACAGATCCGCCCCTTCTTCTACTAACCGGACAGCATGGGCCACAGCGGCTTCTGCATCCAAATAGCGGCCACCGTCGAAGAACGAATCCGGCGTCACATTCACTACGCCCATAATTAACGGTCGGTCGGGGAATTCGATCAGCCGATCTTTCGCCTGTCGTGTCAATGTCCTCGGTTCTAACACCAAACGTGCCTCCATATGAGGTATCCGCCACGCGACACAAGACCGCCACCTATCGTGGCCGTATAGGGTACACGTCACAACACACCACTCGCGAGAAGGACTCCCTTCTCGCCTATCGTCTTTCAGATGTACTGCCCCGGGACTCCAATGCCCTGAAATGGTGTCCCGGGACCAACGATGCAGAATTTAGGCAGGAACCGCTTGAGATGTGGACTGCATGATGATGTGATCAATATCAGGCCCGTCGAGCACTTCTTTCTCCAAGAGTGCTTCCGCCAAACCCTTCAGACTGGCCATGTTTTCCGTGAGCAGCCGCTTCGCCCGCTCATAGTTTTCCGTCACAAGCCGTTTAACTTCCTGGTCGATCTCCATGGCTATTTGATCACTGAAGTCGCGCTGGCTCCCGAGCTCTCGCCCAAGAAAAACCTGTTCGTTTTGTTTGCCGAACGTCAGGGGGCCCATCTTTTCGCTCATGCCCCATTCACAGACCATCTTCCTCGCGAGATCCGTCGCCCGCTCGAGATCGTTCCCCGCTCCAGTCGTCATGTCCTTCAAGACCAACTCTTCCGCTACACGCCCTCCCATGAGGATGGCGAGTTGATTGTACAAATACACCTTCGAATAGCCATGCCGGTCATCGGTGGGGAGCTGCATCGTCACGCCCAAGGCACGGCCCCGAGGAATAATCGTCACTTTATGCACGGGATCCGTTCCAGGAATCAGCTTGGCGATCAGCGCGTGCCCGGCTTCATGATAGGCCGTCGTCCGTTTCTCCTCGTCGCTCAAGATCAGACTCTTCCGTTCAGCCCCCATCAGCACTTTGTCTTTGGCCATCTCGAAGTCGATGACTTCCACTTCCTTCTTGTTTAGTCTCGCAGCCCAGAGTGCCGCTTCGTTGACCAAGTTCTCCAGGTCGGCCCCTGAAAATCCCGGCGTGCCGCGTGCGATTTTTTCCAGCTCCACATTTGTCGCGATCGGAACTTTCTTCGTGTGCACCTTGAGAATTTCAGCACGGCCACGCAAATCCGGTCGATTGACCACGACTTGCCGATCAAAACGCCCCGGTCTGAGCAAGGCAGGGTCGAGGACATCCGGCCTGTTGGTCGCAGCGACCAAGATCACACCTTCTGTCGTATCAAATCCATCCATCTCAACGAGCAATTGATTGAGTGTCTGTTCACGCTCGTCATGACCTCCGCCCAACCCTGCTCCACGAAGCCGACCAACGGCATCGATTTCGTCGATAAAGATAATGCAGGGAGCATGTTTTTTCCCTTGCTCGAAGAGATCGCGAACACGGGACGCTCCGACGCCGACAAACATTTCCACGAAATCCGATCCGCTGATACTGAAAAACGGTACACTGGCTTCACCGGCAATGGCCTTGGCCAGCAGCGTTTTCCCTGTACCGGGAGGACCGACGATCAAGACACCCTTGGGAATGCGGCCGCCGAGCTTTTGGAACTTGCGCGGATCCTTAAGAAACTCGATGATCTCGAGCACTTCGTCCTTGGCTTCATCGATACCTGCAACGTCAGAGAACATCACCTTCTTACGCTCCTCCGTCAGCAGACGAGCACGGCTCTTCCCGAATGAGAGCGCCTTATTGCCCCCCATCTGCATTTGCCGCATCAAGAAGAACCACAACCCCAGGAACAGTACAAACGGCCCCCAGGTCACAAGGAACGTAATGTACCAAGGGCTTTCATCCGGTGGCTTCGCCTCAATCTGCACCCCCCGATCCCGCAAGACCTGCACCAATTCAGGATATTCCACCGAGTAGGTTCGAATACGGGTCTTGTCTTTCAGGACGGCGCTGATGTGGCTGGCTTTGATGATGACCCGCTCGACCTCTCCCTTGTCGAGTTTGGTCATGAACTCGCTAAAAATCACATCTTCTTCAGGCTCATGATGCGGCACGCTGAACAGGTTGAACAGCAAAATCATGAAGAGGCCAACGACGACCCAGAAAAGTATATTCTTTGTCCTGGAATTCATCCAGTTCTCCTTGTGGATGGCACGCTCAAACGGTCAGAAAAACCGCGAACGTGAGTAATGTTACCACAGGTGCATTCATACTGACAACCGTGTGGCCAAAGCCTTACTCTTGATCTCCCTCCATATCCAAGACAGCCAGATAGGGAAGGTTCCGGTACTTCTGCTGGTAATCGAGCCCATACCCGACCACATACTTATTCGGAATCTTGAACCCCACATAGTCGATGGCGACATTGATGGTCCGACGATCTGGCTTACTCAGTAAGGTGCAGATTTTAATCGACCGAGGCTTCTTTTTCGCCAAGGTCTTGACCAAGTGTTGGGCCGTCAGTCCGGAATCGACGATGTCTTCCACCAGCAAGACGTCTTTACCCTTGATGTCCTCGGTCAGCTCGGTCACCATTTTAACCTTGCCGGATGTTTTTGTCCGAGACCCGTCACTCGTCACCATAAGAAAGTCGACCCGCATGGGAATTCTGATTGCGCGAGCCAAATCAGCATAGAAGGCATAGGCCCCCTTCAACACTCCCACCAAGACGAAATCCTTCCCTGTATAATCGGTCGTGATCTGCTTGCCCAGCTCGCGAATCCGGGCATGCATTTCTTCCTGCGTCACGATCGGCCGACCGAAGATCCGTTCCATGCTCCCTCACTCCTTCTCTGACACCTGGTTGGTCACCGAAACAACCAAACAACGTGTCGTCCTACCACAAACGACGAAGCGCTCATCTTGCCGCATTCCCACTATCCAGAGAATTCCCTCGGGCGCCACCAATAATGGAACATTCCCACGTTCGTGTCGAGGAACCTTCCTATCGATAAAGAAATCCTGCAGCTTCTTGCGCTTCCCCTTCATCCCATGGGGAGAGAATCGATCGCCGGCTTGCCAAGCCCGAACCGACAATGGCTCCGAAAACCGGTCAGCATCGAACAATACTAGTCCTTGAGAAGGAGCCCTGCCCATCTCCTCGGCAGCACGACGAGTCATGAGTTGTACCTGAATTTGCTGATTCGTTCTAGCCCAATAAACCGTTGAAGGTACTGGAAGCGGCAGGACCTCCCTCTTCCTTTGCCCTGAACCAGTCTCATGCTCGTGACCTCCTCCTGCACTTCGGCTAAATCGCACCGACCCCTGATCTAGAGTCACGAGGACCTGCTTCAAAGACAGCCGGGCCCCGCTCCTTCCCTTGAGGAAGACACGGCGAACTGACTCCACTACGCGGAGGCTGCTGGCGCGCCCCACTTCTTCGTAGGTCCGCAGGATTGACCGAACGAGACGCCGCTGAAGCGCAACCGGCAACTCGATGAGGGCCTGGCGACCGACTCGTTGCACGCCTCTGGACTCATGGCTGACACGTGTGCGCACCAGCTCATTTGTAATTTGCTCCAGGTATTGTTCGTCCTCGCGTAGCAAGTCCGCCTGCCGCTGTAACACACGAACGGCAGCCGGCGTCAACCCCGTGATGACAGGAAGGAGTTCCTTCCTGATCCGATTGCGATGATAGAGCGGCTTCTCATTGCTCGAATCACGACGATAGGTCAGCCCCTCATGATCCAAATATGCCACCACTTCCTCGCGGGTGGCTGCGAGAAGAGGACGAATAATCCTGTCTTCACGGGCGTATGGCATCCCGGCTAACCCTGCCATTCCCGCCCCCCGCAACAGCCACATGAGCACCGTTTCCGCCTGGTCATTGGCGGTATGACCGACCGCAATACAGTCCGCCCCTACCTCGTGAGCCAATTGCTTCATGAAGTCATAGCGCGCGTCGCGGGCCGCGGCTTGAAGCGATGAGCGCTGTCGTCGCTTGACCAGCTTGGGTCGATGAATGACAAGAGACAGCTGTCGTTCCCGGCAGAAGGTTTTGAGAAACGACTCGTCACCGTCGGACTCCACTCCGCGCAGCCCATAGTTACAATGGACCGCTGTTAGCCTGAGCCGCCAGGAGGAGGCCAGGTGGTGGAGGAGAGACAACAACGCGACCGAGTCGGGCCCGCCCGACACCGCCACGAGCAGGTGCTGACCGGGAATAAACAGCTGGTGCTCACGCACCGTTCGAACAAGATGGGTCAACAACGCCGGTCGTGCGAAGGACCTGGATGACGGCCTCAGGACCGTAGTCTCAAGGGCCATGGTTACTGAACTCCTTGCTGAATACGCCGCAAGCTGCTGCGAGCCTGCTCCACATCACGGGCAATTTGCTTCGACAGCTCATCGGCAGATGCAAAGGTGCGATCGCCGCGTATCCGTGCCACAAATTGCACTGAGATCTCCTGGCCATAGAGATCACCGGTCTGATCCAAAAGATTGACTTCGATCAGCCGCTCGCCCGCTCCAAAGGTCGGCCTGGTCCCAATGTAGCCAATCGCATCATAGGTCTGAGTACCATGGACAGTCCGCGCGGCATAGACTCCATCGGGCGGCACGACGCGATCAGCCGGGACGCGCAGATTGGCCGTAGGCCAGCCCATCGCCTGCCCCTGTTGCATCCCGTGCACAACGGTGCCTCGAATCCCATAGACGCGTCCAAGCAATGTGGTAACCCGCTCCATATTTCCTGCCTGAATAAGCTGGCGAATCCTGCTTGAACTCACCACGTCCCCCTCAATCATCACGGGAGTCACGGGATGCACGAGGAAGCCGTACTGCCCGCCAAGACGCACGAGGTCATCGATATGCCCTGCCCGGCCCTTCCCAAACGCAAAATGATTGCCCACGAACAGTTCAGACAGGGCGAGAGAGCGATGCAGGATGTCTTCGGCAAATTGATCCGGGCTCATCGCCGCGAAGGTGGGGGTAAAGTCCAGGAAGACCACTTCATCGATTCCCGCGGCTTCGAGGTGCGCAAGCTTTTCCTCCGGACTGGTGAGGAAGCGAAAATCGACGCGGGGTGCAAGGATTTTTACCGGATGTGGTTCGAAGGTCAGCACGAGCGCAGTCCCCTGTGCCTTCTGGGCCGTCTCGACCACTGTCTGCAGCAGCGCTCGATGGCCCAGGTGGTGGCCGTCGAAATTGCCGATCGTGGCGACCGGATAGGCACGTGGACACTCACCCCACAGCCCACGCGTCACTTTCAGCATGGTCGTCAGCGGAGGAGGCGCGCTGCGTCTTTGGCAAAGTACGTCAGAATGAGACCTGCTCCGGCCCGCTTAATCGAGAGCAACGATTCCATCATGGCCCGCGATTCGTCGAGCCAGCCAGCGTTGGCGGCCGCTTTGATCATGCTGTACTCCCCGCTCACTTGATAGGCCGCCACCGGCAACAACATCTGCGCTCTGGCCGCGGCAATGATGTCGAGATACGGCAGTGCCGGTTTCACCATGATGATGTCGGCTCCTTCTTCGACATCGAGGGCGATCTCCCGAAGTGCTTCCCGGCAGTTGGCGGGATCCATCTGGTATGACTGCCGATCGCCGAATTGAGGACTCGAACACGCCGCATCCCGAAACGGTGCATACAAGCAGGACGCAAATTTGGCGGCATAGGCCATGATCGGCAGCTCTGGAAAACCCGCCTGATCCAGTTCCGCCCGGATCGCCGCCACCCGCCCATCCATCATATCGGACGGCGCCACCATGTCGGCCCCCGCTTGCGCATGGGTCCTGGCCATCGCACGGAGACACTCCAACGTTTCATCATTGAGAATGCGACCGTCCTTGACGATTCCGCAATGGCCGTGATCGGTGTATTCGTCGATGCATACGTCGGTCACGACCATCAGCCCCGGAACCTGGTCCTTCACCGCTTTGACGGCCCGCTGCACGATGCCATTCGGATCAAACCCCGAACTCCCCCGATCATCTTTTCGGTCAGGAATCCCAAAGAGGATGATAGCGGGGATCCCCAAGGCCGCAATCTCACTGGCTTCTTTCACCAAGAGATCGACCGAGAGCCGGAATTGGCCCGGCATGGAGGTGATCTCCTCCCGCCGATCTCGCCCTTCGACGACAAACAGCGGATAGATAAAGTCGGACGGGGCAAGGCTCGTCGCCCGTACCATGCGGCGAAATGCCTCATGCTGTCGCAGCCGCCGGAGCCGCTGTATTGGGAAGGCCATCGGATCACTTCCTCGGGAGATTCGTCAAGAACACCACGAGGTCGCGCACAGAAATCATGCCGACCAGTTTGCCACCCTGAGTCACGCCGAGATGGCGGATATGCGTTTGGGCCATCAGATCGTTGGCATCTAACACTGTCTTATTCTCCTCGATCGTCAAGATAGGGGCCGACATAATCTGTTCGGCTGTTGGCTTGTGGGTGTCGGCTCCAGCCGCTACCACCCGCCGGACCATATCGGTATCCGTGAGGATGCCGACGATCTCCTTCCCATTCGTCACGAACAGGCTGCCGATACCACGATCCCTCATGATACGTGCCGCCGTCTGTGCATCCGTATCCCGCTCAACCGTAATA